>NC_002937.3:0-324623 GCF_000195755.1 Nitratidesulfovibrio vulgaris str. Hildenborough | reverse complement strand
ACGGCAAGGGCGGCGCGCTGGAGACCGTGCTTGATGGCGAAACAGGCGTTCTCTTTCATGAACAGACCGCAACAGCCTGCCATGATGCCATCATGCGCCATGAGAGGATGGAGAGGGACTTCGTCCCCGACAGCTTGCGGCGACATGCACGAACGTTCGACACGTCGGTCTTCGAGAGGAAATTCCGCCGCGAAGTGGAGGCGGCCCTGCACGCGGTGCGGGGATAGTCCGCCCTTCTGCGTACTTCTGTGGTACGCCCCTGCCTTTCTTCCGCACGTGCGTCTGCGACAGACCGCCTCCCCAAGCCCCATCACACATTGCAAACAGCGTTCTCGTCACTGGGCCGACGCCGTCATCCCCCATCGTGTCACTCACGCCAGCCACCGCACGTCTTTCAGTACACGGCATCCGGCGCGCGGTATCCGGCGCACGCCTACAGACAGTGCCACACGCAGCCCCGCACGATACGCAGAAACGCCGACCCAGAGGCTGGCGTTTCCAGCGTTCCTTCATGGGGAACGTCACGTCTGTCATCAACGTTACTGTGGCCTGTCCTCGGCTTCACGGCGTTCGGCAAGCACCTGCCCAGCGCGGGCCAACGCCGCATCGATGTTCTCGCAGATATTCCCCTCACCGATGAGCGAAAGTGTGCCCATGCGCCGCAACGTGGTGCGCATGGTCTCACGCACTCCCGAAAGCAGCAGTTGCGTACCGTCGCTACGGCACTTGCGCCAGAACACCTCAAGGGCGTTGACGGCGGTGGAGTCCAGTGTCGAGACCTTGCGCATGCGCAGGATGAACACTTCAGGCTGCCGGTCGAGTGCAGCAAGCACGTTCTGGAACCTGTCCGCCACACCGAAGAAGAACGGCCCGTCTATCTCGTAGACCTTCACACCTTCGGGCACGTCAAGTTCCGCGGTCTCACGCCCCTGCACCTTGGTGGCCTCACCGTCGAGGCAGGTACATATCTGCGTCACCTCGCTCATGCGGCGCATGAAGAGTAGTGAGGCCAGCATGACGCCCACATACACCGCCACGGTCAGGTCGATGACGACCGTCAGCGCGAAGGTCAGACACATGACCAGCACGTCGGACTTGGGTGCGTGCAAGAGGCGCAGGAACTTGTGCATCTCGCTCATGTCCCACGCGACGACCATCAGTACGGCCGCGAGACTTGCCAGGGGAATGAACGAGGCAAGGGGCGCGAGATAGAGGATGAAGCCCACCAGCACGGCGGCATGGATCATGCCTGCCACGGGCGTCCTGCCGCCGGAGCGGATGTTGGTGACCGTGCGGGCGATGGCCCCGGTGGCGGGAATGCCGCCGAACATGACTGACGCGATGTTCGCCGCGCCCTGCGCCGCAAGTTCGACGTTGGAGTTGTGCTTGTCGCCGGTCATGCCGTCGGCCACCACACAGGACAACAGCGATTCGATGCCCGCCAGAAGGGCGATGGTCATGGCGTCAGGCAGAAGCTGCCGGACCCGTTCGAGGGTGACGGTCGGCAGGGTGAACGTGGGCAGTTCAGTGGGTATGCCGCCGAAGCGGCTGCCGATGGTCTCGACATCAAGGCCCAGGGCCCACACCGTCAGCGACGCCAGCACGACCCCCACGACAGGCCCCGGAATACGGGGGATCGTCTTGCGGGTGAGGATGATGGCCCCAAGAGCAAGAAATGCGATGCCACAGGTGGCAGGGTCGAACGTTGCGGCGTTGTGTATGTAGGCTTGCCACTTCTCGAAGAAGTCCGGCGGGACCGACTGCATGGAAAGGCCGAGGAAGTCCTTCACCTGCTGCGAGAAGATGAGGACGGCGATACCTGCGGTGAATCCCGTGGTCACGGGATAGGGAATGTACTTGATGAGTGCCCCGAAGCGGCACAGCCCGAAGACCAGAAGCATGGCCCCGGCAAGCAGCGTGGTCACGACAAGACCGTCGTACCCATGCTTCATGATCACATTGAAGATGATGATGACGAACGCGCCCGTGGGCCCGCCAATCTGGTAGCGGCTGCCGCCAAGCAGGGAGATGAGAAAGCCTGCGACGATGGCCGTGAAAAGCCCCCGTTCGGGCGTCGTGCCCGAGGCGATGGCAAAAGCCATGGCAAGTGGCAGGGCCACGATGCCCACGGTCAGCCCCGCCGCAAGGTCCTTGAAGAACGTCCCGCCGTCATATCCTTCCCTCAGTACCGTGAGGGTACGCGGCAGGAACGGCTCTTTGCCTGTCGCACCAGATGGAATCGCCATATGCGCCTCCTTTGCGATTTTCCGCTGTCGGAAAGCGGTAGCCTTACTCCCGCTCCCGGCGCATAGCAAGTGCCCACTCGCGTCTTTTTCAAGACGCGATACTCACACTTCTTTTCAGTGGTATATGTCTCCATTCTGTTAGTGCGAGCAGTCGTCACCCCATGTGATAGCACACTCTACCAAATCGACAGTGCAACACGACAACGCAGAAGCAGTGCGTCATAGAGGGCACACCAGGCCCCTACCTTGTCCGCATTGCATCATCAGTATGTCATGACGAATGCAGCGCCTTGCGCTATGGTGCTGCAAACCACAGGAGTCACCATGAGCAGAACACTCTCGCTTGTCACCCTAGGCGTCACCGACCTCGCCCGTTCCCGCGACTTCTACGCCCGCACGGGCTGGAAGGTGGCATCATGCAGCAACGAACACATCGTCTTCCTGCATGGCGGGGGTGCCACACTTGCCCTCTTCCCGCGTGACGCCCTTCTTGAAGACTGCGGACTCACCGGCAATGCCCCCACGCCGGGCGGAGTCACCCTTGCCTGCAACGTCGCCTCGCGCGATGAAGTCGATGCGCGGCTGGCACAGGTGGTGGAAGCTGGAGGAAGGCTCATCGCCCCCGCCCGTGACAAGCCATGGGGCTACGGAGGCTATTTCGCCGACCCCGACGGGCACCCGTGGGAAGTGGCCCACGTTCCCTCGCTCACACTCGATGTCGAAGGAAGAATCATCCTTGACGCATGATGCTCCCGCAGTCTGCGACGCCTTGCCGGAAAACATCCCGGCTGCGTCCACACGCCGAAGGGGGCGGCGGGCAGAGAGGCAATAGCCCCCGGCGTCCTTGGCAGGCATCCCTCCGCCTGTGGCCCTGTCGCCTTCCCTGCCCTCCGGGACGATAGGCGAGCCCGAGGACGGACATCCCCCTGTCGGGAGACGGGGTCCCTGCTTCATCCCGACAACGCATGAAGGCCCGTCACGCCATTGGCGCAACGGGCCTCATTCACAGTGCCTGTCGATGAAACCGCGTAGCGGCCCTGCTACAGAGGTCTCACGGGCATGCAGATGCTCACGTCCCACGGGCCTTCGGGAGGAGCCTGCATAACGTCGTTGTACAGTTCGAAACAGGGTCTGTCGTCGGCCTGCATACCACTGGTCGGCAGCCACTGCCCGAAGAGTTCATTCCATGCCTCGGTGAACTGCCCGCATGCCACAGGACGACGGTACACGGCATACAGACCGCCGCCCACCTCCTGCGTGGCACAACCGCCATCAACCTCCACGCCGGGGGCGATGACGATACAGGCGTCATAGCGACAATGTTCGGGAGGCGTCACCTCGGGGTCGTCCCAGCTGACGCCCAGCGTCTTCACGCCCGGACGCAGGAGCCCCCTGGCACCGGCCCACTCCATGAGCCTGCCCCATACCGGGCCGATTGTCGCTTCGGTGTAAGGCCCCACATGACGCAGATAGGCGACATGAAATCTGGGCATCTCTTCAATCCGTACATCCATGGTGGCACTCCTTTCGAGCAATGAATGGGCGAGATGCAGATGGTGCCCGCTGGCACCGGCTGCATCGCCACCATGCCACAGCCCCATGCCGCCTGCGTTTCCGTTCTTGCCATTATCATCATTGCCTGCCCCTGCTGGTGTCAGCCCGCACCCTTCTTCCCTGCGGCAACGCCGGTAGACACCGGGGGGCATCCCCATATGGCGGGTGAAGGCCCGCGCAAGGTTCTGCGATGAGGAGAATCCGCACGCAAAGGCGATGTCGGTCACGGAGCGCGTAGGATTCCAGAGCAGCAGCACGGCAGCGCGCTCTATGCGTACCCTGCGTATGAACGCGGCTAGGGTCTCGCCCATCACAGTGGAGAAGATACGATGCAGATGAAAGGGCGAGAAGGACGATACGGCGGCCATCTCTTCCAGTGTCAACGGGCCGGAAAGATTGTTCACGATATGATCGATGAGCCTGTTAACACGTGACTCATAACGATGCAGGGTGTCGGCGCGACGCAAGAAGCCTCCTATGAAGCGACGGGAAACGGGACGACGAGGCGGCGGCCTGACAGAGTTACGGTGCGGCGGAGTCGCCCCCCGGAGAGACGTCAGCCGCAGGAACAACGAGGACAGCCGGACAGAGGCTGGCAGGCACGGGCTGGCAGGCCCCCAGTCAGCCTCACGGCCCCCGTGCGTCAGTTGTTGTCCTTGGTGCCGGAGTAGGTGAACGTGCCCCCGAGCATGTTCCACCGCGTCCCCATATCCACGCCTACGGCCCTTCCGCACGGGCACCACAGACGCCCGTCGCGTTCTTCGGCCTCGAACAGACGCATGATGCGCTCCTTGTGGCAGCGCAGCACCTCTCCCTTGCCAATCTTCCTGTACCTGAAAAGCTTGCGGCGACACGCCGCGCAACGGACGACCAACATGCAGGTACCCTAGCACAAGGGATGCGCCCGCTTCCAGTCCGGTAACGCAGACACGGTCGACGCTACCCTTGCGGGTCCATTCATGGTATCGCCCAGAGTAATGTGCATGAATACCCCGATTCACCTGTACCGACAGGAGACGCCATGAACGCACCATCCCCTGTGCACCACTGCAACGCCCCTGCAGAAGTCGTCTGGCAACGGGTTCTGTCCATGCTGGAGACTCTGGGGGCGACCGTGTTCTGCACGGTCGACCACGCTGCCAACGCGAGCAAGGCAGGAATGGAACTGCCCTTCTGCCGCGTTGCCATCTTCGGCAAGGCCGAGGTGGGCACCCCTCTCATGCAGACCGCCCCGGACATCGCCCTCGACCTGCCCCTGCGCTGCATGGTTCGTGAAGACGCGGGGCGCACCGTCTTCATCCACCTGTCACCCGAAAGGCTGGCGAAAGAATACGGCATCCCCGACGACCATCCTTCGCTTCGCATGATGCAGGGTGCATTACGCAAACTCACGGCGGCGGCGCAAGGTCACACCGCCTGACGGCGACCGGTTTCAGGGCAAGCGAAGCACAAGGCACGAAAGACACAAGGCCCGCAGCACTCACTGGTACTTGCGGGCACTTGGTGTCCTGAGCATCTGGGGGCAACGCCTGCGACCTGCGCCTTGTTATCCCCAAAGTTGCCCCCAAGCTGCCCCGGCTGTTAACGCGGTTTGCCATCGCCCTTAATCGCCAGTCGCAACGCGAAACACGCAAAACATAAGCCCCGCAAGCACTCTTGGTACTTGCGGGGCTTATGTCGAAAAATGGCGGAGCGGAAGGGACTCGAACCCTCGGCCTCCGGCGTGACAGGCCGGCGTTATAACCGTCTTAACTACCGCTCCGCATGAAGAGGATCACTTGCGAGACCCTTATCTGCGAAATAATGGGGGAGCGTTGCTCCCCCTTGGGGACATGGCGGAGCCGAAGGGACTCGAACCCTCGGCCTCCGGCGTGACAGGCCGGCGTTATAACCGTCTTAACTACGGCTCCGCGTGGTGGGCGGTGCAGGGCTCGAACCTGCGACCCCCGCCGTGTGAAGGCGGTGCTCTTCCAGCTGAGCTAACTGCCCTTGAGGAGGCTGTGTATATATGCCACCCCTTGTGCTGTCAACGAAAAATCCCGAGCAGACTGCTTTTTTTCTGGCGGCAAAATCGCTTCATTTTTTTTGCGCATAATTTCATATGGATACAAAAAAGCCACCAAGTACCCCCTCCCCCTCCTCCAAACAGCCTCCAGAAGGTTCGCTCACTCCTCGTATGTGGCAGTTGCGTAGAATGCGTAAACCCCGCTCGCGCAGCACACGGTGAACAGGCAAGACGCACGCGACAGTCATCCAGCCACGACAGGCGATATCGACCGTGACCGGGCATACTCCTGAGCGCGGAACACCAGAGACATGCACCTGCATGCCAGCAACACCGACGGGTGTTGCGCAACGGCACCATCCCCTGACGCAAAGTGCACACGCACTGGTGCATCCCCTGTACGACGCCTTGCATTTCTGCGATAGTTGGTCCTGCGGGCGCAAGACATGCCCGTACACACGCATGATCGAGAGACTGACATGCCCCACGCCGCCCTCACGCTCCTGTGCTCCCTGCTCTGCCTGGCCTGCCCCATCTCGGCGTACGCCGAAGAAATTTTCGACGGGTTCTCGCTTGCCATGCTCGGAGCGCACACAAACACATGCGCCATCACCTTCGATGACGGCCCCGGGCCACACACTCCCCGGCTTCTCGGCATCCTGCGCGAGCGCAACATCAAGGCGACGTTCTTCGTACTCGGCTCGCGTGTAGCCCGCTACCCGCAGACCATGCGCGCCATCGCCGCCGAAGGCCACGAAGTGGGCAACCATACCTACAGCCATGTCAACCTGCGCAACCTCGCCCCCGAAACGCAGCGTGACGAGATAGCCCGCACCGATGCCGCCCTCCTTGAGCTCGGCATTCCCGTGCGCTACCTGCGCCCCCCGTACGGGCGCTACGACAAGAATACGCTGGAGCAGGCCGCCATCGAGAACCTGACCATCGTCATGTGGTCCATCGACAGCCGAGACTGGCAGAGCCCGCGCCAACCCATGGCACGGGTGCTTCCCCGCAGCAGTTCGGGCAAGGTGCACGGGGTGTTCCTCTTCCATGACAACCACCGCTCCACCGTCGACGCCATGCCTCGCATCCTCGACGACCTGGCAGCTGCGGGGTGTCAGTTCGTCACCCTCTCGGAGTACCTCGACAACGACGGCCCCGTCTGCCTGCACTGACAACGCGCGTCCCGGCACTTGACGCACGTCATGGGGCCGACTATCGGAACCCCCATCCCCTCTGGAAACGCACTGCGACCGTGCAAGCCTCTTTGCGTCTGCACCATGCCCCTCGAGACAGGTCAGGCGTCACAGAGAACACCCACGACGGGCAGCCCCATGCGACCGGATGCCGTCGAAGTCCCTGAAGACGACCACTGGGGTACCTGAATACGCGAGACCGCAGGCACCAGCGGCGTCTCCCCATACGAAAACAACCATCCGCTGCCCCGTAGGCAGCCCGGAGGAGCCACCATGGCAGGAAAAGACGACCTCGATTACGAGGACATGCTCGAAGTGACCTACGAAGCCCTTGAGGAAAGCGGTTTTCGCGACATCCGCGTGACGGACGCCGAAGACCTGCCCGAACCCGAGGCGGTCGAAGGGCACATCCCGGACATGCAGGCGACCAACCAGAAGGGCATCACCTACCTTTTCGAGGTCTGCCCCCCCGAAGTCTTCGCAGAGATGGAACTTGTCGAGCGGCTTCAGGCCTTCACCCGACGCGCCAAGGAACTGGGCGGACAGGTCGTGCTCATCGTCCCCGAAGGTGAAGAGGGTCTTGCCGCCGCCTTCGTCGAAGAGCATGAACTGCCCGAAGACAGGCTCACCATCTGGGAAGCCTGAGTCCGCCAGACGACAGGCACCAGCCGCCTGTACGGAGGCGCTCATGGCCCTCTCCAGTGTGCACGGCGAAGACCGTGCACGTGTCAGGCGAGGCACGATGAAGCGCCCTGCATCCTCAGCGCCCGCAACGCACGATGACGAGGCCACCCCCGCCAGACAGACGGGAGTGGCCTCTTCATTACTCATGCCGGGCATCACGCGAGACACCCCGGGATGCAGCGGGCCATGCGGCCTGTAGTGCCGTGCGGGGTGCGGCCCGCCACACCGGCTGAAGACCGGGGCGTCTCAGGGAATGACGCCCCGGACGAAGACTAGAACTCGTACACGAGGTTGACAGTGGCCTTCTTGGCCGTACCCAGATTGTCTGCCTCGTCGCCCCACGCATCCTCATCGAGGTTGAGGCGGATGAGCCCCATCTCGACGATCATGGTCAGGTTCTCGTAGATCTTGTATTCATGGTCGAAGTTGACTTCCCACGCGCTGTCCTTGTCGGTGAGGAATACTGCACCGGCACCGGGGGCGAGGTCGCCCCGCAAGGTGGTGTCGCGCCGCAGGAGGTCGGCGTCGTTGGTGCCGCGCATGTAGGCGACGCGCACCACGTGGGTGAGGTCTTCGATGAAGCTGATGTCACCGGCCTGCACCCCGAGCCCCATCAGGCCCGCGCCGTTACGCGCGAAGTTGGTATCCTGCTGGAAGGCGGAACCCGGAAAACCGAAGCTGGTGGGGGCCCACGCTTGCGCCGAGACGGAGGGCATACGCTCCGAACCGTTGCCAAGGTCGTCGTCTTCACCGCTGCCGTACCATCCGAACACGGCGGGGGTCACCATGTCGAGTTTGTACGAGGCCATGGCGGAGGCCAGCCAGCCGGAACGTTCCAGTGCCTCGTCATCGTTGGAGACCGTGCCGTAGGTGAGGTCGGCCTTCAGTTCGAAAGGCGAAAGCAGCGACATCTCGAAGGCCACGCCAGCCCACCACGCACGCGACGACTCGCCGGGGGTCACCCCCTTGTGCTGTTGGGCGATGCTGTGCATCCCGTCGGAGAAAGCTTCCCACGAACCGGAGTTCCACTTGTTCTCATCGAAGTTCGAGCCGTCCACATCCTTGCCGATGCTGGCATACATGGCATGGGGCGTGATGCTGAAACCGTCGAGCGTCACAGGCACGGAGAGGCCGAAGAGGTCGACCTCGTCGAACCCTCTGTTGCCATCGGCCGCGTTGGAGTTGGCGCCATCGTAGGGGCGGGCCCAGAAGCCCGTCACGGCCACGGTGTCGTTCACGGCGTAGGAGAGCGTGAGCGCCGCCACGTCCTCGTCACTGAGAATGGGGCTGGCGCCGAAGGTGGCACCGGGCAGGTCGAGTCCCTGAATACCCATACGCACGGCGAGGCCTGTACCGGGTACGTTCCAGTCCACGAAAGAACGACGCACCTTGACGGTCTTGCCGTCGGCGCCGAGGGCTGCATCTTCCGAACCCCACAGGGAATCGCCCATCTCAAGGAACAGCACGCCGGAAAGATTCTCGCTGGCGATGATGTCTATCTGGGTACGCAGACGCTGGTGGGCATTGAAGTCGTCTTCCTTGTCACCATGTGCGGCAGAGCGGTAACCGAGGTTGTCCGTCCACGAAAGGTCGAACGCCCATTCACCGCTGGCTCTTATCTCCGCTGCCGTCGCGGACGAGACGCCGCCCGCCATGAGGCCCAACCCCAGGGCTAGCCCAAGCCATTTTTTCACGATCCTTCCTCCAGTGCTCTTGAAGTTACAGTAGACATGCCACGTTGCGCCTTCAGGGGCACGCAAACGACATGACACCGGGCCGATGCAAGCCATCGGCTCCGTGTCTGATATTGAAAATAATTTTCAATGTCAATGTGAGGAAAGGAACATTGTTCGTCGACCCACCGCGCCGTTCACACGCCCGGTGTTCAGGTCAGGGAAGGCGTGGCCCCATTCCGGGGACACACACAGGCCGGGACATGCCAGACCAGCCGCTGATACGGCAACATCTCCTGCAAGGATGCGGGGAGGTTGAACCCTTGATCGAACGGGGCATCACATGGGGCGACATGCGATACACGCATGTCGCTGCCGCCAGCAACGCCACCACCGCCCCGCTACAATGCCGCATACGGCAAGCCTCCGTGCCAGAATGGCAACAGGGCGACGGCATCCCGGATGAGGCCAGAAACGGGACACGTGTCGGCAAGACAGGGCCAGACGACAGACGAGGAAGAGGCGACTGGCTAACCGGGGACAGGCTAGGAGTGGGCGACAGGCAGCGCGACGGTCGCCTCGCACCCGCCCCCTTCCGCATCGCCGAGGCGAAACTCCCCGCCCAGTTCATGGACGATTCGCCGCACGGTCAGCAGTCCGACGCCACTGCCTCCTTGTTTGGTCGTTTGCAAACGCCCCCGGAGTGCTTCACCTGTGACCGCGTCAACGCCCCAACGGGCCGGGTCGTCACCCGGTGAGGGGAAAACGGACGCCCCTCCTCCGCCGCCAAGTACGATGCCGTCATCAGAGACTGGTGACAGCTGCAGCGCGGCATCGCCTCCCCCCATGGCAACGTCTGCGACAGGGTGCGTCCCCGTTGAAGCCTCCGCCGACAGCGCGCCCATCCCTGTGCCCGTGCCCTTGCCCGTACCTGCAGCATCAACCGGCGCACAGTCCTCACCCTGTGAGGGAACGACCGACGGCGACAGGTCGCCATGCCCGGCAAGGCACCCCGCCAGCAAGGCGGCCACAGCCTCCTCCCGGCGTTCGGGCCGCAAGCGCATCGGCAGCCCCGGCCCGTTATCCCGCACGACGTAACGCACGGCTGCGCGACCATCGAGCCATTCCGCGCGAAACGAGGACACATGCACGGCAGCCTCTCCGGAACGGCCTTCCGGCAAGCTGAACGCCTCGATGGCGTTGAGGATGAGGTCGGTCAGCACCCGTCGCACAGCTTCACCGTCCAGCACCAGAGGCGTCGGCCCTGCACCGTACGCCATCGAGAGCGCGACTCCGCGTTCACGGGCACGGGCTGTCAGCAATTGTACGACTTCGCGCACGGGGGCGTCCGGGTCGACGGGTGCGGCATCACCAGTGAGCGGCTTGCCAAGGTTGAGCAGATGCAACGCGAGGTCGCGCACACGGGCCACATGCTCACGCACGAGACCCCAGCCGTCCTCAAGGTAGTCGCGCCTGCCAAGTTCGATGCCCTTGCCAAGCACGAACAGCCCGCCCTCCAGCGACGAGGCGATGTTCTTGATGGCATGCGCCAGCATGGCAGCGGTCTCGCCCATGCCTGCAAGACGTTCGGCCTCCACAAGCTCACGCGTTCGCGCTTCCACGAGCGCCTCGAGGTGCTCTGTATGGGCACGCAGCGCCATGCGCAGTCGCCGCCGTTCGAAGGCCCGGTCCAGCGCGACGGACAGCGCCTCGTCCCCCACAGGCTTGGTCAGGAAATCGGTAGCCCCCAGTCGCAGGCTTTTCACCGCCAGTTCCATGTCACCATGCCCGGTGAGCATGATGACCCCCGTGTCGGGCCATGCCTCGCGGACTGCCGCCAGAAGCGCCAGTCCGTCCATACCGGGCATCCGCACATCCGTCAGCACGACATCGGCGGGGCGGTCATGCAGCAGGGCAAGGGCCTCGTTGCCGTTGGCGGCCGTCCGCACGTCGTGGCCCATGTCAGCGAGTACCAGCGAAAGGACGGTGCGAATGCCCTCTTCATCGTCCACAAGCAGCAACCGTGCACCGTTCATGCATTCCTCCCTGCATCGGGCATGCGCACGGTGAAACGGGCCCCGCCCCCCGGGGCGTCACCGACCGAGATGCTGCCGCCGAAGTCCTTGACCAGACCGTAGCTTATGGAAAGGCCCAGACCCGTGCCCTTGCCCACCTTCTTCGTCGTGAAGAACGGCTCGAAGATGCGCTGCTGCAAGGCACGCGGGATGCCGGGGCCCGAGTCGCACACCTCCATGACCACCTCGCGCCCGTCCGTTTCGGTACGCAGGGTGATGACCCGTCGCGCATCATGCGCCGCGGCGTGCTCCTCGATGGCATCCCGGGCATTGAGCAGAAGATTGATGACCACCTGCTCGAGGCGGTTCGCCACGGCCATGACCACGGGTTCGCTCGCGTCCAGCTGCCATTCGATGGTGATGCCCCGCACGGTCATCTGTCTGCTGAAGAACTCGGTGGCGGAGCGCAGCACCTCGTTGACGGACACCCTTTCCAGTACGATGTCGGATTTACGTCCGAATTCGCGCATGTGCTCGATGATGCGACTTGCCCTGTCCACATGGGCGTCCATCTCCGCCGTCATGGTCGACAGGACGTCAGGGGCGACGGGCTCGCCCTTGCGTGCCTTGCGCAGCAAGAACCCGCTGGCGGCCTTGATGACCGTGAGCGGCTGGTTCAACTCATGGGCGACCCCGGTGGCCATTTCGCCCAGCGTTGCCATCTTGCCCGCCTGAATGACCTTCTGTTCCGCCTCGAGTCGCTGTGTGATGTCGCTGGTGGTCAGCAGCAAGACCTGCCGTCCGTTGTACTCCGAGGGCGAGAGCATGATGTCCACGAAGAAGGGCGTGCCGTCGCGCTTGAAATGACGCGCCCGGTTGAGCACGGTGAAGGCCCGGAGTTGCGAGGCATACCGTTCGCGCTCGTCGGGGGCGAACAGATGGAGGAAGTTACGTCCGCGCACCTCTTCGGCCTTCCACCCGTAGACGGCCTCTGCCGTGGAGTTGCAGTCGATGATGTCCAGCGACGCCTCTTCGAGGACGAACACGGCACTGGGGATGTTGTTGAAGATGGCGTGGTACTTGAGTTCGGAACGCCGAAGGCGCTCTTCGAGTTCCTTGCGTGCCGTGATGTCGAGGCACATCTCCATGGCTGCGACGACGGCGCCTTCCGCGTTGAAGACGGGCGTCGTGTGCACCAGCCAGTGCGCGCGCGTTCCATCCGCGTTGTAACCGCTTTCCTCGCTGCAGTGCGGCAACCCGGTTTCCATGGTGCGCGCCACGGCGCAATGCGGACACTTGTCGGTGCGCCCCTTGTATGCCTTGAAGCAATGCTCGCCGGGTGTGGGATTGAAGCGTTCGCGGAACTCCCGGTTGTACTTGAGCAGCCGAAGCGACGTGTCCTGCACCGTGATGGTGCACGGTACCTGATCGAAAAGTTGCTGATACTCGTCGCGCTGGCGATTCAACTCCTCCTGCTTGTCGACGATGTCGCGCGACATGCGTGAGATGGCACGCGCCAGTTCACCTATCTCGTCGCCCTGCCGCACGGCATTGAGGTTGACCGCCTCGCCCCGCGCCACCCGGCGCGTACCTTCGATGAGCACGCCCACGGGACGGGTGAGGAACCTGTCCAGCAACAGGGCGATGCCGCCGCCGCCAAGCAGGAACACCGCCGCCGCAAGAAGGATGACCCGGCGCTGGAAGGATAGGATTTCGCTCTCGGCCCCTTCGAGGGGCAGCACCACATCAAGGGCTCCGAGTACGAGTTTCTCTTCAGGATGAAAGTGGCACGGCGGGCCGGAACAGCCGGGTTCGTTGTAGATGGGTGAAAGGCTACCCAGATAGCGCTGCCCCTCCGGCCCGGTGAAGACACGCACCCTTTCCTGCAGCGAAAGCGAGGGCCGGGGCGGTTCCGTCTCGTGGCAGCGTCGGCATGCCTCGTCGCGGATGTTGGTACGTTCCTCGACCTCGGACGCATCACCGGAGAACTTGATCACCCCCTCCTTGTTGTAGATGCGTATGGAGGCGATGGCCTTCTGACCGGACACGTCACGTATGATCTGGTTGATCTCGTCACGCGCGTTGATCATCATGGCATAGCGCGCCCCGAGACGGATGGTGTTGCTCAGGCGGTCGGCACCGTTCGAGAGTTCATCGAAAAGGTGGGACTTCTGGTAGGTGATGCTGCCCCACGAGAGGATCACCACCGCCACGAAAAGCGGAACGGCTGCCGCGCCCACGACGCGGAACGCCAGTGTGCGTCGCCACGGAACCCGTGCACTGTCCATCGCCCCTCCTTGCCGGATGAAGGCCCTGCCGAGCGCCCACCTCATACCGCGTCGTATCCATCTTTCTGAAAGCAGCACAGAAGGCAGTCAAGCGGGCAGCTCGCGCTGCCGACGCACCACGGCAGGATACGGACGGGTCCTGCACTGTGCTTCAAGAGGGCTCACCCCAGCCTTCGCCGTATCATGCATCGTATCATGCACCGACGCACCGCTGGCAGCGGGGCAAGGGGCTGCCCGCGCTAACCGCCGTCGGCCTCGCAAAGGTCGTGTTCACCAGTGAGGGCATGCTCTGCGAGCACGTTGGGGCAGAAGTCGCCGAACTTCACTCCCTGGTCGGCATACCGCAACAGTTCGTCGAAGGTGATGGCGTCAAGGCGTGCGAACATGGCGTGACTGCATTCCTTCCATATCATGCGCGTAAGGCAGCCCGGCGCGTGGGAACAGGCAGCCTCATCACGCCCGCACCCGACCAGTTCATCGCCCCCTTCCATGACCCGCACCACGTCGCCCACCGTGATTTCAACGGCAGGGCGCCCCAGCATATGCCCGCCCGTGGGCCCTCGCTGGCTCACGAGAAGTCCGGCCTCCTTGAGAGGACGGCTCAATTTTTCGAGATACTTCTGTGAAATGGACAGTCTGGCTGCCACGTCCTTCATCAGGACGGGCCGCTCGCGCTGGTGCAAGGCGATGTCCAGCAGCATCCGTGTCCCGTAACGGCTGTTCGTCAGTATCCGCATAGCCCCCCCGCGCTACCCGCAACCGGCACTGTCGGCCTCTCCCCCATGACGATGCCATAATCCGATTCCGGATGGCAATGTCACCTCGACAGAGACGCGCCATACAATATGCACCTTCTGCGACTAATGTTGACTCATATAATCTAAATACAGAAAGTTTAGCATGACGCACTTTGATTTTTCTGAATCAAAAACGTTTCACTCTGGAAACACCATCATGCCTCTTTGAGGCATACCATAAAACAACTTCTTTTCGCAAACCAACATCGCGCAACACCATGAACTGAATGACCAATGCATTAGATAGCACACAGATGACCTTTTTCAAAACACATCGATAGATATTATTTTCACAAGCATCTTATTTTCTACTTATACAGTCGACAATGTTGTCTACCATGACAGTAGTATTCGCAAAATATCAAAATGCCACTTACATTAAACAGTCCATCATGCTATGATGCTTTTGAAAATGTACATACCGCTTCCGGCATCGCCAAATCCGGACTGCATACACGGGCACTGAAGCAAGGAGGCACGCATGAGGTCGCCGACCGCGTGGGATTGGGAGTTGGGTCGTAAGGTCATCGCGGAGTCCGTTGCTCCGCTCGAAGGCCACCTCTGGCAGGAAGAGGCGCAGTTCGCCCCCGACGGCAGCGCCTTCGCAGCCGTGGTCTGCGTCGAAGAGGGGGCATTCAGCCTGCGGGTCAACGACACGGTCTGGGACACCACGTTCGAAAAGGCGTGGTATCCCCGTTACACGCCCGACGGGCGGCTTACCGCCCTTGTGCAGATCGACGGCGAATGGACTCTCGCTGTTGACGGCACCCCGTGGGAAGAGATGTACGGCTTCGTCTGGGACACGCACTTCGGCAGCAACGGCGACATCATCCTCCCTGTGCAACAGGACATGCAGTACGGTCTTTCCATCAACGGCACCCCGTGGGAGACCCTCTACGAGAACGCCAACAACTTTTCCGTTTCACCTTCCGGTGCACGCACAGCCGCCGTCGTGCAGACAGTGTCGCTTGGTCAGGCCGATATCGAGACCTACCAGAAGGGTGCCTACACCGTGGCCATCGACGGCGAACCATGGCCACGGGTCTTCATCAATGCATGGACGCCCGTCTTCGACACCCATGGCAGACGCGTGGCGGCGCAGGTGCGACTCTCGCTGTACGACTACACCATCGCGGTGGACGGCGAACCGTGGCCTGTCACCTTCCCGTGCGTCTGGGAACCCGTCTTCGACCCTGCCACGGGGTCCGTGGCGGCACCTGTCCGCAAGGATGGCCGATGGGGCATGGCGCTTGACGGCAACCTGATATGGCCCGCCAGCTTCTTCCAGTGCTGGCATCCGCGCTTCTCTCCCGACGGACGCAGACTCTGGGCCATCGTCGCCCCGGACTACGGCAGCTTCACTGTCGCCTGCGACGGCATCCCGTGGGGCAACAGATTCCCCGTCGTCTCCGACCTCGTCCTGTCGCCCGACGGCAGCAGGGCTGCCGCCGTGGGCAACCACGACAACACCCGCTTCTCCGTCATCGTGGATGACAAGGTCTGGCCCGGTGAGTGGGACATGGTCTGGGCTCCGGTCTTCAGTGCAGACGGCGCACATGTGGCGGTGAAGGCCCGCAAGGGCGACACCTTCCACTTCATCGTCGACGGCAAGCCGTGGCGCGAAGGTTTTTCGCAGGCCGGCACCCCCGTCTTCGGGCCTGACGGTGACAGATTGCTCATGTGTGGCGTGCAGAACGGCGCGGCGGTGCGGCACATCGTCGCATGCAACGACTTCTAGGGGGCAACATGCAGGCATTCTACAACCTTCTCATCGGCCCAGGGGCATGGATCGCCTTTGCCGTCTTTCTGGGCGGCTGCGCGTGGCGTCTTTCGACCATGGGCGCGCTGGCCCGACGCAAGGACATGGTGGCCGTTGCCTATATGGAGTCGAAGCACTCGCTGAACTCCATAATGCACTGGGTCACCCCCTTCGCCACGCTCGGCTGGCGCGAGAACCCCGCCATGACCGTCGCCACCTTCGCCTTCCACATCAGCATCGTACTGCTGGCGCTTTTCGCGCCGGGGCATGCCACCATGTGGGACTACGCCTTCGGCGTGGGCGTCTGGGCCCTGCCCGAAGCCGTTGCCGACATCCTGACCATAGTGGCGCTGGCGGCCTGCGGCTTCTTCGCCTGGCGGCGCCTCTCGGACCCCACGGTGAGCTTCGTGACGCGCCCCATGGACTGGCTGGTGCTGGGCCTTGCGGCGGTTCCCCTGCTCACGGGCATTCTGGCCAAGTACGTGATGACGCAGAATCTCGTGTTCGCCACTCTGCATGTTCTCTCGGGCGAAGCCATGCTGGTGGCATTGCCCTTCACACGACTCAGCCACGCGGTCTTCTCGGTGTTCACCCGCGCGTACATAGGCTCGGAATTCGGCGCGGTGCGCCACTGCAAGGACTGGTAACGGGGTAGGGAGACAAGCAATGGGCATCACTGAACGCAGAATCGAAGACGCCGGGCTCATGCGCGGCATCGCAGCACTCACTCCGGAACGCATCGAGAAGGTCGTGAAGGCCGTCACCGAAGGCGAAGCCGGGGCGCGGCTCAAGGTCTACTACGAAACCTGCATGCGCTGCGGCCTGTGCGCCAAGGCATGTCACTACTGCATCTCGCACGACGGCGAACCCGACTACTCACCCGTGGGCAAGATGGAACAGACCATGTGGCGGCTGCTGCGCGAAGGCGGGCGGGTATCTCCCGACGTCATCTACGACATGGCGCAGATAGCGTACACCGAATGCAACCTGTGCAGACGTTGCATCCACTACTGTCCCATCGGCATCGACACGGGCTACGTCATCAGCCTCGTCAGGCGCATCTGCCACAGGCTGGGGGTCACCCCCCGCTACATGCAGGACACCGCCCACAGCCACGCAGCCACCTTCAACCAGATGTGGGTGAAGGAAGACGAATGGGTCGACAGCCTCATCTGGCAGGAAGATGAAGCGCGAAGCGAGATTCCGACCATGCGCATCCCCCTCGAGGTGGAAGGCGCAGACATCCTCTATTCCGTCATCGCCCCGGAACCGAAGTTCCGTACGCAACTCATCTACCAGGCCGCCGTCATCATGGACCAGGCAGGCGTAAGCTGGACCATGCCCGCCACGCCGGGATGGGACAACTCGGACATGGCCATGTTCAGCGGCGACAGCGAAGTCATGGGCCGCATCAAGCGCGCCCATTTCGAACTTGCACAGCGCCTGCGGGTGAAGCGCATCGTCATGGGCGAATGCGGCCACGCCTTCCGTTCCATCTACGACGTGGGCAACCGCTGGCTTGGCTGGAAGATGCATCCGGTACCGGTGGTGCACTCTGTGGAGTTCTTCTGGGAGTTGTTCGATCAGGGCAAGATCAAGCTCGCCAAGCGGTTCGAAGAACCCGTGACCATCCACGACCCGTGCAACATCGTGCGCGGGCGCGGGCTCATGGACAAGCTGCGCGAGGTCGTCCACGCCCTCTGCCCCAATGTGGTGGAGATGACACCCAACCGCGAGCACAACTTCTGCTGCTGTGCCGGTGGCGGCGTCATCAACTGCGGCCCGCCATTCAAGGGCGTGCGCGTGGAGGGCAACCGCATCAAGGCCGAGCAACTCAAAGCCACGGGAGTGAAGACCGTCATCGCCCCCTGCCACAACTGCCATGGCGGCCTGGAGGACATCATCCACCATTACAAACTGGGGATGCACACCAAGTTCCTCGGCGACATCATCTACGACTGCATGGAGAAGCCCGGTGCGGTCTAGCGCCCGGCCCACGAAGGAGAACGCCATGTTCCGACGCATCGGCACCGTCATGCTGGCCTTCGCCACCCTCGCCCTGCTGCTGGCGGTGGCCTTCGCCCGCACCGATACGCCGCGCCTCGAACCCGAGGCCCTCAAGCCGCAACAGCGCCCCGCCGCCGTGTTCGACCACGACGCACACAACGAAAAAGCGAAGCTTGAGAACTGTGCCGTCTGTCATCACGACGCAAAAGATGGCAAGATAGTTCCTGAAGGTTCCAGCGAAGGCACCCCTTGCGCCGACTGCCACGCGAAGGCGGCTACCAAGGGCACCCATCTGGTCAACGCCTATCACCGGCAGTGCATGAACTGCCACAAGACGTCCGGCAAGGGCCCCACCAGCTGTGGTGGCTGCCACGTACGCGACTAGAAACCCGGAAGGACGGACTGAATGGACGACATCAGGCTGGGCAACGACGGCATCCTGCGGGAAATGGACGGCACAACCGTCGCCGACCCGCTGGCATGCCTTGCGCGCAACGTGACCCTCGACGAGGGGTACTCGCTGCGCGGCTACTTCGCCCTGCTTGGCGTCCATCCATCGCTCGTCCGCATGAGCCCGTTCCTGCCCCACGCACTGCGCGAGGTGGAGGAATGCGCTGGTCAGGGATGCCTCACCGAGTCGTTCGAGCGACTCGAACTGGGGCGGACTGTGGAACTGGTCGGCTTTCCCGACGCCGCACGGGTGGAGGTGTATCACACCCTGCGCGGCATCACCGGGGAGGCTGGCTCTCCGGCGCGTAGCGAACACGAGATTCGCTTCGTGCCGCTGGGCTGTCTGCTCGACATGCCCCTGCATCTCGGTAGGGCACGGCATGTGCTCTTCGGTGAAGCGGCCCGGGTGCTCGAGTGCGACACGACCTTCCGACTGTTCGACATCATCGAGGGGATAGCCTGGGAGCTCGGCTTTCAGGGTGGTTCGGGACAATGCAGCCTAGGGAGGTAACTCATGTTCAAGAAGATCATATTCGCGACGTCGGCCTCTCCAGCGTGCGACAATGCCGCCAAGGTGGCCTTCGACCTTGCGCGACGCAACAAGGCGCGCCTCTACGTCTTCCATGTTCTCGGTGTGCCCTCCCGCGGGTTCAGTCAGGTCGTCCGCGACCTGCGCACCGGTGAAGAAGAGCACCACGACGCGGACTACCGCGACTGGGTGCTCGAGGAAATGAAGCAGACCTATTCGTACCAGCTTGAAACCTACGGTTCCCCCGACGTGGTCATGCAGGTGGTGGCGGGTGTGCCGCACACCGAGATACTGCGCTTCGCGCGTCAGGAAGGGGCAGACCTCATCGTCATGGGTGCCAACACGCGGGAAGAAGACCCCGGCGCATCGCGAGTGCGCAGCGTCATCGGCAACACCATGCAGCGTGTCGCCCGTTCAGCCCGCTGTCCTGTCCTCATCGTCAACAGGCCCTGCACCACCTGCTGGAACCTGTTCTCGAACATCGTCTTCAGCACCGACTTCTCCAAGGCGGCCGACTCGGCGTTCAACTTCGCCCTCAAGACGGCCTCCCAGATAGGGGCAAAGCTCTATCTCTTCCACGCCTGCGACCTTGCTGCCAACCCCATGGGCGTCTTCGCAGGACAGGTCGAAATCGAAAGGCGCATCGAAAAGGCACAGGCACTCATGCAAGAGCGCTACGTCTCGAAGATGGGCGACTTCGAGAACTATCAGGTCGACATCTGGGAGGGCACTCCCTACGTCGAAATACTCAAGTACGCACGGGCACGGCAGGCCGACCTCATCGTGATGGCCCACCAC
Source organism: Nitratidesulfovibrio vulgaris str. Hildenborough (assembly GCF_000195755.1). Classification (NCBI taxonomy): domain Bacteria; kingdom Pseudomonadati; phylum Thermodesulfobacteriota; class Desulfovibrionia; order Desulfovibrionales; family Desulfovibrionaceae; genus Nitratidesulfovibrio; species Nitratidesulfovibrio vulgaris. The sequence goes on along the minus strand of NC_002937.3, from coordinate 304,622 downwards.
ACCAAGGAGGGCGAAGTTGAAGAGGCCGAGATAGGCAGCACCGTCGAGCAGGTCGTCCTGCGTTCGGCATGCCCCGTGGCCAGTGTCAGCAAGCCCGAAAAGGCCGTCGTCTAGACGGTCGCGGGGGGGCGCCATGCGGGTTCTCATCGTCGACGACGAGATGGGCATGAGGCTCTTCCTGCGCACCCTGTTCGAAACGGGCGGCCACGAGGCCGTGGTCGCCCGCAACGGGCAGGAAGGACTGGCAAGGGCGCGAGAGATACGACCGCATCTCGTCGTGCTTGATGTGATGATGCCGGGGGGCGGAGGGCTGGTCATGTACCGCGCACTCCGCAACGATGCCGACCTCGCCGCGACGCCGGTCATCATGCTCTCCGGCGTGAAGGGCAGCACCTTCGCACACGCCCTCGAACTGTACGATGCCGCGGCGGGCACGCTGCCGCCCCCTGAAGCCTATGTGGAAAAACCGCCACGCCCCGACGAAATACTGGCACTGGCGGAGCGCCTGACAGGATGCACCGCATCCTGCGGGTAAGACCAAGGAGAACGCACATGGCGTACAAGATTCTGGTCGTTGACGACGACCCGTACATCGTCAAGTACATGGTCGACATACTGAGCGACAACGGCTACGCCACCTGTTCCGCTTCGGACGGGTCGGAAGCGCTCGACGTATTGCGACGCGAAAAGCCCGACCTCGTCACCCTCGACCTCGAAATGCCCAACGAATGGGGGCCGAGGTTCTACCGCAAGATGACCCGCGAAGACGAGTTCCGTAACGTCCCGGTCATCGTCATCAGCGGTCTTTCGGGCATCCATCTCGCCATACGCAATGCCGTGGCATCGCTCAAGAAGCCCTTCGACCCCAACAAGCTGCTCGAGATCATCAGGCAGACACTTGAAAACCCCGAGGGCATCCGTTCCGCCGAAGGGGAACACTAGCCGGTCGGTACGGCTGCGCCCCCGCACCTCCTGCCGCACCAGCCCACACGTTGCGGGCGGCGGTGCAGCCGTACCCGGACCTGGTCCACCCGTCCATCGCATGGCGTTCCGCTGTCCCCCTACGGCGCATGTGGTCGCCCATGCCACGCAACCCCCCGTCATGGTAAGACACATCCGTCCCTGGGGGCTTGCCATCATGCCCGACCCGTGCGACCATCACGCCGCATAGCCCCACGCAGCACCGCGAACCGGAGGCAGGCATGAGCGAGTCCATTCTGCTGGTGGATGACGAAGAAGGCATCCGCAAGGTGCTCGGCATAACGCTTGCCGACGCCGGCTACCGCGTCACCACTGCCGCCGACGGCGAAGAGGCAATGCGCCGCTTCGCCGAAGAAAGACCCGATATCGTCCTCACCGACATCAAGATGCCGGGCATGTCCGGACTTGAACTGCTTGAGAGCATCAAGTCACGCGACAGCGAGGTCGAAGTCATCATGCTCACCGGGCATGGCGACATGGAACTCGCCATCCAGAGTCTCAAGCGCGACGCCACCGACTTCATCACCAAGCCCATCAACGACGACGTACTCGACATCGCACTCGGACGTGCCCGAGAGCGCATCACCATGCGCCGACGCCTGCGCGAATACACCGAGAATCTCGAGGACATGGTCGCCAAGCAGTCTGCCCGTCTCGTGGCTGCCGAGAGGCAACTCGCCGCCTTGCAGGTCATGGACGGCATCGCCTCCGGTGTGCAGACCCTCTCGCGGATGCTCGACCAGGCGGGCATCTTCAACGAGCTTCCTTGCTTCGTCTCCATGCACAGCCGCTATCTGGAAATCGTGGCTACCAACGACCTCTACAAGGAACGCCTCGGACACAAGGTGGGACAACCCAGCTGGGAGGTCTACAAGGGGCGCGAAGGCAGCGGCAACGGCTGTCCGGTCTGGAAGGTCATCGAGACGGGCGAAGGGCAGCGCAGCAACGAGATACTCATCGACAAGCACGGGCAGGAGATTCCCGTCATCGTGCATACGGCACCCATTCTCGACAACGACGGCGAAATCGAGATGGTGCTCGAGATTTCCGTGGACGTCTCCAAAGTGCGCAGGTTGCAGGACGAATTGCGCATCACCCGCGAGCGCTATCGGCAGCTTTTCGACGAGGCCCCCTGCTACATCGCCGTCATCGACCGTTCACTCAAGGTCGTGGATGCCAATCGACGCTTCCACCATGACTTCGGCGAACCCGCCGCGCGCCACTGCCATGACATCTTCGCCCACCGTCTCGCCGCATGTCAGGGCTGCCCCGTCGAACGCAGTTTCGACGACGGCAAACCCCACCAGTACGAGACGGTCGTCACCACAGGCGACGGCAGACAGGCCAACGTGCTGGTCTGGACCTCACCCCTGCGCGACGCTGCGGGCAACATCACCGAAGTGATGGAGATGTCCACCGACATCACGCAAGTCCGCCAGTTGCAGGACAGGCTTTCACAGCTAGGGCTGCTGCTTGGTTCCACGGCCCACGGTATCAAGGGGCTGCTCACCGCACTGGACGGCGGCGTGTACCGCCTTGGCAGCGGGCTGGACAGGAACGACGAGGCGCGAGTCCGTGACAGTTTCGAGGACATCCGTCACCTGACCGGTCGCCTTCGCAAGATGGTGCTCGACATCCTCTACTACGCCAAGAAGCGCGACCTCAACTGGGAAGTGGTGGTGGCAGAGCGCTTCGCCACCGAGACAGCCGAACTCATAGAGGGCAAGGCCGTCAACCGTGGCGTGGGTTTCCAGCTTGAGATAGCAGCGGAATCGGGCACGTTCGAGGCAGACGCGGGAGCCCTTTCGGCAGCCCTTGTCAACCTGCTTGAGAACGCCGTTGAAGCGTGTGCCGCCGAACGTTCCCGACCGGAACACTCGGTGACCTTCTCCGTGGGTGGAGACGCCAACCATGTTGAATTCTCGGTACGTGACGACGGCGTCGGCATGGACCGTGAAACCCGCGAGAAGCTCTTCACCCTGTTCTTCTCGTCCAAGGGGTCCGCTGGCACGGGCATTGGCCTGTTCGTGGCCAATCAGGTCGTGCAGCAGCATGGCGGGCATATCGCCGTGGCTTCTGAGCCCGGGCACGGTACGACATTCACCGTATCGTTGCCACGACGCCTGCCGGATGTCGCGCGCTGCCCAGCCCCTCAGAACGGACAACCCGAGGGTGACGAGGCGGACGACAACTGACCCGCTGGCATATCGCCCTAGGGGCGTGTCCATGTTGCCATTGCCCGCGAAGCATCGTGCGGCTTGCGGCTGCGTGCACTCCGCACCGGAGGCATCCGTAGCACGCCCCCCCGTACCCGTCACCTCAGCCCCGCGCAGCTAGGCACGCAACAACGCCATGTCACTTCTGGTCATGCTCATGGCGAAGCATCATGTGCAGAAGCGGGTATGGCATCCCCATACCATCGCGCTCAGACCGGCCCACCACCTCGAACCCCATATGCCTGTAGAACGCCAGTGCCCGTGGATTCTGTTCGTTGACATCGACGAAGGCGACTCCCTCATGGCGTATGGCAGATTCTACAAGCCTCCTGCCTAGACCGCGCCCCTGCCAGTATGGGGCGATGAATAACATCTCCAGCTTGCGGCTGGCGGTCCCCGCAAAACCAGCCAAAGAGCCCTCCATGAATACGCCGTACAGCGTCACCGCCGGAAGGAAGTCCGAAACCAGTCTAGCCCTGATGGTCAACAGGTCGTCCTCTCTCAAGAATGCGTGCGTCGAGCGTACCGACGCCTCCCAGACAGCCTCGACGGCGCTATAGTGCCCTTGCGTGAGAGGTACGACCTTGCACGGAATCGATTGCATACACATACTCCGACGATGTGATTGAAGGTAATGGGCGATGGTAGGTGCGCTCATGCCACCAAACAACAGAGGGCGCCAACCGCAGCCTGAGCGAACCTGTATGATGCCTATAAAACGAACCTCACACGTGCACCAGAGGCCCATTCGTGGACAACGCATCGACACCCATCAAGCCTGCGCCAAGCGTTTCTCCAGTAGGAAACTTGCCATGCATTCCGCAGGCGTCCTCGCCAATATGATGGCGACAAGCCACGCCTAGGCAAAGACCTGCCTTGAACTCCCGCAGATGCAGCCACAAGTGAACAGAAGAGTTCTCGACACATCTCTGTGCCTTGTTGGGGCGGCCACGGGGCTACCCCACTGTGGGTGTATCCTGACAGCGGGTTACGTTGAGACGACACCAACGGACAGACAACACCCACACGGCAAGCAGCGCAGGGCAAGGTCAAGATACTGAAGCCCCTATTACGTACGTATCCCTGGACTCTTGGCGGGGAAGGTCACTGCACCCTCATCCTCCAGTCGGAAAGCAGCTCATCAAGCTGAATAGAGACGCCAAAGAGCGAGCCTTTCCAACAAGGCTATGCAAGCTTGGCACAGCAGAAAGAGGGCATCCGAGGGAGAGCCCAGGCAGGGGCCTATCCTGCGGCAAGGAGGGATGCTCCGAGCGGATGTCGGCGAAGGGGTCAGAGGGCTTGATACGCTCCAATGGGGGGCCTCGAGGAGGGACGTCATGCGGCCCAGAGGGGTGGGCTTCGCAAGGCGGCACGGCTGGTGCCAGAACGCACGAAGGGGCGGCGACCGATATGGTCACCGCCCCTTGTGTTCTGAAAAAGAAAAGTCCTGGCGTCGGCCTACTTTCCCACGAGCTACCCCGCAGTATCATCGGCGATGGAGGGCTTAACTTCCGAGTTCGGAATGGGATCGGGTGTACCCCCTCCTCCATGGACGCCAGGACAGATTCTTTGGTCACCGTCCGGGAAGGCTGGCTATGCTTACGCCGCCACTTCGTACGGGACCGAAATAGAATCAAATAGGGTGGAAAGGAGTTTTATGAAGAAAACAAGGCGCTCGGGCTATTAGTACTGGTCAGCTCCATGCGTCGCCGCACTTCCACCTCCAGCCTATCGACCAGGTAGTCTACCTGGGCCCTTCAGCTCTAAAAGAGGGGAGAACTTATCTTGAGGCAGGCTTCCCGCTTAGATGCTTTCAGCGGTTATCCCTTCCACACATAGCTACCCTGCTATGCCGCTGGCGCGACAACAGGACCACCAGAGGTATGTCCATCCCGGTCCTCTCGTACTAGGGACAGGCCCTCTCAATTCTCCTACGCCCACAGAAGATAGGGACCAAACTGTCTCACGACGTTTTAAACCCAGCTCGCGTACCACTTTAAACGGCGAACAGCCGTACCCTTGGGACCTGCTTCAGCCCCAGGATGTGATGAGCCGACATCGAGGTGCCAAACCGCGCCGTCGATATGAACTCTTGGGCGCGATCAGCCTGTTATCCCCGGCGTACCTTTTATCCAATGAGCGATGGCCCTTCCATGCGGAACCACCGGATCACTAACGCCGACTTTCGTCCCTGCTCGACATGTCTGTCTTGCAGTCAAGCTCCCTTATGCGTTTGCACTCGACGCCTGGTTTCCAATCAGGCTGAGGGAACCTTTGCGTGCCTCCGTTACAATTTGGGAGGCGACCGCCCCAGTCAAACTACCCACCAGACACTGTCTCCCTCCCGGATCACGGGTAGGGATTAGAGCCTTAGACTTGCAAGGGTGGTATTTCAAGGATGGCTCCCCCCATACTGGCGTACAGGGTTCACAGCCTCCCACCTATCCTACACATGCAAGCCCAAAACCCAATGTCAAGCTATAGTAAAGGTGCACAGGGTCTTTCCGTCTTTCTGCGGGTACACGGCATTTTCACCGCGACTTCAATTTCACCGAGTCTCTGGCCGAGACAGTGTGGAGATCGTTACGCCATTCGTGCAGGTCGGAACTTACCCGACAAGGAATTTCGCTACCTTAGGACCGTTATAGTTACGGCCGCCGTTTACCGGGGCTTCGATTCGGAGCTTCGCTTGCGCTGACCCCTCCTCTTAACCTTCCGGCACCGGGCAGGCGTCAGTCCCTATACGTCGTCTTGCGACTTCGCAGAGACCTATGTTTTTAGTAAACAGTCGCCACCACCATTTCACTGCGGCTCTCCGAGGCTTTGGATGTATACCCTACACCTTAGAGAGCACCCCTTCTTCCGAAGTTACGGGGTCATTTTGCCGAGTTCCTTGGCCAGAGTTCTCTCGAGCGCCTTGGGTTATTCACCCCACCCACCTGTGTTGGTTTCCGGTACGGTCTGTACGCACTATACTTAGGAGCTTTTCTAGGGAGCATGGACTCGGCGACTTCAGACCTTGCGGTCACGGACTCGTGTCTCGGCCTTAAAGGGGGCGGATTTGCCTCTCCCCCAAGCCTACGCACTTGCACCGGCTAAGCCAACAGCCGGCTCGCTTATCCTTCTCCGTCCCTCCATCGCGCGAACGCACAGGTACGGGAATATTAACCCGTTTCCCATCGACTACGGCTTTCGCCCTCGCCTTAGGGACCGACTAACCCTGGGAAGATTACCTTTACCCAGGAAACCTTGGGTTTACGGCGAACAGGTTTCTCACCTGTTTTATCGTTACTCATGTCAGCATAATCACTTCTCTGCAGTCCAGCGTGCCTTCCGGCAAACCTTCAGCCCACAGAGAACGCTCCCCTACCGATCGTACTAGACGATCCCGAAGCTTCGGCTCCATGCTTAGCCCCGTTACATTTTCGGCGCAGAGTCATTAGACCAGTGAGCTATTACGCTTTCTTTAAACGATGGCTGCTTCTAAGCCAACGTCCTGGCTGTCTGAACAACTCCACCACCTTTCCCACTGAGCATGGAATTGGAGGCCTTAGCTGTCGATCTGGGCTGTTTCCCTTTTGACGACGGACCTTCGCACCCGCCGTCTGACTCCCGGGGTACATCTCTGCGGCATTCGGAGTTTGAAAGGGTTTGGTAATCTGGTGGGACCCCTAGCCCTGTCAGTGCTCTACCTCCGCGAGACAATTTCCCGAGGCTATACCTCAATATATTTCGGGGAGAACCAGCTATCACCGAGTTTGATTGGCCTTTCACCCCTATCCACAAGTCATCCAAAACGTTTTCAGCCGTTACTGGTTCGGTCCTCCACAAGGCTTTACCCTTGCTTCAACCTGCTCATGGATAGATCACCCGGTTTCGGGTCTACTCCGTCGTACTTATCGCCCTTATCAGACTCGCTTTCGCTACGGCTCCACTTTCGCTTAACCTCGCACGACAGAGTAACTCGCTGACTCATTATGCAAAAGGCACGCGGTCACATCTCAAGGATGCTCCCACAGCTTGTAGGCAACAGGTTTCAGATTCTATTTCACTCCCCTGACAGGGGTTCTTTTCACCTTTCCCTCACGGTACTAGTGCACTATCGGTCGCTGGTTAGTACTTAGCCTTGGAAGATGGTCCTCCCAGATTCCCACGAGGTTTCACGTGCCTCGCAGTACTCAGGTGCCTCTAGGGTGACGTTCGGTTTCAGATACGAGGCTATCACTCGCTATGGCGGAGCTTTCCAGCTCACTTCTCCTGCCTAGTAGTCAATCCCACATCGAGGTCCTACAACCCCGGATGGTCGAAACCATCCGGTTTGGGCTAATCCCGGTTCGCTCGCCGCTACTTCGGGAGTCTCGTTTGATTTCCTTTCCTCCGGGTACTGAGATGTTTCACTTCCCCGGGTTGGCTCCCTGCAACCTATTTGTTCAGTTGCGGGTGACAGGACATGACTCCTGCCGGGTTTCCCCATTCAGACATTCCCGGATCAAAGGATGTTTGGCTCCTCCCCGAGACTTATCGCAGCCTACCACGTCTTTCTTCGCCTTCCAGCGCCAAGGCATCCACCTGTTGCCCTTGGTAACTTGTTCTCTTCGAACTTCCTTTCCAACCCTATTCAATTTTCAATGAGCTTCGGCTTACCGCCGAGGCCAGGCGCGAACCTGGATGACATCCACGAATCTTTCGTGACTGCGACCATATTCGCGCATGACAAAGAACCATCCGTCGTCCACCAAATGGTGGAGGCGAACGGGATTGAACCGTTGACCCCCTGCGTGCAAGGCAGGTGCTCTCCCAGCTGAGCTACGCCCCCACTTGGTGCGTGTCGCCTGACGTGGTGGGCCTGGGAAGACTTGAACTTCCGACCTCACGCTTATCAGGCGTGCGCTCTAGCCACCTGAGCTACAGGCCCGTCGGCTCTGCTTTGCAAAGAGCACTTCGGCTCCTTGAAAGTGAGCAGCGAGTCGGGAGTTTCGTATTCGGTAAAGGAGGTGATCCAGCCGCAGGTTCCCCTACGGCTACCTTGTTACGACTTCACCCCAATCATCGGCCCTACCGTAGACGGCTGCCTCCATTGCTGGTTAGCTCACCGGTGTCGGGTAAAACCAACTTTCGTGGTGTGACGGGCGGTGTGTACAAGGCCCGGGAACGCATTCACCCGAGCATGCTGATCTCGAATTACTAGCGATTCCAACTTCATGCAGTCGAGTTGCAGACTGCAATCCGGACTGGGACGCACTTTTTGGGATTGGCTCCACCTCGCGGTATCGCTGCCCTTTGTATGCGCCATTGTAGTACGTGTGTAGCCCTAGGCGTAAGGGCCATGATGACTTGACGTCGTCCCCACCTTCCTCCCCGTTAACCGGGGCAGTCTCACCAGAGTGCCCAGCATTACCTGGTAGCAACTGGCAATAGGGGTTGCGCTCGTTGCGGGACTTAACCCAACACCTCACGGCACGAGCTGACGACAGCCATGCAGCACCTGTCTCGGAATTCCCCGAAGGGCACCCTTCCTTTTCGGGAAGGTCTTCCGGATGTCAAACCTAGGTAAGGTTCTTCGCGTTGCATCGAATTAAACCACATACTCCACCGCTTGTGCGGGCCCCCGTCAATTTCTTTGAGTTTCAGCCTTGCGACCGTACTCCCCAGGCGGGATGCTTAACGCGTTAACTACGGCACCGAAGCTCAAGGCCCCGACACCTAGCATCCATCGTTTACGGCGTGGACTACCAGGGTATCTAATCCTGTTTGCTCCCCACGCTTTCGCACCTCAGCGTCAGTACCGGTCCAGGTAGTCGCCTTCGCCACTGATGTTCCTCCAGATCTCTACGGATTTCACTCCTACACCTGGAATTCCACTACCCTCTCCCGGACTCTAGCTCGGCAGTATCAAAGGCAATTCCGCGGTTGAGCTGCGGGCTTTCACCCCTGACTTACCAAGCAGCCTACGTGCGCTTTACGCCCAGTGATTCCGATTAACGCTCGCACCCTCCGTATTACCGCGGCTGCTGGCACGGAGTTAGCCGGTGCTTCCTTTGGAGGTACCGTCAGACCACGGCTGATTAGCACCGTGGCGGTTCTTCCCTCCTGACAGAGGTTTACGATCCGAGGACCTTCATCCCTCACGCGGCGTCGCTGCGTCAGGCTTTCGCCCATTGCGCAATATTCCCCACTGCTGCCTCCCGTAGGAGTCTGGGCCGTGTTCCAGTCCCAGTGTGGCCGGTCATCCTCTCAGACCGGCTACCCATCGTCGCCTTGGTGGGCCGTTACCCCACCAACTAGCTAATGGGACGCGGACTCATCCATGAGCAGTAGCTTGCAAGCAGAGGCCACCTTTCCCCCGAAGTTGAAATCGGAGCGTATTCGGTATTAGCGACCGTTTCCAGCCGTTATTCCCAACTCATGGGTAGATCATCCACGCGTTACTCACCCGTGCGCCGCTTTACTCGGGCCGAAGCCCTTTCACGCGCGACTTGCATGTGTTAAGCACGCCGCCAGCGTTCAATCTGAGCCAGAATCAAACTCTCCAGTTAGAAAATGGAGAGACCACATCCCTTTCGGGACATGACTCAAATAGGCTGATCTTCTATTCTCCCGACTCGCTATTCACTTTTCAAGGAACCGAAAAACAGGCCGCGCGTTTCCGTCGCGGCGAGGAGGCGTTATGCCCCGCTTCGCCTTCGCTGTCAACCGCCTTTCGAAACTTTTTTTCGATGGCGTCGCGAACCTGTCTCTCAAAGATCGTGCGACTCGTGGGCCATGCGGCCGTCCTCGTCGCGGAGGAGCCTTCTAGGCCTTTTCACGCCCCGCCGTCAACGACTTTTTGCAGCAACTTCGCATTTTTTTGCGCAAGCGCATGGGAAACCGTTGGGGCCCAACGGTTCAGGGGTGACTGAAAATGATGGCGGAATGACTTCGAAGCGCGGCGGGCCTGCGAGTCCTGCGACGATGCACCATGCGTTGACACTGCACACCGCCTGCCCTACCTCACAGACATATGCGCGACACCAAGCCCCCATCGGACGAGACGCCCACCATGCCGCATCCGCAAGACGGTCTCGATATCGTGGACAACGGGCCTGTTGTGCCCCGCCGGGACACCGCACTCTCCGGCGGCCTTGCCTCCGGTACTCTCGTAGCCGACGAGGTAGTCGGGCAGCATCCGGCTCATGACGACACGGGCAGGTCTCTCACGCAGGGTTCACTTCTGGAGCCCCCATCACACCGCCCGCCTTCCCCCTTGCAGGACAATGAGGCCAACGCCTCCGACCTTGTGGCGGAGTACATCGCCGCGCTCCTCGCCTCACGCACCTTCGGGCGGCAGGTGCGCCATCACCGGGTCATCCCCCAACGCGAGGCACAGACCGCACCGCAGCACCGCCCCTGGACGCGCGCCGTGCAGGACATCCTCACGCGGCAGGGCATCGCCGACCTGTACAGCCATCAGGCCCGCGCCACCGACATCATCCGTGCCGGAAGGGATGTCGTGGTGGCGACCCCCACAGCCAGCGGCAAGACCTTCATCTACAACCTGCCCGTGCTGGAACAGTTTCTGCGCGACCCAGACGCACGCGCCATCTACCTCTTTCCCCTGAAGGCCCTCGCACAGGACCAGCTGGCGACCTTCAACGCCCTGACAGCCCACTGGCCCCGCGATGCGCGCCCCGCTGCCGCCATCTACGACGGTGACACCACAGACCATTTTCGCCGCAAAATCCGCAATGCCCCGCCCCCGGTGCTGCTCACCAACCCGGAGATGCTGCACCTTGCCCTGCTGCCCCACCATGAACAATGGGCGAGCCTTTTCGCTTCGCTCACCCACGTGGTCGTAGACGAAGTGCATACCTACCGCGGGGTGCTCGGGGCGCACATGGCGCAGGTCTTTCGCAGGCTACGTCGGGTATGCGAACGGTACGGGGCGCAGCCCTCCTTCGTGTTCTGTTCGGCAACCGTGGGCAATCCGGGCGAACTTGCGCACAATCTCACCGGGCTGACCCCGGAGGTCGTCACCGAAAGCGGGGCACCGCAGGGCAAGCGGCACTTCATATTCCTCGACCCCGAAGAAAGCCCCGCCACTGCCGCCATCCAGCTTCTGCGCTCGGCACTCAAGCGCGGCCTGCGCACCATCGTCTACTGCCAGTCGCGGCGCATGACCGAGCTTGTCAGCCTGTGGGCCGCGGAGAAGTCAGGCCCCTACCGCGACCGCATCAGCGCCTACAGGGCCGGGTTCCTGCCCGAGGAACGGCGCGATGTCGAAGCACGCATGGCCTCGGGCCAGTTGCTGGCGGTCATCACCACCAGCGCGCTTGAACTGGGTATCGACATCGGCTCGCTCGACCTCTGCATCCTTGTCGGCTACCCCGGCACGGTGATGTCGACGCTGCAACGCGGCGGACGCGTGGGGCGCGCACGGCAGGAGTCCGCCGTGGTGCTGGTGGCGGGCGAAGACGCACTCGACCAGTACTTCATGCGCCACCCCGAGGACTTCTTCGCACGTGGCGCGGAACACGCCGTGCTCAACCCCGACAACCCGGTCATCCTCGCACGGCATCTGGAATGCGCCGCCGCCGAGATACCCCTCTCCGCCGCCGACCCGTGGCTTGCCTCACCCGGAGCATCAGAGGCGGTACAGCGTCTTGAGCGGGAGGGACTGCTTCTGCGCAGTGCCGACGGTTCGACGCTTCTGGCGTCACGCAAACGGCCGCAGCGGCATGTCGACCTGCGCGGCAGTGGTTCGACCTATACTATCGAAGACGGCGAAGGGCATATCATCGGCAGCGTGGACGGACATCGCGCCCTGCGCGAGACGCATCCCGGCGCGGTGTACCTGCACCGGGGGCGTACGTGGGTGGTGCAGCAGCTTGACCCCGGCGCGCGCAAGGTCATGGCGAGTCCCGCCCGTGTGGGCTGGTACACGCGAGTGCGCGGCAACAAGCAGACAGAGATTCTCGACGTGCAAGACAGGCGCGAGGCTTGGGGAACGCGCGTCTTCTTCGGACGCCTGCGTGTGACCGAGACCGTGACAGGCTACGAGAAGCGCAGCGCCAGCGGTGGCAGACTCCTCGGCGTGACTCCGCTTGACCTGCCGCCCACCGTCTTCGAGACCGAAGGGCTATGGTTCGAGATTCCCGACGCGGCGCGTGAAGCCACCGAACGCGAACTTCTGCACTTCATGGGTTCCATCCATGCGCTGGAACACGCCGCCATCGGCATTCTACCCCTGCTGGTGATGACCGACCGCAACGACCTCGGGGGCATATCCACCCCCATGCACCCGCAGGTGGGACGCCCGGCGGTGTTCATCTACGACGGCATGCCCGGCGGTGCCGCACTTTCGCGACTTGCCTTCGCGCGCGCCGATGAACTTTTCGCCCGCACCCGCGACGCCATCGGCGACTGCCCGTGCGAGACGGGCTGCCCCTCGTGCGTGCACTCGCCCAAATGCGGGTCGGGCAATCGGCCCATCGACAAGGCGGGGGCACTCTTCCTACTCGACCGCATGGCAGCGGGAACCCCGGAACGCGACGACGGGCCAAGCCTTCACGCGGTGATGCCGTCTGACGGAGTGCCTCTCTTGCCGACGGAAGAACACGGCGTACACGACAAGCAGCCAGAAGGCGCACCGCCCGAAACCGCCCGTGATGGCAGCCGCCCTGCAGGGGATCGCGGGTGCATCATGCCCGCTTCATATGATGCAGCCAGCATTTCGCCATCTCACCCGGACGATGACACCCGTCAGGAGAACACCATGAACGCCACATATACAGCCACGACGCCGGATGGGGTTTCTGTTGCGTCATCAGCAATGGCGCCACCGGAGAAGGCGTCACCGGCCTCCTCGTGCACGGTAGCCGCAGAACGGAAGTCTGCCCCCCGCGTGATGGTGCTGGACGTGGAGACCCGGCGTTCCGCCGCCGAGGTGGGCGGCTGGCACCGGGCCGACCGCATGGGCGTGAGCATCGCCGTGCTGCACGACAGTGGCGACGACAGCTTCACGGCGTACCCGCAGGACGAGGTGCCCGCCATGCTGCACCGTCTGCGCGAGGCCGACCTTGTGGTGGGCTTCAACATCGTGCGCTTCGACTACACGGTGCTGTCACCCTTCGCCCCGTTCGACCTGCACACCCTGCCGACACTCGACATGCTCCAGAAGGTGAAAGACCGCCTGTCCTACCGGGTGTCGCTGGACAATCTCGCACAGGCGACGCTGAACGCCCCCAAAAGTGCCGACGGCTTGCAGGCCCTGCGCTGGTGGCAAGAGGGCAGGCTCGACCTCATCGCCGAATACTGCCGCAAAGACGTGGAACTGACCCGCGACCTGTACCTGTACGGACTTGCCAACGGCTATCTGCTCTTCACCAACAAGGCGGGACAGACCGTGCGGGTACCCGTGGAGTGGTAGCGGGCACAACGGCCCGAATGAACGGGCACACAGCACCGCCATGTGCCGCCACCGGGGATTCCTGCGGTTGCAAGATTCTCTGGGGAGCGTGCGCGCCCCCCGGAACAGGCTACTCCCGGATGAGCCTGAACGTCGTGGCCTGAAGTACACGTTCAGCCGCCACCCCGTCGAAAAGCCCCGCCGCCACGCAACGCGACGTTCTCTCTCCCACGGTACACGACATCTGGGGGTAGAACTCCCGCACATACGCACCCTGCGCGTCCTCCAACTCGAAGCCCACGACGAAAGACACCCTGTCACTCTCTCGCAGGGTCTTCACCACAGCCTCATCCAGCCCGTGACGGGTGAATGCCGACGTGGGAAACGTCATGCCAAGCACATAGGCTGCAGGCACGTCGGTTCCTTCCATGGGCGGCACGATGTGCAGCACCGCATAACGGTCGCCGTCTCCGGTGAGGTGCAGTCCGTCCTGCGCCACCTGACGTGAGGCGCACCCGCCAAGGGCCGTCAGGCAGAAGGCGAGAAGGCACATGGCCATGGCGGATTGCAGCGATGACAACACATTGCGTCTTCCCGTCTTTTCCCGGTGGCGTTCAGTGATGTGCGGCGTACGAGTGGCGTAGCGACCCGAATGGGAGGGCGAAATCGAGGTACAGAATCGCATGAAGGCTCCTGATGCAGTTTGGTATGGAATGGAGTTCGACGCCTGCGGCGACACAACGATGACAGTTCGAAACACGCCCTGCGCCCCCATCGCACGTTGCCAAAGGAGGGGATTGCATCGCAGGAGACGCCTACCTTCCCGATAGCACGTCACATCCCTTCATTACAATGCGTTAGTCCACACACACGACCTTGCCCGCAGCGGCACTCCGGCTTGCCGGAGGTGAACCGCCATCTCGCACGGCAATCCGTCGACATGACCGCGCCCCTGAAGGCTGCCTGCCACATCGATGCCTCCGTTCATCAGCCGCCCCGTCGTGCTACGATGGAAGAAAGGACAGCCGATGCACGGACATGGTGCAGATGTAAGCGGTTGCCCCTCTTCCCGCAGCCCCCACGCCGTGCTATGGTGCAAAACCCTCCCCACTCTGCATACGCGCTGTGGCGGAGGGTTCCCGGTCTTTCCGTCAGCCGGAAAGCCGCCATTCACAGCACCTACAGGAGGCATCGATGCTGCCCACGGCCTACAAGACATTCCTGCGCCATCTTCTTGAATGTGTCCCTCGCGAGCGCGTCTTCACCGACCCGTTACGCACCCTCGCCTATGGCACGGATGCCAGCTTCTACCGCCTCATCCCCAAGGTGGTCGTCGACACGCACACGGAGGACGAAGTTGTCGCCATCCTCAAGCTGGCCCACCGCATGCGTCTGCCCGTGACCTTCCGCGCTGCGGGTACCAGCCTTTCAGGGCAGTCGGTGACGGACTCCATCCTCGTCCGCCTCGGTGACGGGTGGCGCAAGTACGCCATCTTCGACAACGCGACCAAGATACGCCTGCAACCCGGCATCATCGGCAGCCACGCCAACCGGCTGCTGGCGGAATTCGGCAAGAAGATAGGGCCAGACCCCGCGTCCATCGACACAGCCAAGATAGGCGGCATCGTGGCCAACAACGCCAGTGGCATGTGCTGCGGCGTGGCGGAGAACAGCTACAAGACCCTGCACCGCATGCGCCTCGTGCTGGCCGACGGTACAGTGGTCGACACCGGAGACGACAAGAGCCGCGCGGCCTTCGGGCGCAGCCACGGGGCCATTCTGGAAGGGCTCGCAGCCCTGCGGCAGCGCGTGCTCGACACCCCCGGTCTCGCCGACCGCATCCGCCACAAGTTCAAGATCAAGAACACCACGGGCTACAGCCTGAACGCCCTTGTCGACTTCTCCGACCCGTTCGAGATCATGCAGCATCTCATGGTCGGCTCGGAAGGCACACTGGGCTTCATCTCTGAAGTCACCTACCACACGGTGACCGAGCATCCGCACAAGGCCTCGGCTCTTGTCATCTTCCCGACCATCCGCGACGCGTGCGAAGCCACCACCATCCTGCGCGGCGAACCCGTCTCCGCCGTGGAACTCATGGACAGCGCCGCCCTCTGTTCCGTGGCTGACAAGCCCGGCATGCCGGGCTGCCTCATCGGGCTTTCGGGGCAGGCAGCCGCCCTGCTGGTCGAGACGCGCGCCGCAGAGAAGTCGAAGCTCGAAGAGCAGATAGCCCGCATCACGGCCTCCATCGACGCCATCCCCAAGGTCGGCCCCGTCGAATTCACCGACATCCCCGCCGAATTCGGCAAACTCTGGGCGGTACGCAAGGGTCTCTTCCCCGCCGTGGGGGCCGTGCGCAAGGTGGGCACCACCGTCATCATCGAAGACGTGGCGTTTCCCATCGCCCGCCTTGCCGACGCCACCGTCGAACTTCAGGGTATGTTCGCCAAGCACGGCTACACCGAAGCCATCATCTTCGGCCACGCGCTGGAGGGCAACCTGCACTTCGTCTTCACGCAGGACTTCAACAGCCCCGCAGAAATCGAGCGCTACCGGGCCTTCATGGACGACGTGGCGACCATGGTGGTCGAACGCTACGACGGTTCGCTCAAGGCCGAACACGGTACGGGCCGCAACATGGCCCCCTTCGTCGAAATGGAGTGGGGACACGACGCCTATGTACTGATGAAGGAAATCAAGACCCTGTTCGACCCCAACGGACTCATGAACCCCGGCGTCATCATCAACGAGGATGCCGAAGCCCACGTGAAGCATCTCAAACCGCTGCCCCCTGCGCACTCCATCATCGACAAGTGCATCGAATGCGGCTTCTGCGAACCGGTGTGCCCTTCGCGCAACGTCACCTTCACCCCGCGTCAGCGCATCGTGGGCTGGCGCGAAATCCGCAGGATGCAGGACGGTGCGGAGAAGTCCCGCCTGCTCAGGGAACTGTTCTCGGGCTACGGCTATCTCGGCGACGACACCTGCGCCACCGACGGCCTGTGTGCCACGCGCTGCCCCGTGGGCATCAACACCGGCAGCTTCATCAAGGAACTGCGGGCCGACCAGACGGGCAAATATGCCACACGCAGCGCCGACTGGGTGGCGAAGCACTTCGGCCTCGTGTGCCGCACGGTGAACACATCGCTCAAGACCGTCGACCTGCTGCACGGTCTTGTGGGGACGGACGTCATGGAGAAGGGGTCGTCCTTCCTGCGCGTGGTGTCGCTCAAGAAGATTCCGTTGTGGAACCGGGCCATGCCCGGCGGGTCTTCGGTTCCGCGTTCAGGCGGCATGGCCACCGTGCCGGGACGTCGTGTGGTCTACTTCCCGAGTTGTATCGCCCGGAGCATGGGACCCGCCCGTGACGACAACGAACGCGACCCGCTCCCCGCGAAGACCGTCTCGCTGCTCATCAAGGCTGGCTACGAAGTGCTGTTCCCGGAACGGCTTGGCGATCTGTGTTGCGGTCAGCCCTTCGAGAGCAAGGGCTTCAAGGCGCAGGCCGACATGAAGGCCAAGGAACTCGACGCGGCCCTGCTGAAGGTCTCCAACGACGGTGAGTATCCCGTGCTCTGCGACACCAGCCCATGCCTGATGCGCATGCGCGAGACCCTCGACAGGCGACTCAAGCTGTACGAACCCATCGAATTCGCGCTGGAACACCTCACCGACAAGCTCACGTTCACGCGCCTTGAGCGCAAGGTTGCCCTGCACGCCACCTGCACCGCACGCAAGATGGGACTTGAAGGGAAGCTGCTGCAACTGGCGCAGCTTTGCGCCACCGAGACGGTGGTACCCGAAGACATCTACTGCTGCGGCTTCGCGGGCGACCGTGGCTTCAGCTTCCCTGAACTCAACGCCGGGGCGCTTGCAGGGCTTCGTGAACAGGTCGAGACCTGCACCGAGGGCTACTCCACCAGCCGCACCTGTGAAGTGGGCCTGTCGCTGCACGGGCGCATCCCCTATCGCAACATCCTCTACCTCGTAGATGAGGCGACCAGCCCCATGCGCTGAGAGAACGCCCGGAGACCAGGAACACGACAACCCTGAAGAGGCGGAGAGGCTTGAGCCTCCCCGCCTCTTCATCATCGAGGGTGACACACCCCGACAAGAGGGCGTGCTTCAACACTAAGCACAGTTTCTCATGGCCTGCCGCAACGAGTGTGCTATTCTGGAATGGTGGACGGACAGATGAAAACGAGTCTCATCGATGAAAGACAGGGAGCACTACCACCCTTGGAAGCCACGCTTGTTCCAAACATGAACAAGCACCTTACAGAAAAACACCACTTCAAGGCTTCAAGCTTGTGCCAAATGTCCCTTTTTTCGCATGGACCCGAAAACTTGCACCATTACGCCCGACCGGGGTAGGTGCGCGCATCACACTCCGAGCGTCCCGTCATCGCCGCGCCACACGCGGCCCGACGAGAGCGCCGGAGAGGGATCATAACCAAAAGGCCAACGCCGCCGGGAACGCAGTCGCCCTCGGCGCCCGACGGAACAACATTCAAAAGGAGTCCACCGTGCGTATCTCCAGAAACCTCGTCATCATGCTCGGCGCGCTCGCCATCGGCGCGCTCTGGTTCGAGCCCGCCTGGGCCGACAAGCTTTCCGATGCCATCAACGCCATGCCGCAGGGCACGGGTGCAGGGCAGATCGACCCCAACGCCCCCGCCGGCTTCCTCGGCATCCCCGGTGCGCCCCATGTGAGCCCCGTCCTCTCCTTCCTGTGGGCCATCTGGGTAGGCTGGATCTTCTCCACCGTGGGCGCGTTCGGCGGCGTCATGGCCGGTGTCGGCCACATGACCGTGTTCGGCCTTGGCGGCTACGCCAAGTCGCTCGGCAAGAACACCCCGCTCAACAAGATCGTCACCGACTCCATCAAGGCCTCCAACCAGTGGCTGGTGGGTACGTCGGGCCTCATCTCCTCGTTCAACTACTACCGCATGGGTCGCCTCGTGCTGCCGCTGGCCGTAGCCCTCGGCGCAGGCTCCATCATCGGTGCATGGGCTTCGGCCTACTTCACCGCCGGCAAGGTGTCGTTCTCGTCCTACCAGGGCTACTTCGGCCTCTTCGTGCTCGTGCTCGGCCTCTACCTCTTCTGGGAGACCTCCCCTGCCGGTCAGGCCCACAAGAAGAAGGCCAAGGAAGCCGCCAAGGCCTTTGAAGAAGCCGTGAAGAAGCAGAAGTCCGGCGAAAAGATCGACGAGTCGGCCATCGGCGTCAAGGTGAAGGCCTTCACCATGTCGCGCTGCGTGTTCACCTTCTCGGGCGTCGAATTCTCGTTCAACCCCATCCTGCCCGTGGTCGGCGGCATCGTCATCTCCGCCATCGCCGCGTTCCTCGGCGTGGGCGGCGGCTTCCTGCTGGTGCCCTTCCTGACCAGCATCTCCGAACTGCCCATGTACCTCGCTGCGGGCACTTCCGCCCTCGCCGTGCTCGTGAGCATGATCACCTCCATCATCACCCTCGTGAGCAAGGGCACCCCGCTCGACTGGACCCTCATCGGCACCGAACTTGTCGGTATCGTGATCGGCTCCATCATCGGCCCCCGCACCTCGAAGTACTTCTCCGACACCCTGCTGAAGCGCATCTTCATCGTGCTCGCCCTCTACGTGGGCATCGACTACGTGCTGCGCGGCTTCTTCAACTACCGCATCTTCGGCTAGCCAAGCACAGACGGACACCGTACACCGGGGGGGACGGGGCACTGACCCCGTCCCCCCTTTCCCTATACAGGAAGCCATGAACGACATCTCCCGATTTCTCGACCCGGTACTCATCGTACCGTACCGCCTGCCGGAAGACGCCCTCTCGGGCTTCCTGTTCGGCACCCTGTGCCTGACCATCATCTGCCTTGCCGTGGGGGACGTGTCGCTTCGCATCGTCATGCGTCTGAACCGCCGCCGCCTCGAAGAGTTGCATACCGACATGGAACACCACCACAAGCTCTCCGAAACGGCGCTGCGCATGGGCGACAAGGAAAGCTACAAGGCGGTGAACAGTCAGGCGCACGACGCCTTCGGGCACTATTTCTCGTTCGGCGCGGCGCTCTTCTGCGTCAGCATCTGGCCGCTGCCCTTCGCCATGGGGTGGATGTCCGACCGCTTTTCCGGCGCGACCCCCATCCTGCCATGGGACGTGCCCATCATCGGCGCACAGCCCTCGGTCACCTTCTGGTTTCTGCTCCTGTACATTCCCGTACGCATCACCTATGCCAAAGGTAGGAGCTTTCTCGCCCGCAGAAAGCAGCTTGCGACAACGGCTGCCGCCGCATCCGGCATGGCAGGAGACGCCAAGGGGCCAACGGACCAGATGCGGCACGACGGCTGACCCTGAGCAGGCGGAGACACGATCCCGCCCCGCCCCCGACAGTCCGTCCGTGCGGCCTGCATTCAGGCAACACATATCCGGCCCATTCCATCGGATGCATTGCATGGCGTCGACAGACAGGGGGGCAACATGTGCCGCCAGCGGCGCGGCATCCCTCACGGAGAGACCGGTGCCACCGGGGCGGCGACCTGCGGACAGAGCCTCCGTGGAGGCCATCGGCTGTCACGATGGCGCGTGATGCGCGCATCGCCTCTCCCGGAAGGACGCGACACCAGAAACCGTCGGAACCACCCGACGCAGCCTCGATGTGACTGCCATGAAGCAACTCGCCATGCGTACCTGCCTTTCGGCCACCCTGTTGGTATTGGCGACCCTGACCATAGGGCTGGCCATCGCCGGGTGCGACCGCGACCCCGCCGCAAAGGTTGACCTGTCACACCGCGAAGAGCTGCCGCCCCCCCAGACGCCCCCCTCCATCACCTACGCCTACCTGCCGCAGTATTCACATGCCACCTCCTTCATGCGCCACGGGCAGATCGTGGAATACCTGCGCAAGGCTACGGGGCTTCCGGTACGGCAGGTCTTTCCCGACACGTTCGATGCCCACCTGCGCATGGTCGAACGCGGCGAGATAGACATCTCCTTCTCCAACCCCGTTGCCTATATCGCGCTCGAACGCAGCGGCGCACGTGCCTTTGCGCGCATCGTCGAACGTTCCGGCGAACCCGTGTTCCGCGGGCAGATCGTCTGCCGCAGCGACAACAAGGCCCTCCAGACCCTCGACGACTGCAAGGGCAAACGCTGGATAGCCGTCGACCCACTCTCTGCCGGGGGTTTCCTCTTCGCCCTTGGCATGTTCCTCGACCATGGCATCGGCCCCAAGGACTTCGCAGAGATCGCCTTCGCCCCCGGTCCCGGCGGCAAGCAGGAGAAGGCGGTGCTCGGCGTTCACGCCGGACGCTACGACTTCGCCTCCATCCGCGAAGGGACCCTCGACATCGTGAACCACACGCTTGAACCGGGCAGCATGCGCGTACTGGCGACCACCCCCGGCTATCCGAGCTGGGTGTACGCGGCCCGCAAGGGACTCGACCCGTCCATCGTCGCCAAGGTGCGCAAGGCACTGCTGACCCTTTCCGACCGCGACCCCGAACATGAGGCCATCCTCAACGCAGCGGGAATGAAGGGCATCATCCCGGCCGAGGACAGGGACTACGACCCCGTCCGCGACCTGCTCGCCAAACTGGGGCTCGACCCCTCGAAGGTGATCGGAGAATGAGGATGCCGCGTATTCCCCTCCTGCAACGGTTCTCGCTCCGCTGCATGCCCTTCCGCCACAAGATCAACATGGGCATAACGCTCATCGTCCTGCTGGTGGCGGTGCTCATCTCCATCTATGTGACACGGCTCGCCACCGAAGCCCTGCTCGACGAGGGCAAGAGGCGGGGCACGGCGCTTGCGACCAACATCGCCCTGCGCGCGGCCGACTCGCTGCTCTCTTCCGACCTGCTGCGTCTGTCGAACATCGTCAACGACCTGCGCGGCGTCGACCGCGACGTGGTCTACGGGTTCATCCTCGATGATACCGGCACGGTCATGGCCCACACCTTCGGCAAGACCTTTCCGGTGGAACTTCTCAAGGTCAACCGGCTCGAACCGCAGCAGGACGCCGCCACGCTGCTTCTCGACACCGGGCAGGGGCACATCTACGACTTCGCCGCCGCCGTGCGCATCGCGGGCAAGCCGCTGGGCACGGTGCGCGTGGGCCTCTCGCGCGGAAAGATCGTCGAATCGGTCAACGACCTCGCCCTCACCATCACCCTCGTGTGCGGCATATCGCTCGCCATAGCCACCTTGATAGGCACGCAGTTCGCCCACCGGGTGACCCGCCGCCTCAACGCCCTGCGCGAACACGCCGAGAACATCGTGTGCAGCGAACTGGGCATGGAGCGCAGCACCTTCGCCACACGCCGCCACTGCTGGGACACCCACCGCTGTGACGACCGCGACTGCCCTGCCTTCGGCGGCCCCGGCAAACGATGCTGGGTGATGCTCGGCACCCGTTGCCCTCGATGCAGTGCCGCCCTCGAAGCCGGTACGCTCCCCGGTGAGTGCCACGGTTGCCTCGAAGCGAGCCAGCCCGGAGACGAGATCGAGGAACTCGCCGACGCGTTCAACGTGCTGGCGGGGGCCTTGCACAGCCGCATCGAGGAGTTGCGGGCCACGGAACGCGACCTCACCCGGCAGCAGGAACTTTTGCACACCACGCTGGAGGCCACACCGGACCTTGTGGCCATGTTCGACGACGAGGGACGCTGCCTCACGGTCAACCGTGCCTACGCCGACTTCGCAGGCAGGGAACCCGATGAACTGACGGGACGCCACGAGAAGGACATCCTCCCCGAGGCCGTAGCCGGGGCCTTTGCCGCCGACACGGTTCGCGTCTTCGCCACAGGGCAGCCCTCGCACCTTGAGACGTCGCTGCAACGCCACGGCAAGACCCATCACTTCCATGTGGTCAAGGTTCCCGTCTTCGACGAGACGCGGCGCGTCTCCGGCGTGTTGAGCACGGCGCGCGACATCACGGAACTGCGCGACTATCAGGGGCAGCTGCTCCAGTCGCAGAAGATGGAATCCATAGGCAAGTTGGCGGGGGGCGTGGCGCACGAGATCAACACACCGCTGGGCATCATCCTCGGCTACGCGCAGCTGTTGCAGGACGACGTACCCCAAGGTCAGCTGCGCGACGACCTCGGCATCATCGAGAAGCAGGCGAAGTTCTGCCGCAAGATCGTCTCCGACCTGCTCGGCTTCTCGCGCCAGACCGAAAGCCAGAAGAAGGAGATGTGCTTCAACAACTCCATCATGGAGGTCGTCTCGCTGGTGCGGCACACCTTCTCGCTGGAGAACGTCGAAATCATCACCGTGCTCGACGACAGGTTGCCCATCATCTATGGTGCCCCTGACAAGCTGAAGCAGGTGTGGATGAACCTTCTGAACAACGCCCTCGGTGCGTTGCCTCACGGGGGCATCGTCAAGATACGCACGCGCCTCGATATCGCCCACATGACCGTCACAGCCGAATTCGCCGACACCGGCACGGGTGTGGCGGCCGAGAACCTGCGCAAGATATTCGACCCCTTCTTCAGCACCAAGCCGGTGGGCAAGGGCACAGGGCTGGGGCTTTCGGTGTCGTTCGGCATCATCGAAGACCATCAGGGTTCGCTCGAGGCCGTAAGCCCCTTGCCTGAAGGCACCATCACCGAACCCCTGCCCGCCGGGGTGCTCGCCGCCGCGCCGCAAGGCGAGGTGCCCGGCCCCGGAACGCTCCTGCGCGTGACGTTGCCCCTCGAACCCATCAACCCCCCGCCCCCTCCGCAGGAAGGATAGGAGATGGACATGTCCGACATCATCGTACTCGACGACGTTATCGATGCAGGCGTGCTGGTGAAGCGCATCCTCGAACGACAGGGGCATCACGTCACGGCGTTCACGGACGAGGAGGAGGCCATCGCCCATATCCGTGACAAGGGGGCCGACCTCGCCATCCTCGATATCAAGCTGCGCCGCATGACAGGCGTGGAGGTGCTCGAGGAGATGAAGAAGCATAGGCCCGACCTGCGCGTCATCATGCTCACGGGCTACCCCACGCTTGAGACGGCGCGCGAGTCGCTGCGACTGGGGGCCAATGAATACTGCGTGAAGCCCATCGACAAGGACGAACTCGAAAGCAAGGTGCGCGAGGTACTCGGCGCCTGACGCCCCACGGAGGGAGCATGGCCTTCGGCGAACTCTTCCGCCACTGGACATACCGGGTCTTTGCCCCCGGCGCACTGCTGCGCCGCAAATACGAGGCCTTCCGCGAACTCATCCAGCAGGACGGGCGATGCCTTGAGCGCATCGCGGAAATCGAGGACATCCACTACGGCAGCACCCATGTGGACTGGACGCGGGTGGTGGCCCAGTGCGACGCCCTCGAGACCGACGTCATGGGCATGGTCGCCCGGCTGCGCGAGATGAACCCCCTGCGCTGGATGGACCTTGCGGACTATGCCTCGAAGGTGGCCTTCTACGCCCGCATGGCGGTGAGCATCCCCGAACCCGACCTCGCCCCGCCCTATGTGCTGCCCCTCTCCGAGGTGGCGGGCAGACCCGAGGTCGCCGGTCACAAGGCTTCACGCCTTGCCGAGGTGCGCCAGCGCACCATGCTGCCCGTGCCCGACGGCTTTGTGGTGACGGCCTCCGCCTTCCACTACATCATCGAATACAACGGGTTGCGCGCCCCTCTCGACGACCTTCTCCGGCAGGTCGACCTTGCCGACGGCAACAGCCTCGTCGACCTCTGCCGCACCATGCGTGAACTTGTGCTCACCGTTGAACTGCCCCCCGTGCTGGAGACGGAACTCCTGGAAGCGGGACACGCCCTCTCGCCGCAACGCGCCCCGCTGGCCGTACGGTCGAGCGCGGTAGCCGAAGACGGCGAGGCGTCGTTCGCGGGGCAGCACACCAGCGTACTGGGGGTCGCTCCCGCCGACCTCCCCGACGCCTACCGCACGGTGCTGGCGGGCAAGTACACGCCCCGCGCGGTCTCGTACCGCATCATCCACGGCTTCGCCGACACCGAGACCCCCATGGCGGTGCTGCTGATGCCGCTGGTGCAGGCGAAGGCCTCAGGCGTCGCCTACACCCGCGCACCATCCCCCCCTGCCCGCATCCTCTCCCTTGCGGCCACCGGCAGGGCCGCGAAAACGTCCGAAGACGACAACGGCACACCGTCCACCACTGCCACCGCGACGAAAGCCCCCGATGCCCCGGCGGCATCGGACGACTCCGCAGCCGGGGTCATCGCCATCCACACCGTCGGTGGCATGGGTGCCCCGCTCATGGACGGCAGCAGCGGCGATACCACGGCATGGCTGTCACGCGGGGCGCGGCATCGCATCCTCGAACGGGCGCAGGGGCTGCCGCTGACCACCGAAGACCTCAAGCGCCTCGCCCGACTCTCCATGGAACTGGAGACGCTCTTCGGCGAACCGCAGGACGTGGAGTGGGCCATCGACGAATCGGGACGCATCTCCATCGTGCAGTCGCGTCCCGTACCCGGCGCCGCCGTCGCACCACCGCCGCGCGTCGACGTATCAGGGCTTACCCCCCTGCTGGAGGGGGCAGACCCCGTGGCCCCCGGCACCGGATGCGGAACAGTGGTGCATGTGCTCTCATGCGCCGACATCGGCGACCTTCCACCCGGCACGGTGCTGGTCACGCCCTGCCTCGGCCCCTCGCTGGCGCGCGTCCTCGACCGCATGGAGGGCGTCATCTCCGTGGAAGGCAGCCGGGCCTCGCACTTCGCCTCTGTCGCCCGCGAATCCTCCGTCCCCGTCCTCGTCACGGGCGACGACAGCGTGTTCGCCACCCTGCCCGTGGGTACACTCGTCACCGTCGACGCGCATGAAGGCGTCGTGTTTGCCGGACGCCCCGCCACACCGCCGCCCAGACGTTCGTCTCCGGGGGCGATGGCACTGCGCGGCCCCATGCACCGCCTGTCGCGGGCCATGCCCCATGTGGCGCGTCTCACTCTCGTCGACCCGTCGTCCAGCGACTTCGCGCCCGCCAACTGCCGCTCGCTGCACGACATCGTGCGCTTCTGCCACGAGATGGCCGTGCGCGAGATGTTCAGCCTCGTGGAACGTGACGGACGCGGCCTTTCGGGTGCCCGCAAGGTGCGTGGCGACATCCCCGTGGTCATGTACGTGCTGAACCTCGACGACGGGTTCTTCCCGTCAGCCATCGGCAAGCGCGAAATCACCCCCGACGATTTCCGCAGCCTGCCACTGTGGGCGATATGGTTCGGCCTGTCGTCCGAACCTGCGGCGTGGGCGGCCCTGCCACCCGCCGCCGACTGGGAGGAACTCGACCGCATCAGCGCGGGCATCTTCCGCCGCGACTCGCCCCAACTCGCCAGCTACGCCGTGGCATCGTCCACGTATGCCAACATCATGCTGCGCTTCGGCTACCACTTCGCCGTCATCGACAGCCTCTGCGCCGGAGACACTCGGGCCAACTACATCCAGTTCAGGCTCAAGGGCGGCGGGGGGCACGCCGAAGGGCGCAGCCTGCGTCTGCGCTTCCTGTCACGGGTACTCGAACAGTCCGGCTTCTCGACACGCATCAAGGGCGACCTCATCGACGCCCGCCACGGCCCCGGCAGCGAAGCCCTCATCCAGAAGCGTCTCGCCCTGCTGGGCCGGGTGCTGGCCGTGACCCGTCTCATGGACATCCGTCTCTCCACCGAGGAACAGGCCGACGCCGAGGCCGACAACTTCCTCACGCGTATCAACACCCCGGAGGACGACTGATGCCCGCGGCCCTCTCACGGCAGACAGCCGCCGCAACCGTCAGGGGCCGTGCGCATCCCTTCGCGGGCAGGATACGCGAACAAGCCACTCCCCGGTTCCTCGTGCCTCGCATGCAGGGGCATGGCTTGCGGGTGACACCACCTGCCGTGTTGCCGCCACACGCAACGGGCACGCACCCATGACCTTTCTGCGCGCCCTCCTCGGGGCCACGGGGCAGACCTTGCGCGCAGCCCTCGCAGGGCTGACCGTCAAACCGCATTCGGGGCACCCGGTCTTTCCGGTCACATGGGTCACGCCGCATATCGCGGCAGGGCCTGCCCCCGTGTCTGCCGCGCACCTCGAAGCCCTTCGTGAACAGGGCATCGTCGCCATCCTCAACGTCTGCGAAGAGTTGTGCACCCTCGCCGACACCGAAGAGGCTGCGGGTTTCGAAGTGCGCTTCCTGCCCATCGAGGACGAGGGCGCACCGGAACCCGACGCGCTGGAAGAGGTGCTGGACTGGCTTGACGAATCGGTATGGCGGGGCCGCAAGGTATACGTGCACTGCCGCTGGGGGGTGGGACGCACGGGCACGGTGCTCCATGCCTACCTGCTGCGACGCGGCCTCTCGCCTCGACGGGCAGAGCACTTTCTCTCACGGCTGAGGTCGCGTCCCACAAGCTACACCCAATGGCGGTCACTCCGGCGCTTTGCCCGGCGCAACCCGGCGCTCACGGTGCGTGAAGCCGCCGTGGAACCCGGCGTGGCGGACGCCATGACGCCGGTGCTGCGCGACCTCGCCCGCCTCGTGCAGGAGGTGGAACGACACGTCGAGGCCGCCACTCCCGGCATATCCCCCGAAGCCTTCGCAGATGCCCCCCGCTGCGGACGCGACCATGTCCGCTGTTGTGCCACGCCGCCTACGCTCACCCTCGCCGAGGCGGCCGCACTCACCGCCGCCATGGATGCCCTCCTCTCGTCCACGCAACGGGATGAACTGCGACAGAAGACCTCTCGCGGGTCCGGCGTTCCGTGCCCGCTGCTTCACGACCAGAGATGCCTTCTCTATGAGGCGCGCCCTCTCCGGTGCCGCACGGCGGACATGGACGAGACGGCCCGCCTCCGCCTCCTTGAAGAGGTGGTCGCCGACACGCTGGACGACCTCGACCGTCGTGTCTTCGGCCTGCTGGCAGGATGCACTCCCGCCACCTCGCCCCCCTGCTTCCCCATCGTCGAGGTCCTGTCGGGCCGTTACGTTGCGACAACCTTCCGGCATGTGGCCTGTGGACTGAACACCGGCAAGCCCTGACCAAGGCGCAGACACTGCGGGGGATACCTGTGGCGGATGGCGCCACGGCTGTCCGGCGCGGGCTTTCCGGCGCGACACGCCTCTCTGCCCGGTTCACAGCCGACGCGGAAACAGGTACACGTCAGGGGATGCAAGCCCTGCCAACGTCCCGCCGCCTTTGCGCATCGCTACGTTCCCTGCCGGAGCGGGCGCTCGCCATGCTTCCCGCCGTGGTGCTGGCGCTGTTGCCGGTCATCGCCATGCTACTGGCCCTCGCCCCCGGCAATGCCCGCGTGGCCGAGGACTGCGCCCTACGGGTCGAAGGGCAGGCGCGCCACGCCGACGACCAGCGCATCATGTCCACCGTGCGTGCGCTGGCACAGGCACTCGGCGAGGTCGCGCAGGCCACCCCGCCCGACGAACGCGAGGCCAAGCTCATCCGCTCCATCTCGCCCGTGCGGTACGGCGAAGGGCCGTGGGATTATGTCATTCTCTCGCGCGGCACGGTGCACCTGTACACGCCGGGCATGGAAGGTGCCGCCGGGGTGGACTTCGCCAACGCGACCGATGCCCGTGGAGTGCCTTTCGTACAGGAGATGCAGTCGCGCGCCGTACTGGGGGGCGGATTCACCGAATGGACGGCGCGACGTGCAGATGGCTCGACAGAGACGCGGCGCGTCTACTCGCTGGTTGTTCCGGGAACGGAATACTGGCTGGGAGCATGGACGACGCCAGACGGGGCCACCACCGCCAAGAACGAGGCCCGCAACGGGGTGCTCATCACCGCCGACCATGCGGCACACCGGGCAGCCCTGTGGGGTATCATGGCGGGTCTGCCCGCCGCCCTCGTGCTGCACAGGCTGCTCACGGCCAGCCAGCGCCTGCGTCAGGAAAAAGACCGCCGGTGACGGCGGTCAGGAGGGGCGACCGGAACCTGCCCTGCCGGGCAGACGGCGACTGCAGGCCCTCACCGCTGTGCCCGGGCCTGCGCGAGGCCCCTCGCCAGCCGCTTGGCCCAGAAGTCGAAGGCATCGCGGGCATCATCGAACTCTCCCCTGAACGGGGCCTTGGTGCCCACCTGCCGGTCTACAGCGGCGCCAAGCCTCTCGCCCGTGACGGAATCGATGAGTTCCATCTCCGTCTCCACCTTGCCCACATCCGAGAACTCGCCGGTGGTGGCCTTCGTTGCCCCGGCAATGGCCATGCCCACCGGAAGCAGCGTCAGTACGCCCCGGACCGGACTGCCGGGCTTGATGTCGGTCAGCGCCACACGCAGGCGCATCGTCTCCGGGCTTGGCGTGTCCACGACGGGATACAGGGGCGACACCTCACGAATCAAGGCTGCCCTGTATTCACGGGCCAGGTTGTACAGTTCACCCGGCTCGACCTCCCACTGCGCCTCAGGCCCCAGCAGCACTCGTACAGGGTCTATGATGATGTTCTGATACTTGCGCATGTCGGCATCGGGCTTGCGGTAGATCAGCACCGCCATGCCCTCGTCACCCGGCTTCAACTGCGAATAGTCGCGAAGGAAGCCGGACTTCGACACCCGCTCACCCCTGTGCGCTGCACATCCAGCGAGAAGGGACACCATCAGCAGCAGCCCGACAAGACTCAGCCCCAGACCACGACGCATATCGCCTCCAGAGGGAAAACAACCTACGATCAGGTACGACGACCTACGGAAAATCCCGGCAGGACAAGGGTACGCGGGCCGCTGAAGCGGCTACGCACCCGGCGGTAGGTTTCGGGCTGTACACCGAAACGGTATGACCACAACGCGCACGTCTCGCGGGCGTCGCACCCGCGCACGGCGTCGCGAAAGCCGCAGCAATGGAGGCAGAAGCGACGGATGGCCCGCAAGGGAGGGACCGCCGCGCCTTCGTTTCCGGGGGGTACGCACTCGGCGGGAAAGCCTGCCCGGTCGCCGTTCCTGTCCAGAGAGGGCGACGCCGCGCCGTCAACAGGCGACGCGCACCGGAATGACGCCTTCCCGGCCGCCACGTCCTCGGTCCCCCCTGTTTGCAGGGGGCCAGTCGGCGTGCAGGGAGTCTGCGGGACAGCCTCCGGCATGGTCGCCTGCATGGTATCGCGGGGGGAGGGAAGGGCAGCGACCCCACAGGAAGCGGACAAGGCATCATGCCCCGGAGGACGGGCGTCACTGGCGTCCATGGCCAACTCTCCGACACGGGCGCCGGCCATGCGCCAGACCCGCAAGGCGCAGTCAAGGTCGGTGCATATCCGCACTTCGCGCGCCGCCCCCCCCTGACAGTCGAGGCAGAAACGACGTATGGCCCTGACAATCCTGCAATACGACATGCCCCATCCCTACCTGCTTTTTTCCGTGTCCGCCACTCCCGCTGGGCAGGCAGGGCAGAAAAATCCCACGTATGACGACCGACAGCACCGGGGCGAGGTCACATGCCCAGCAACGGCATGAAGCCACAGCCGGAGGCTATCGCCAAGATGCCAAGGCCGATGGACAGCGGTAGCTGCGCGGTGCATGGACAGGAAAAGGGGCTTCAGCTGCATATGCAGACTGCCCCGCCACCCGGACCGTGCCACCGGAGGCGTATCTTCTCCCCGCGCAAGGGGTATCGACGCATACGAAAAGACCGGACGGTCGCCCGCCCGGTCTCGCATCGACATTACTTGCCGCAGCACTTCTTGTACTTGCGGCCGCTGCCACAGGGGCAGGGCTCGTTGCGCCCCACCTTCGGCTGTTCGCGGCGGTAGGGTTCACTGCCGTGCACCATGCCGTCGACATAGTACCAGCGGTCACCCTCGCGGCGGAAGAAGCTGTCCTCGCGCAATTCCTGCGGAACCCCGCCAAGCATGTACCGGGCCACGAAAGAGACCTCGCCCGTGACGTCTCCCTCATGCCCCCCGCGGGTTTCGAGCACTTCAAGCCCCTCCCACTGGACGGCCTCCGACCATGCGCGCATCTCTTCGGTGCTGACGTCCTCACGTGTGTCGGGGTGAGTCGTCTCGTCGAGGTAGTCGTACATGCCGAGCGTATGCGCGGTATAGCGCGAACGCATCAGGGCTTCGGGCGTCGGGACGGTCTTTCCTTCATGCAGATAGGGGCCGCAGCACGCCTCAAGAGCGAGGCCTGAGCCGCAGGGACAAGCGTTCATGGTAATCCTTCTTTAATGATGGCCGCCGCAGCCCTCATGATGATGGCCGTGCGCCGTGCAGAGTTCCTGCTTGTCGGCCAGTTCGCCGGCAAGCCATTTCGCGGCGACCTCGGACACAGGGCCGGAAGCGCCGCGCACCACTTCGATGCCATGCTGTCTGAGCTTCATGACGGCGCCTTCGCCCATGTTGCCACCCAGCAGCACGCGCACACCCTTTTCGACCAGTACGGGGATGATGTTGGACTTGCAGCCGCAACCGGGAGGGGGTGCCAGCTGCTCTTCTTCCACAACACGCCTGCCTTCGTCCACTGTCAGAAGCGTGAAGTATTCGCAATGGCCGAAATGCTCGTCAACGATACCGTCGCGCGACGGCAGGGCAATCTTGAACATGGCTTGGTCCTCCTGTGCTGGATTGGTCACGCACAGATACTACCTGACGGCATCAAGTCAACAGGTACTGACACGATACCGCGCTGTGATTCTCGCGGGGTGGCGCAGACACCCTGTTTGTGCTAGCGTCATGCTATGGGTGTTTCTTTCGCAACCATTGCAACGAGGTAGATTCATGAGCAACGACGACGAACGGCGCAGGTACAAACGTCTGCCGAAGGCGTTCCATGTCCTCGCGCACGAATTCAAGTTTCCCATCGCGGCCCAGCCAAGGTTCGAGACCACCTGTGCCGACATCAGTGCCGGGGGTCTCTGTGTCGAGGCATCGCGCCGCTTCACCCCGGGTGACAAACTGCAGATCAAGGTTCACATCCCCACTCTGAACAAATACTCGCCCGGCTTCTTCAAATACTATGAGAACGACGCCGACCAGTACCTGCATGCCATCGCGGAGGTGACATGGGTCGACCCTTCGGCGGGACGCTACATGACAGGTCTGCGCTTTCTTGATGTTGACGAGGACGCATGCCGCGCTCTCGCCGGACTCATCACGAAAGCCGTCCGTGAAATGGATGACGATTGACGAGCGTTCCATGCTGGCCCCCCGTGGCAAGTCAGGCAGCGCTGAGCGATACCGTGCTACCGGCAGAACGGGCCGGGCATCAGCCCCTCCGGCGTGCCGGTGCACGCCCCTGCCTCTTTCGACGGAGACAGACGCGCATCGGGGAGACCCTGATACCAAGAGACGACCCGCGCTCTCGTGCGCGGGTCGTCTTGGAGCAATCGCTGTTATTTTGGAGAAGGAAGGAAGGTTGCATATACTACAGCAACACACGTGCCAAACAGCCCAACAAAGGCCATTCACACAAAAACAATAGCATATTCAGCATATTACTACAAATTCGGCACTCGTGACCGCATCCCGGAAAAGTACAACTTTTTAAACCCTCCGTCCCTGCTCCGGGGGTTGCCTGCTGAACTTGGTTCAATTTTTTAACCACCTTCGCCCCCCCATATCTATATACGTTGACACACAGAGCGCATCTCCCCATAGTCATATGGAGATTCCATGTTTTTCTATGACCAGTCAGAACCCACAGCGAACAAGGGGGGATCACATGGCCATGAAAACAGAACCCCGCATCTCCGGAGGCCCGTCTCCCGCTGCGCTCTTTCGTGAACGTCTCCGCAAGATGGGCCGCGTGGATGACGCCCGCATCCGCGCCCAGCGCATCCTCCTTGCCCTTGGCTGGGTCATAGCCCTTGCACCCAACAATGTTCCCGCATTCACCATTTCCGGAACCTACAAGGGCAAACCCGTCGTGTTATGGCTCACCGACGCCCGCCGCACCGGTCCGCCCAGGTCGCTGACCTGCCCCGCGTGGATAGGCTACTACATGCGCGACGAGACCGCAGACATGCTGGACGACCGCGAGGTTCCGAGACTCATGGACTTCCTGCGCGACCACCACGCCGAACAACTGCGGGAGGAAAGCGCGTTCAATTGACGGCGGGCGACGTCCCTCCCGGCTTGCACCGCTTTCGCCACGGTTGACGCAGCCACCCGCGGACGGGTATCAAGGTCGGTGCATTTTCAAGGAGTGGCACCCTCATGCTCGATCTCAAACTTTTGCAGAAGAACCCCGAAGTGGTCGCCAAGGCACTCGCCATGCGCCATTCGGACATCGACATCGCAACGTTCACCACGCTGGATACCCGTCGCAGGGCACTGCTCACCGAGGTGGAAAGCCTCAAGAGCGAACGCAACAAGGCCTCGGCTGAAGTGGCCAAGGCCAAGCGCGCGGGCGAGGACGCATCGGCACTCATCGAACGCCTTGGCGGTGTTTCAGAGCGCATCAAGGCGCTCGACCTCGAAGCGGAAGCGGTCAAGTCGGAACAGAACGACTGGATGCTGACCATCCCCAACATTCCGCACGAGAGCGTCCCCGAAGGCCGCGACGAGAACGACAACGTCGAAGTGCTCCGCTGGGGGACACCGCGCGCCTTCAGCTTCACTCCTCGCGAACACTGGGATATCGGCGTCGCCCTTGGCGGGCTTGATTTCGAGCGTGCAGGCAAGCTCGCTGGCAGCCGGTTCACTGTCTACTGGAAGTGGGCAGCGCGGCTTGAGCGTGCCCTTGCCAACTACTTCCTCGACACGCATATCAGTGCCAACGGCTACACCGAGGTGCTGCCCCCCTTCATGGTCAACCGCAAGACCATGACCGGCACGGGGCAACTGCCCAAATTCGAGGAGGATCTCTTCCGCCTTGAAAGCTGGGACTATTTCCTCATCCCCACCGCCGAAGTGCCCCTGACCAACCTGCACGCCGATGAGATACTCGAAGAGGGCGACCTCCCCCTCGGGTACACGGCCCAGACGCCCTGCTTCCGTTCCGAGGCGGGCAGCTACGGCAAGGACACGCGAGGGCTCATCCGCCAGCATCAGTTCACCAAGGTGGAAATGGTGCGTTTTGCCCACCCCGAACGCTCGTTCGATGAACTGGAACGGATGAGGGGACATGCCGAAGCGCTGCTCCAGAACCTTGGCCTGCCCTACCGAGTGATCACCCTGTGCAGTGGCGATATGGGCTTTTCGGCCACCAAGACGTACGACCTCGAAGTCTGGCTGCCCGGTCAAGACAAGTACCGCGAGATTTCGTCGTGCTCCAACTGCGGCGACTTCCAGGCACGCAGGGCCAATATCCGCTTCCGGCCCGCCGGTGGTGGCAAGCCCGAGTTCGTGCATACGCTGAACGGTTCCGGCCTCGCGGTGGGACGCACCCTTGTCGCCGTTCTCGAGAACTACCAGCAGGAAGACGGTTCCGTCATCGTGCCGGAAGTGCTGCGTCCTTACATGGGCGGCCTTGAACGCATCACGGCCTGACGCGCCCTCAATGCTTGACAGTGGCACACCGCCGCGCATATAAGACCGAACCTTTCGGGGGTCGTTAACTCAGTCGGTAGAGTACCTGCCTTTTAAGCAGAGAGTCGCAGGTTCGAATCCTGCACGACCCACCATGATATTACAGGGAGTTACAGCACTAGACTGTGACTCCCTTCTCTCTTTGTGTAAAGCAATTGTAAATTGGCTTGCCCGGTTTGACCCCACTGGATAGCTTTGGGCATGGCTAATAACTCTCGACACATCAAGACAAAGCACAAGGGCGTCTTCTACCGCGAGAGCGTATCTCGTACTCTTCGCGGGAAGCCAGACCGCTGCTACTCGATCTGGTACCAAGATGCCCAAGGTAAAGGGCACTGGAAGCGGATTGGCTGGGCCTCCGAGGGAGTGACCCCCGAGTCGGCCCTGCTTGAGCGCATGGAGATTTGCCGGGACGTGGGCCGGGGCCTGCCCATTGCCGATGCAGAGTCGTTCACCGTTGGGGATGCCGTCGAGCACTATATGCGAATGGCCAAGGCTGAGAAGAAGACCTCGGCCGACAAAGCTCGGGCTCACTATGACAAGCATTTGGGGCCGCTTCTCCATGCGCTGCCCTTGGTGGCCGTAACATCCACCATGCTCACAGAGATCACGGGCAGGTTGCTTGATCATCTGTCTGAGCAGAGCGTGGTTCACTTGGTCGCCTTTGCACGTCGGGCCGTATACCGCGCTATCCGCGATCAACGGTACAGAGGGGCCAACCCCTTCAGCTCCCGTCGTGAGAGCGCCTATCGCATGCCCGCTGTCGACTCTGCCCGTGAACGCTTCTTCACCCCTGAAGAGGCCACGACCCTGCTGGCTACGCTGCAGCGCTCTTCTCGGCCCTTGTACGCCATGAGCTTGCTCTCGTTGCGCACTGGTCTCCGGGTAACGGAGATCTTTGGCCTCACTGGCCAGAGCCTCTCCCCTGCGACGGGGTTCATCAACTTCACTGACAAGCAGCACAAGCGGGCGAGGGTCCACGCTGACGGTGATATCTTCGAGATGCTGGCAGAGTTTGTGGGAGCCCCTGGGGAACTCCTGTTCCCCACAGCCGATGGACGCCGGCAACGCCGAGTATCCTCCACGTTTTCGCGCACCGTCGAAAGGCTGGGCCTCAACGCCGGCATTACGGATGACCGCCAACGCATCACGTTTCACACGTGGCGGCACACCTTCGCTTCTTGGCTGGCGCAGTCTGGTCAAGTCACGCTGCAGGAACTCATGGGGCTGATGCGTCACAAGACCCTCAGCATGACCCTGAGGTATGCGCACCTCATCCCCTCCCAGCAACGAGAGAAGTTGAGCATTGTAGGCCAAGCGCTGGCCAACGCGAGCAATAACTAGCTGCACGGTTGATCCTGCGTCGGCTGGTAGGCGTTTGTGAGCCAATCCTCGACGTCGGAACGCCTGTAGCGCACCTGCTTCGCTGTCGGCTTGGAGTAACGCGGGCCGATATTATCGCGCCGCAGCTGTTCCAGATAACGCTGTGGCAGGTTGTATTCACGTTCCACATCGTCAGGGGACAGCCACAGGCTGGGTGGGCTGGTCTCTGCTTCCTCTCCTGTCGTCCTGTCCCGTACCTCAATTCGCACGTCCAGCTTGGTCGTCTCCATTGTATTGACCACGACCGCCGCTATGCGCTGCAGCATCTCGCGCATCGCGGTCGCACGGTGTTGACGGGTCTCGTACACTTGGCACGCATCATTCTCATGGACAATCAGGCCATTGCCAGCCCGCTGGATGGAGAGGATATGGTTAGCGTTCATCGGTATCCCTCTCTGCTGCAGCGCCGTGCCGTTGAACGAACACCGCCTTGCCATCGGCTATCCAGTGCTCGGGGATGTAGGCAGCGTGCAGGGCGTAGCAGGTGGGGCAGCGCCCCTCGACCTTGAGCACGCGGGTATCCCATGACGAGATGTCCTGTGCTGTGTGCATGGTGTCCCGCGAGTGCATGCGGCGTGTGACGAGCAAGCGCGAGCCCTCTTTGAATCGTCCAGAGGGTTCGTCGGCCATCATGATGATGGAGCAGCCGGGCCAATCTTTCTTACGCACAGGGGGGGCGACGAGAGCGTCCACCGTCGCGTCGGAGGCCTCGCCCGGCATAGGCACCTTGGCCGCAACAAAAGTCGCCGCCCGCGAGGCCCGAAGCTCTGCAAGGATGGCTCCGATTTCCTCCCCCAGCATCGCGGGGAATCGGTCTAGGCCATCACCAGCGAAAAGGACTCCATCACCCCATTCAGTGCTGACACGCTTCGAGCAGTCGCGCACGGCGCGTTCGAAGGCATCGTTGAGACGATCACGAATCATCTGTGCATACATGCCTACATGCCCTCCTGCTGAATACTCTCGCGGAGCGCGTGCGTATGCTGGATCTTCGCCTTCAGGACGAGCCCGTCTGCCTCCACCCTGCGCCGTGTGATCTCAAGACCGCGCGTCAGGTGGTCCAGTGCTTCCACCCGGGAGCGATGCCACCCGGCAGGCGCTGTCTGGGCATGGCTCTCTTCACTGCCACGGCACCGCACCACGAATCGTGACTCGTTGCTGATGATGACGTGCCCCTCGACGATGTGTAGACCATCGCTCCCGCGCCTGAAGAACGCCCTGTAGAGCCGCTCTCCTTCGATATAGGGGGTGTTCTGTGTCATGATGACTCCTTGTTGTGCTCGCGCCCGACGATGTAGCTCCCTTCGCGGGATAAGACGAAAGCCGCAGGGGCCGTCGGAAAGAGTGTGCCCAACGCGGCGTTGGAAAACTCTGCTCCCTTGCTGACGTCCACCGCCCTGCGTACTCGTGAGGCCTTCCCCTTTACCGCCTCCATAAGAGGCTCAAGGGCCAGTTCGCGCGTGGACGCTGACCAGTACAACGCGACATGAGATGCATCCCCCAGCAGCCTGACGGCCGCCCTGTTCAGTCGGCATCTCCGCTTCCGAATGGACAGGCGCGGAGTTCCCTTTTCGATGCTGGGGGGTGTCTGTACCGCCATGAACGTTCGTCCACCGATGATGATTGCCCCCTTCGGAACGACAGCGACATCATCACCACATTCCGCAGGAACTGCGGGAGCGGACTGGGCGGCCGAGGTGTCTTTTAGAGCAGAAGGAGAAGGCGCGCGTTCATGGGTGTCTACCACCTCTCCCTTCCGATATGCGGTGTAGCACGACCAACAAAGGCCACGAGCCGGAAGCGGTGCCTCACGACCGCAAGCCTTGCATGTTCCTTTTGATGCCATGTCATCCTCCATCACCAACATCGTCTGATTGACTGCCAAGGGTACCCGGCGGAAGCGTGTTGCTGACGCAGCCAGTTGCTGCCCCCTAGCGCACCCTTTGCAGTGGGCGAGTTGCTCCGGAGAGGCAGCGCAGACCGCGTTGCTACAGTCTGTATCGCTTGCCGGGCGGCCTAGTAGAGAGCAGTGGGCGTCCATGGGGACTCCTAGATATCGATTTCGTGACCAAGGCACCCTTTTTCATAGGGGTCGAATCGATCACAGGGCTTGAGAGGAAAAAGCTTCTTCCCTGCCGCCTTCTCCTCGCGGAGGAACTCGCGAACATCCGAAGCACTCATCGGCACGCCGTCCCGCAGGAACTTTCCCGCGAGCTTTTCATCGGGGAACAGGTATTCATCCAAGAGATAGTCAATCGCCACAGACAGATGGAATTTCTTACCTTTCATTGTTCGTCCTTTGGCTGAAGGTCAGGCTAGAGCCGCCTTGTACTAGTGCTGCTATCGCTTCCGATGCCGCCACGCCATGACGCCACACCATGCGGCCAATGTGGAGCACACAACCAACGGTCCCCACAGCCACAAGTCGGCATCAGGCATCGCGGCCACCGCCCCTGCACCCTTTCTTGAAGCCCAGCTTGCGCATGCCACTCTGGCCGATACCCGCTGCGAGGCGCTTGAGGTCGTAATTGTCAACCCCAGCCTCGATTAAGTCGCTCCACTGGTAGCCATGTTGCAGCAACACTTCAAAAGCCAAGACGTCTTCGCCTTCCTCTGCGATGTAGGCCGCTGCAGTCGCCATGCCTCGCACAAACCATGCATCTGCTTGGGCATCAGACATCATGGCACTCCTCCATCGCGGAACTCTCCGGGGTAAGGTTGCCCATGGGGCTGCATTTTGACCTGTGCCTATCCCGCACGCGGCGCACAGCAAGCCTAGCTGGCACCAGCGCGGCCTTGTCGGCCTGTGTGACTCCCCGCGCGTCAAAGAGTTCGTCGAGTTGCCGCAAGATCGCATGAGCCCTTTCTGCGAGCACTGCCGAGGGATGCATCCGCATGGTCTCCTCCTTGCCTTACTGTCGTGATACCGGGGGATACCGCGCCACTATGTTCACGGCATCCGCCGCTACCCCGAGATCTACGAGCGAACGCGCTCTGCCTCTTCTGCCCGGCTGACGATAGCGATGATGGCCCGCAAGGCTTCATACCCATCGGCCTTGATGCGACGTCCCTCTTCGGCACTGATGGAGCCATCACCAAGCGCATCGCCGAGCGTGGCCATGAGTTCTCCGAACTCGCGCACGGCTCGTATGGCGTCACGCTCTGCGCTGGCCAAGGGCCGCAATCCTGCTGGCAGAGACAGGCAGACGCACCCCATGGCCCCGCACAGGTAGTCGAGCGGGCGCGTCGACCCGGTGGCTTGCATGAGCGGAATGAGCTGCAACAAGCCGAACTTGTGGCCCGGTATGGAGCCGTTCAGTTCATTCATGAGCGTTGAATAGCCCTTGCCCATGAGCGCGGAGATCTGCGACGCGCTACGACCCGAGGGTGCGCGCTTCACGTCTTCCTGCAACACTTCAAGGATGGAGTCGTGCTCGGTCATGAGATGGTTGCCCCTCTATTCTCAACAGCAGGTTAATCGTTGCCCAACTCGTCACCCTTGGGAGGCTGATACACTCCAAAGGGGTCGGCCGGGTTGGAGAGGAAGCGCGAAAAAACCGGGCAGGCATTTTCATACGTCGCG
The DNA here is from genome assembly GCF_000195755.1 of Nitratidesulfovibrio vulgaris str. Hildenborough. Classification (NCBI taxonomy): domain Bacteria; kingdom Pseudomonadati; phylum Thermodesulfobacteriota; class Desulfovibrionia; order Desulfovibrionales; family Desulfovibrionaceae; genus Nitratidesulfovibrio; species Nitratidesulfovibrio vulgaris. The sequence goes on along the minus strand of NC_002937.3, from coordinate 265,660 downwards.
ATAAAGTCGGGATGCTTTCCTGCGAGGAGGTCCTCGACCGAAGGCAGATCTTGGGGGCGCTGCTGCATCGGGTTCTCCGTTCTGTCTGAATGATGACCATGAGGGGGAATGAGAGTTGACATATTAGATTCTCGTGTACTTTCGCGTTCAGCTTATGCAGGGCAGTAGAGTCGACTTGGCCTATGCCTCGGCTTCAGAGCGACGCCGCTGAGGGCCGGGCCGCTCGGGGCTGCGCTGAGGAAGCAACTCCTCGGGAACCTGCAGTCCGCGAAGGATGTCACGGTACTTTTCAGGGCATGCATCACTGCCAAGAATGACAGAGGCCCGCCCGGGCGTGACTCCGAACATCTCAGCGACATCGGTATTCAGGTAGCCAGCGGAACGGAGAAAGGTCTTGAGGGCGACCGGGCGCGGCACGGTGAACCCGAGGGAGGCGGATTGCGCCGCTTGTGGGGTTCTGTTAACCATTTACCTAACCTCTCGTGGAAAAGGGGTACGTTGGCTTTAGCTCTAAACTTTAAAAACAGTTTACTCAACTGTTATTGCGGTTTTATATGCAAACAAAGGGCAAAGATTGGTCGCAACACTATAAAATGCTTTGCGATATTTTTTTAAAGTCTGAATACGTTACCCACTTTGGGGCAACGAAACTTGGTCTTGCCCGCTGCCTTGGGGCTTCTCAAGGAAAGACGCAGAATTGGGAGAAGGGCCAATGGCCCTCGGCAAGCGATCTCGCGGTGATCGCGGAGAAGTTCGGCTGCTCGTACCGCTGGCTCGTTACGGGCGAAGGCGACCCGTTCGACCATCAACAGCCTCCCACCATGTCCGCAGCCCCCCCGCGGCTGAGGGCCGTCCCCATGATGGGGCTGGCCTCATGTGGTGTCGAAGGATGGAATCAGCAGACCAGCATCGCGGTGAGCGCGTCGCCGTTGATTATGGGAGAGAAGATGGTGGCCGTCGTAGCCGCGGGTGAATCAATGGTTCCCGCAGGCATCGCGAGTGGGCAAATCTGCTACTGCGACCCCGAGCAGCCAGTGCTGGAGGGCGATGCAGTCTACGTGGTCCGTCGCGATAACATGGCGACCATCAAGATGTATTTGGGAGAGGGAGAGAGGGCGGGTTATCTACGCATGCAGGGATGGCTCGACCCGGACGCCCAAGGGGTGCGCCGGAACTTCTTCATTGATGTGTTGCGCGATCAGGTGGTCACCATTGCCCCTGTGATCTACGTTCGAAGACGGTTGTAAGTGTAGACTGCACCCCGTGATTGCGGGGTTTTTTTCAGCCCGCTCCATAGTGAGCACGCACCTTCAACTTCAAGGAGCTTCCATATGAAACTGACAGCTGTTGAAAGACTCATCATCGCAAATCAGCATCAAATATTGGAACTCATTGACGCTGAGAATGCCGACAACCATAAACTTTGCAGGGAAGCCATAGAGCGTGGTTACCTTGAAGATTATTACTGGATAACTAATACGAGCATATTAAACGAACCTTCGAGTGATGTAATTGATGTCGTCCGCAACACGCTTAACATGTTTGACTGGCTTCAACGGCTGCTTGGAGTCGACGACGGGAAGAACATCCCAAGTAATGCGCTGTTCGACGGGTTTGACGGCAACACAGAAGACGACCACTTTGCATATATGGAGTTCTTCCTCCAAGGGAGCCATGGCTCACCGCGGTACGAAAGCTTGAAGTGGACAAAGCCCAAAGACCATAACAGCCATGCGCCTATGGTCCACATATACGAACGAATGCTGACCGTTTGGGAAGACCTTTCCAAAGACGGTTATGATCATTTGACCGAAGAAGACGCGCACAAAGTCCTTTCGGTACGCACCAACCACGAAGGCTAACTATGCGGTGCGGATGGTTGATGGTCTTCGTCTGCCTCTGGGCCGTTCCTACGCAGGCGAAAGACGTGGTGGAGCTAGATAGATGGCCTTGGGGGTCCCCCCAGTCTGCCATCGAGTCGAACGTAACCGACAACCACCTTGCCCATAAGACCGACAAAGTCATGATCTACGACATCGAAGTCGGCAATGGCCCCGGCAAGATGGCCTTCAATTTTGACGGAGGCCTATACAGCATTGGCATCATACCTGACGGCATAGCTCAAGGCGACATAGCCGCTTGGTACAACGCTCTTTCAGCAAGTGTAGCCAAGGACTATGGGGCACCACAGGAGAAGGACGCGGCCTGCAAGGGGCTTCCAGAGCCATGCGTTCGCAACCTATGGCAAATCAAACCCGACACCCATGCCTTGGTAGTACGCGCTGGCGAGCAAGGGAAAGAGCGCGTTTGGCTCACATATACCGCGTCCGACATGCGGAATCCGACCATTCGACAGGAGGCGTACGCAGCGGCCTTGGCGACTGTTCAGAAGCACAAGCTCGTACGGAGTGCCGCGTGGAACAGCAAGGGCTTTGTCCCGTCCCTACTGGTGGGAGTCACGGGGCAGGGCAAAAAGCCGGGCGCATACAACGGGCTTGCACAAGGATTTTGCGGCACATTGGCGGCAAATGGCATCGGGGGCGCTGTGGTCCGCGTGCTCGACGAGGACCAGCCGACTGGCACATGGGTGGAATTGGGCAAGGCTGAATGCCCCGAGTTGCCTCCCGCAGGCGCGGCATCCGCCACCACAGAGCGGCTTATGGACATTGCCACCGTTGCCGGGAAAGACACCGGAGCAGTGTCCAAAATGCTCGGCAAGCCCACTGACACGGAAAAGAGCAAGTATGGTCAACGCGCCTATTACAAGCTCAAGGACGGTACCGAGGTCGAGATCGTCTACATCAGCGGCAAAGCCGATTGGATAACCATCCATCCGGGTAGTCCGGTCCCCTTCGGGCCTGCTTGCGGGCAAGCCATTGGCATCACCGTTCCGCCGATGTTCGCGTCCTCCTCCGTCGTTCGCTGGGATGGCTGGAAGACAGCAGAAGCACATGCCGCCGGGCCGCACGTCGACTACTGGTATATCAAGGTGAAGACGCAATAGAACAGCTATATTTGCTACCAACCACCGCCAACACCAAAGGAGATAATCCTATGATGTCGAAGGAAGCCATTGAGGAGCAGTGCCCTGAGCTTATACTGTCCGACGACAATGAAGGCCTTTGTAATATGTGCGACGATCCAACGGGGCTAACTTTTTTCCGTGACCCTTGCCCCGTTCCCCGTCCACAAAAATGGTACGTCTGTCAAAAATGTGCCCCAGTATTTATAGCGCAGTGGAAAAAAGATCATGAAGAGTTTTGTGAAGCGTTTGACGAGGCCGCAAGCCATTATGAATAGTCGTTCACAAAAGCTCATTTGACACATCGAAGACAGCACAAAACAACTTCAAGCAGGCAAGCCGGGACCCCCGACCTGCCTGCTTTCTTATTACCCTCGTGGCTGCACTCGCTCGAGTGCCGAGCTTACCAGATAGGCTGACCGGGTTGAGCCAGATGCCTTGGCGGCTTTGTCGATAAGCCCAAGAGCGTAACGCGGCACAGTGATATTGATGCGCTGCGGAGTGCTATCCAGAAAGTCCGGGTTCACCTCCACCAACAGAAGCACCTTGCCATCGGCCTCTTCGAGCCGCTGCACGTCTTCAAGCCGAGACGGCTGCGGGAATATCTCGGGGTCTTCGCCGAGCATCCACGTTTCGACAGCGTCTTGTACGTTGTCGAGCAGTTCGTCGAGAGTCTCACCCATAGGATAGCAGCCGGGGAAGTCCGGAAGAATACCGCCGTAACTGCTGCCCGCGTCTTTGGATACGAGGAGAGGGTAGCGCATAGTATAATCTCCGTGAGGAGGGGGGGGGGAGCCCCCCTCCTGTTTACGTTAGTTTTTCCTTGATTTGCTTTTCCATGTTCTTCAAGAGGTCGACGGAGATTTCGTGGCTACCCTTGCTGATGACCGTCCATCTTCCGTCGGGGTGTCTGTATTTGATGTGCTTTTTACCCCCGACCTCTTGAAACCCTAGCCCCTTCAGCCGTTTTACCAGTTCCGTCGTCTTCATGAATACAAAATACACACGGTACACACTTGAGTCAAGCAAAAAGTGTGTACCGTGTGTATTTTGTATAGATCTAATGGCGGGCAGTTTATCCGGCTGCTTTCACCCCGCTGGCCGCACATACCTGCCCTGCCGCACCTCTATGGTGCCGTGGGCCAGCAACGCACGCACGCTACGCGGCTGCTGGCCCTTGCGGACGTCCAGTTGCAGGATGAGCAGCCTGCGCCACATCTCGGCGATGTACTCGCACTTGCGGCGCTCTCCGGGTATGACACGCCGCCAGTAGCGCAGATAGATGTAGGGCGTTCCGTCGGGCTTGCGGTGCAGGCACGGCGTACAGCCAAGGCTGAAGAGCTTCTTGTGGGGGTCAAACGGTTCACGCATGAAGGCATCATAGCGCGAAACGTCGCCCCCCTGTAGAGGCCATAGCAACGATGGTACGCCTACACCGGATAGCTCACCGCCACGGCCATGACCGATTCCACCGTCTGCGCGGCTTCAACCATCGCTTCAAGTTCTGCCCGGCGCGTGGCCAGCTTCTGCCGGGCATAGTCCAGCCCGGTTGGGTCGGTGGTGGCCAGCAGTGCAGCTTCAACAGCCACAACGGTGGGCGTGGGGTCGGAGATAGCCACCACACCCGCGAGGGCGGCATCATGCCCGGCGGCAATCTCCGCACGTTTGGCGGCTTTGGCATCGGCCAGTGAAGGCCCCGGTGCTGCCATAGCCACGGGTCGCCCTGCACTATCCGGCCGGATGACAAAGCCCCGCGTCTGCGCTTCCAGCAGTGCGGTGTGCTCTTCGGCGGTGATGGCCACCGCGTCGGCCGGTATGTGGGCATGAAGGTGGGCGGCATAGAAGCCGCCTGTCTGGGGCGAATAGAAAATCATCCTGTCCTCCTAGAATCCAAGCGCGGTGAGGAATGCACCGTTCACGGCGGCAGCCCCGTTGTTGTAGACGGTCACGCTTTGTAAGCCGGATATGACGACGGAGAGAGCACCCGCGCCCGCCTGCTGGCCGTGACGGGCTGTCGCATGAGCGAACAGCACCGACGCCGGGAAGGCGTAAGGGAACGTCAGCACCCTGTTGCCCCCTGCGGCGATTGCATCGGTGATGTGCGTCCACTGCCATAGCAGCCCGCTCGGGAACCGCTGATAACCGGTGGACGTCAGGTTGGCGGCCGTATTCGAGGCTCCGGTAAGGTGGATTGAGCCGCCCAGCACGTACCATGCACTCGACACGGCCACGAATCGGGCGGTGTCGTAGCCGCCAATGGCAATGCTCGTGGCAGGCCCCGCAAGGCCGTTCACCAGCGTGTCGGAACCTTGCCGCGCTACCATGACGCCCGCGCCGTTTCCGTAGATTTCAATCACCGAGCCTTGAGGGACGGATGACGCCTGCGGCAGCGTGAACGTCAACCCTGCCCCTTGTGCCATGATGACTTTGCCGCAGTCACCGGCTTCAAGGGTCGTGCTGGCTGCGTAGCCTGTCATGCCTGCGAAGTTGCCAAGTGCCCGCTGCACGAACTCCGTGGTGGCGGCTTTTTTGTCGCGGGCGAACTGCGCTGGGGTGGTGAGGTTGTGCAGCAGGTTCGCCAGCCCTGCTGGGGTCACGCCCCGGTCTGCATCCGTGCCCGTCAGCACCTCCGCCGGGGTGGCCAGTTCCACAAGCCCCGCCTGTTCCGTGGTGGCCAGCGGTGCGGCCCGGTCGGTTATCATCTTGGTGATGGCGGCCTTCAGCTGGTCGTGCTTCGCCTTGTCCAGCGTGAGGCCCGCGCCCTCGATGACGCCCGAAAGTTCTTCCTGCACGGCGTTGGCCCAGTCGTCGGTAACGATGGTAGGCGGAATGCCTGCCGTGGGGTCGCCATCGGTGAAACGGTTGTCTTGCGTGGCACCGGGGCCGTCGATTCTATGCATGGGTCGCTCCTTGCTGGGCGCTGGCTGCGCCATAGGTGAAGATCACATGGGTGTGCGCGGGCTTCAGCCGCCTGATGACGCACTCGAGCCGCTCATGCCCCCAGCGGCGCAGGGGTTCGCCTGCCGCACCGGCACCCACGGCGAAGCCCCGCACCGGAACGGAGGGAGCACCGATGGTGAAGGTATGCACCCACGCCCCGTTGGAGAGGGGCTGGCCAACGGCGGAATGCCCCACCCTGAAAGGCCGGTACTCCCGCACGGTGCAGACGCCCCCGGCCAGCAGCGTCGCCAGTTCCGCATAGTATTCCGGGGTCTGCCCGCCACGGGCGGAAAGGCGGAGCACCACGTTCTCGCGGCGTTCGGCGATGGTCTCGCCCGGTTGCGAGCATCCGTCAGGCAGGCCGCAGACACGTTCCCACTCCGGCAGCAGGGCCAGCGCCTGCGCCGGGTCCATCTCCGCAAGCAGACGGTGGCCTGTGGCATCCACGCGGGCAGGTTCCATGGCCAGCGCCCGCGCAAGGGCCGTGAGCACGGCCTCCGGGTCACGCGGCCATGCCGGGCCTTGGGGCAACAGCTGCAAGAGTTGCGCGGCGTAGTCGTCTTCTGTGTAGGGTTGCATGCGTGCTCCTAGGCCGTGGCGAAGGTGATGTCGCCCAGCACCGGCATCTGGTGGCTGGCGGGCACGACGTCCGCCGTGGGGGATTGGAGGACGTGGTCCTCCTCACCGGGTGAGACGGAGACGGCCTCGCGCAGGTGCGACACCCTGATGACCGCACCGGGCGAGGATTCGCGGGCGAACAGGTCGCGCAGTTCAGCCCGCACCGCCGCACGCACGGCCTCGCTATCGGGCACGAGGCGCACGGTGATGGGCACGGTCAGCACCTGCGGCGCGAACACCGTCACCTCGCAGGTGACCGGGCGCACGCCTTCAAGGTGCGCCTGCACCTTGGCCAGCAACGTGCTATCCGGGATGGGGCCTGAAGCCAGGCCATCGGCGACCACGGCCACCCCCACCGTCCCCGCGCCCATTCGCCCCGGGTAGACCCACGCGCGGGTGATGCCGGGCACCTCGAGTGCCCACGCCACATAGTCGGCAGCGGCCCCGCCGTGGGGCGGTTCCTGAATGCGTCGCAGCAGTCTGGCGCGAAGGCTCGCATCGTCTTCGGCATCCAGCCCGCCGGTGATGCCGTTACCCGTCACCTGCGCCACGGGCTGCAACCCGGCCACGGGCGAAGTCAGCATGAGAGACTGCCCGGCGGCGACGTTGCCCCCCTGCCCTGCCACAAGCGCGGTCACGCTGGCCGTGACCGTCGCGCCGGCGGCGTGGCTGTCGGCCTGCACCCGGTAGAGGGTTCCGTCATCGCGCCGCAGTTCCTGCCCGGCAGGCAGCACGGCCCCAGGCTGACCTTGCAGGGTCACGGTTCCGGCTGCGGCCACGGCGGGCTTGCGGCCGATGCCCCATACCCGCGCAAGGCGGGCCAGATACTCGGCCTCTGCCGTGTCCGGAAAGGGCTGCTGCGCCAGCCAGTCGAGATAGCCATAGAGCATGTGGGCCTGCCCTGCTGTAACCCGGGCCAGCACCCCGGCCACGGAACGCCGGAGGGGTTGCTCGCCGTCGAGCAACCGCGCCGAAAGATCGGACTCGGCACGCTCTACCAGCGCAGGCAGACTTGGACGATCAAAGGGCATGGTGCCTCCTATGCAAGGTCGAACCGGTTCGTTTCCGGACGGTAGCCGAACGTCTGTTGCCACCCGCCAGCCCCGCGCGGCAGCCGCAGCTGCACCGTGATGTGCAGGTGGCCCGGCCCGACCACGCTGGCGAACACCTCAAGGGACTCCACCCGCCCCTCGTCGACGAGCCATTGCAGAGCCTCGAGCGCATAGTCACGCGCCCGGGCGACCACTTCGGGAAGTTGCTTCTCGCGGCGCAGCAGCCACAGGCGCGAGCCGATGCGGTCCTTGCCGCCGGGCAGGGTGGCGTCGGCCCACCAGCCCCGGCGGTCGGCCTCGCCTGCGGGCAGTTCGTCGCCCCCGTCGGCAAGGCGGTCGCTGAAGAGGCTGACCACCACGGCAGAGAGCAGGCCGTCGTCAATGGCAAGGTCCTTGGCCCCGGCAAGATGGGTCAGGGCGAGGTCGGCACCAAGACTGCCGAACGCCAGCAACAGGTCTGCCACATCAGCCTCCGATGGGCGGCAGGGTCGCCGCGCCGTTGGTCTCCGGGTGGGTATGCGCGCGGAGCGACACGGCCCCGGCCTTGGCGTCGGCATCGGTGGTGAGGTCGCCCGTGGTATGGAGCGCGCCCTCGAAACGGGCCGAGGCCGCACCACCGCCAGCCCCCCGCGCCGTGAAGGCCGGAGTGGTGAAGGTGACTCCCTCTGAAGCCGTGACGCCGAAACGCCTGGTGGTCATGGTCACATCCTCTTGCGCCTCCACCTCGAGGTGCAGCGTCGACACCTTGATGCGCCTGTCGCGCATGAGGTGGATGACATCGCCCTCGTCGGTGTAGAGGGCCACCTCGCCGGGCTGTAGGCTCACGAGACGGTAACGCCGGTCGTCCACGGCGATGGCCACACCGTGCCCGCGGTCGGCACCGAGAAAGATCACGGCGGCCTCGGCCCCCGGGTGGGGATGCGAGGTGAGTCCGTAGTTCTGAAAACGCTCCACCCCGTCGGCCAGTTCGCCGTCGAGAAGGCCCAGTTGCAGGGCCTGCATCCTGACCCCGTCGGACACGAGCCTGACCACGGCACGGGCGGCCATGCCGCAGAGCTTGCGCTTGAAGGGGTCGAGCATCCTGTTGAAGGTGTTGCGGTCCATCCTATTCTCCGTTGAGGATGCGGGTCTTCTCCGCTTCAGACAGTTCGCGCGCCCCTTGCAACAGGTCGGCGGGCTTGCCGTCCTTGTCCTTCTTGAGCTTCTTCTCGAACTCCTGCGCGAAGGCCAGCGGGCTGCGAAGGGTGAGCGCGGTGGTGGTGCCGCCGGACGAGAGCCGATGCACGACCTTGCCGATCATGAGGTCCTGCTCGATACGCAGCCACGGCAGAACCACGCGGCACATGGCATTGAGCGGCCATAGCGAGCCGTCGCCCTGCCGCCACCCCTGCACCGTGACGTTGACGGATACGGAACGCCCGGCGCGCACGCTGGCCTCCCATTCCGCACGGCGGCGGGCGGTGGCACCATCCTTGGGCGTCTCCCCGGAGATGACGTGCGGGCGGTAGCGACCGATGACGGGATCACTGGCTGTCGCCACCACCGAGGCGGCCCCGGCAGCGTCCACCGTGTCGGAACCGCGCTGCTGGGCCAGCACACGGTACTCGCTGAAGCGGTCGCGGGCGTCGAACTCGACCTCGGCCGAGAGCACGTTCTGCCCCTGCACCAGTGCCGTCGTGGCCCGCCCTGCCCCGATGGCCACGAGCACGATCTCGCCACCAGCGCCGGGCATGGCCATGAGTTCTCGCTGGCGCAGGCCCCGCTCGAGGCATTCCCACGCCGTCTCGCCCGGCTCTATCTTGTGTACGGCAAGGGGTGCGCCCTCTGCGCCCTCACATCGCACGCGCACCCCGAAGGGCGCGGCCAATGCTGTGGCCAGCCTCGAGCAGGTTATCTGCCGCCATTCACCGGGGGTATGCAGGGCCGCACAGTCCACAAGGTCGGCGCTGGCGTCGCGTCCGGAAACGCGAATGGCGTGCTGCGTTGCGGCAAGGCTCGGCTTGACCGCATCGATGTGGCCCCTGATGAGTTCATCACTGCCCGCGCGGATGGAGCAACGCATACCGGGTGCCAGCGGCAGGGCCGTCATGCCCTCGACCCAGCGGTCTGCAAGCGACAGTTCGAAGGAGCCTGCCACGGCATCCACGGCGCGGGTTATGGTCACCTCTTCCCAGCCGAGCCATTGCACGCCGTCGATGTCGAGGGCGATGCGCTCGGCCCTGTCGGTCTGGTCACGCACGACGGAGAACCTCCTTACCCGCTTCGATGTCGGGCATGATGCCGCGCGGCATAGCCTCGCGGCCCGCCATCTGCGCTATCTGCTCGCTACCGCTCGCGACTGCGTCGCCCAAGGAAATGACGTTACGCACGGCGCAACACCTCAAATTCTTCAGCGGGCAGGAAACCGGGGTGCCGCACCGCGTTACGCCGCAGCAGGTCGCGCTCGGCATCGAGGGCGGCCACGTGCTCGACCCTGTGGGCCACTACCAGCGAGGGCAGCACCACAGGCGGCCTTACGGTGATGACCTCCGGCGCGGAACCGCCGCTCTCGGACAGGGCACGCACCGTGGCGGTACGCAGGTCGGTGAACGAGGTATGCACGGCATCGTCGCGGCTATCGTCCAGTACCCCGTCGATGGCGTCGCACACGTCCGCCCGCAGTGTGGCAGCCTCGCGCCGCGACTCCGGGGCGGAGAGCGCAGCCGACCGTGCCGCCTCGGCCACGGCGGCCTGACGCTGATAGGCGGCGATGGCCATGCGGTTCTCGGCCTGCACGGTACGCACCCGCCCGGCCCCGGCAGGCATGGTCACCTGTGGTGTCGCCCTCGCAACGGAGAGCATCTCGCGCGAGCGCTGCCCATGACCTGATGCGGGAATGCCGGCACTGTCGCCGAAGAAGGGCAACAGCAGGCTGGAAGGCGAAAGGGCCGCGAAGCCCGAGAGGGAAAGCCCGGAAAGGGCTGCCACATGTCCGGCCAGTCCCGAAGGGTCGCCGTAGACGGAACGGTACGAGGCGACATCATCCGCCACCGAACGCATGGCCATGAGCGCGTCGGACAACACACCTGCGGGCATGCCGTCACGCAACAGGTCGCGGTCGAGACGCCTGCCTGCCACGGCCAGCGCGTTGTCGGCCCGGTAGTCCGCCCGGCGGGATGAACTGACAGACCCGGCGGGGGTGGCAGCCTCGCCCGCCTCGGCGAAGGACAGGCTGAAGGCGGCCATGCCACCATCGGCCCGCGACTCGCGCAGACGGCAGCCGGTGCATACGACGGCGACCTCACCCGTCCACGGCACGACCAGTCGGCCCGGCCCTGCCTTCTCGCAGGCATCGAGCAGGGCGTCGCGCCCGGGCATGTAGTCCGGGCCGAGCACATACGCCTCTACCGAGATGGTGCGCGCCTTGCGCCCGAGGTCTTCCACATAGGGGATGTCGCGCCCGGGGAACTCGTGCAGGGCGGTGCGCCTGCCGGTCTCCATGTCGCGGACATCGACGTAGAAGGGTACGCCCCGAAAACTGGCCTCGCGCAGGTTCCTGCGCCATGCGGGTGTGTTCTGCATGGTCGCTCCTAGTTACGGGCGGACTCGCCAGTGTAGACGGTGTCGATATCCACAGGTGCCCCGCTCTGGCTCACGCGGGTGCCCGCCGGCGCGACCACCTCGAGCCTGACGTTCGACTCCGAGCGTTCGGTATGGGTGCTGCGCATCTCCTGCCGGTGCTGCGCCACGGAGGCCGCGCCGAGCTTGGGCCGTGGCGTCGCCTCGTCCTCGCCACCACCGAAGAGGGACGAGAGAGGGCGAGGCTCCGGAGCGTCATCCTCCGAGGCTCCGACCGGGTCGCCGCTCTCTGCGAAGACGCCCCGCTGCATCCACTCGGGGATGCTGTCGCGCACCCACGCCACGATCTTGTCCCACTTGAGCCACAGGGCCGTGATGCCAGCCACCAGAAGCCCGATGCCACCAGCCACCCAGCCGAAGGGCGTCGCCATCATCACCAGCCCGAGTTGCGCGAACACTCCCACAAGGCCCACCAGCGGGCCAAGCAGTCCGCTGAAGGCGGCGGCCAGCACCATGCCGAGGTTGTCCCAGCCGCCCACGAGGTCGGCCACCCACGCCAGCTTGTCGCCGAACCGCTGGATGCCCTCCCACACCTTGGGCAGCGCGTTCCATGCCGCATCGAAGAAACGGGTCAGCTTCTCGCCGATGTCCTTGGCCCACGCCTGCAATCTGCCGTCGCCAGACATCTCGTCGATCTTGGCCAGCACGCCCTCGAGCTTGCCCTTCATCCAGTCGAACACGCCGTTGGACATGACCATGCGCGTAAAATTGCCCCACGAGTCGGAGAGGTTCGACACCATGCCGCCGAAAGTTTTGGATCCTGCCTCCATGCCGCCGCCGTACTTCTCGGCCCATATCTTGGTAATTGCAGCCTGTATGGCGGCCCGGTCATTGGCTTTGACCATGAGCTTGGCTTGCTTATTCGTAGCATCTACATAGTCATAGACAATTTTATCTCCAACTTTGGAGGCATTGATACCGAACTCCTTGAGCCGTTCATTTTGCCCTGTCATAGCATCGGCGATGGCCTCTGCAGCTTGGTCAAGCGGTTTGCCCATGGCATACGCAGTATCGCCTACGGTCCTCAGTAGACCCTTGGTGGGGTCGAGACCGTAGCTGCGGAGTTTGACGAACGAGTCCGTGACCTGCGCCAACTCATAAGGCGTCTTGGCGGCGAAGTCGGATATCCAGCCCATCTCCTTCTTGGCCTTGCCCGTGTCGCCCTGATTGAGCGTGGTGAGGATGGTCTCGAACCGTTCGAACTGGCTGGCCGTGTCCACGAACTGCGTCTTGAAGGCGTAGCCAAGGCCGAGTGCAGCGGCACTGCCCGTAGCGGCCAGCGCCGCGAACGAACCGGCGAGTTGCTGCACCCGGCCATGCATCTCGTTACCGAACCTGCCGAACCGCTCCATGCCGGTCAGCCGGCTGAACCGTGAGCGTTCCGCCTCGAGGTTGCCGAACGCCTGCGTGACCCCCGACACCTTCTGCTGCAGCCGTTCCATACGGTCGTTCAGACTGCGGAACGGTGCCGAGAATCTGTCGACGGCTCCGATGACGAAGGTAAGGGCTGTTTCGCGGGTGCTCACATGCTTTCCTTGGGCAAGTCGTTGATCCGGTCGAGCCAGAAGCGGAGGTCATCCACGTCCATGTCCAGCAGGTCGCCGGGCGGAAAGTGGAAGGTGTAGGCGATAAGCCCGACGGCTACTGTCCAGTCCTCGGGCCAGCGGGCAAAAAATCGGTGACGACACCGAGCACGGTGGCGAGGTCCTCGCCGCTCAACTCTTCCATGACGCTGGGCGGCTGGCCGCACATCCTGCCACCGATGGTGAGCAGGTGGTCGTAGCACAGCGCGAGGGGTAGTCCCTTCATGTGCCTGCCCTTGAGCGGGCCTTGGAACACCAGTTCGGTGATGGTCTCGCTGCCGTTCTGCAGAGGGGTCTTGAGGGTCATGCGGCGTTCCATCAGCGCACCTCCTCGGCCTGCTTGCCTTCGAAGCGCACGGCTATCTCCGCCTCGCCGGTCTTCACCGTGCCCTCGCCCGCGTACCACGCATCGCGCAGCACGATGGTCTTGCCGTTGTGCAACTCGAGCGTGACGGTGACGCCGTCGAGCGACGTGAGCTTCTTGAGGTCGAGCGTGATGCTGTCGGTGATGGCCCCCTCAACGAAGGCCACCTGCACGGACGACTTGTAGCCATGCACCGCATCGGCCCCGACGATGGCCTCTCGCTTGTCGGTGCCGAGGTTGTACGAGAACTCGCCTTTGGCCTCCTGAAGGACGCCGTCGACCTTGAGGTAGATGCGTCCGGCGCGGGCATTGCCTGCCATGGTCTGCTCCTTGTAGGCGGGGCTTCAGGCCATGCCGAAGCCCCTTTGGTTACAAAATAAATGAGAGCTTCACGCCGCCCACGCAAAACTGGTTGACCAGATCGGGCGGCAGCATCCAGTCCAGCCGGTTGCGGTCGCGCTGGTTGCGCTCGCAGATGACCTGCTGGGCGAAGACGTCCACGTTCTCCACAAGGCCCATCTCCTCCCACATCCGGGCACGGGCGATGGCCTCGGCCTTGCCGACCTTGGGCGTGATCACGGGCTGCCCTGCCCCGAAGCGGGCGTTGTCATCCGCCAGCTTGTGGCGCGGGTACTTGCGCAGGATGTAGTTGCGGAAGTCGTACCGCAGGTAGCCCAGCGTGAGCACGGTGTTGAGGTCGAGGTAGCTGGGGTCTTCCGCCCCGTTGGGGCTGGTCTTGTAGGTGGTGATGAGTCGCTGCACTCGCACCGCGCCCCCGGCATCCACGTAGAAGGTGGAGATGCCGTCGAACAGCAGCAGGTTGTTCTCGCGCTGCGTGAACCTGTCCTTCTGCGCCGGCGGAAGCACGCCCTTGAGTTCCAGCGTCTGGAAGGGGCGCGCGGGGTCGATGTTGCCGTAGTAGGCAGCCACGGCAGCGGTCGAGGCGGCCACCTCCCACGCGGGGGTGGGCACGCCGTGGCAGTGCATGACGGTGAGGTGCTGGCTGTTGCGCCCGTCACCGAGGGTGCCGAGTTCCGCATGGGTTCCGGTGGCGGCAGAGATGGCCACGCCCTCGATCATGCGCAACGCGCCCCAGCGGTCCATCAGTTCCCTTTCGATGGCGGTCAGGCTTGCGGCATCGGTCCACGGCCAGACCAGCACGTTCCAGTGGGCATCACCAAGGGCGGCGATGAGCGGCGCGACGTCGGGGCTGGCCGTACCGCCTGTAAAGGCGGTGATGGCCACCATGAGTCCGGCGGGCGTGGATTCGCCATTGTAGTTCAGGCGCACGTCGATGCCGTTGCCTGCAAGCCCCTTGTGACGAGAGGTCAGGGTCACATCACCCGCCGTGGCGCTGGCACTGCACGGGCAGTCGGGCATGGCGTTGATGGCGGCGGCAAGGGCCGTGGCCACGGCTGCCGCCTGCTGGCCCGAGGTGACACCGCAGAGGATGCGACGCCCCCCGATGTACAGGGCCAGCGTGCCGCCTTCGGTGGCGGCCCCGGTGAGGGTCACCTTGCCGGTGGCAGCCTGCCCGGCGGGGGCATCCTCCGTGGCGATGGCGTACATCTCGGTGGTAGGGTCCGCTGCCAGATAGGTGGCGCAGGACTGCGCCAGCATGGAACCGGCACCGAACAGCGCCACGGCCTGCTGTGCCGAGGTCACGCGCACCGGCACCAGCGGTGCCTGCGCGCCCGCAGCCAGCTTCTGCCCGCAGACCAGTGTGCGGTAGGGCATGAGCGCAGGCCCCGACACGGCATTGCTGTTGTCTATCTCCACATAGACGAACGGCACACGCATGGCGTTGGGTACTTCGTTGAATCCTATGGTCATGGCCTAGTCTCCCTTTCTGGGCTTGGAAGGTCCGGCGGTGACGGGCACCACGTCTCCCGCTTGCAGCCGGCGCAGCCAGTGCGAATCGGTCGGCACCTCTGCACCTTCGGCAGGCAGGGGCTGCATGGTCGCGGGGTCGCGCACCACAAGCCCGGTGCGCGGTCTGATGTGCAGGGTCTCAGGGATGTGGGGCATGGGGAGCCTCCTGTGGCAGGGTCAGGGTGTCTTGAGCGTCGATAGTGCCGTCCGGGGTGCCAGCAGGTGAAACGAGGTCCCAGCTGACGCCCCCGGTGGCGAAGACGTCCAGCGGCGCATCCGCGAGGGGCCGCTCGTAGGTCACGGTGCAGTCGATACGGGCGCACCCCATGAGACGCTCCCCCGATGCGGCGAGGGATATCTCCACGGCGTCCAGTTCGCTGTCATCCACGAGGCCGCCGAAGGTCGGGTCGTCCAGGAGGGCAAGTTCGATCCTGTCGGCACGGTCGTAGAGGATGGCGTCGAGGTCGCGGTTGGCTTCCGCCACGACCTCGACGGCGAGGGTCAACGAACGCTCGTAGCGCCGGGGCGAGGTGTCCTTGTGGTCGGCCTTCTCCTTGAGCGCATAGACGCCCACGGCTGGCAGGTCGGCAGACTGGATGTGGCGCACGCGCGAAGCGTGCACAGCCTTGACCGCATCCCCCAGCGCCGACCGCAGCAAGGCGGCGACATGGTCGACGATGGCCTTGCGCGTGGTCATGCAGACTCCTTGTGCAGGCGTATGCGCCACATGCCGGGGTGCAGGGGTTCGCAGTCCGCCACGGTGAACCACTGGTCGCAGAAGCAGACCCGGTCGTCCTCCGCACGGGGCTTGCCGGGCAGTCCATCGCGAAGCACCACGATGCTGGGCTTGCTGCTGCTCACCTGCAGGTAGTCGCCAGCCTCCACCAGTTCGGCCCCTTCGAACCAGATGCCGTTGGTGGCCACCTGCTCGCCGCTGGCGAAGGCGATGGTCACAGGCTCCGTGAAGCCGGAAGCGAAGATGCGGCGTTGATCCAGACGGGCGCGGTCTGCGAGTCTCATGCCTTCACCTTGTCCAGAATGCGGTTTGCCTCGACCAGAACACGCTTGGAGAAGATCTCCTCCGCACGCACCTGCTGACGGAACCGCGTCTCCGGCCTGCCGAGAACGGAGAGGAAGGACGGACCATAGAGGCGCACGATCGGGTAGCTCGCCTTCTGGGTGCGCCCGTAGACCTCTCCCTTGGCGATGAATGCCCCCAGTAGCGGGCGATCCTTCTTGCCGCCTGTCGTCGAGATGAGCTTCCGGCCCGCACCTTGGCGGATCTTCACCGTGACGCCCTTCTTCGTCGGCTTCGCCCCCCAGCGGATGAGGGGGATGGACATGCGTCCCCGCGCATAGAGAACGGCGATCTTCGTACCGGGTCGAGCGTGCCTCACCCACATGGTGGCATCCACATCCTTCTTGGGAGCGGCATACTCCTCGCGGATGGCCTTGCTCGTCTCCGTCCGCATGGCGTAGATGGCCCGGTTCAGCGAGTGCACGACCACCCGTTCTATGCCGTTCGGGAGCCGCTCCACCTTACGGTAGAGTTCTCCCAGCACATGCTTGGCGTGGAACGTGTCCAGACGGGCAAGCCTCTTGTCAGCCATGGTCAGCGCTCCGGCCTGTCGTAGCTGTCCGGGTCGGGCACGAGGTCGGCCAACTGGCGAATCTTCTCCACGGTGACCTCACCCTTGCAGCGTTCGACGGCGTCCAGCACCGCGGGAACGCCATGCGTGAGGGCCAGCCGCAGCACGGTGACGAGCACTTCCTTAGACATGGTCTTCCTCCTTCACCGGGGCAGGCTGCCCCGTATTCAGGTCGTGGACGCCGACGCCCATGCCACGGGCGCAGTCGAGCAACTCGGACAGGCGGCCCGTCATGGCCACCAGCATCTGCGTGACCCTGTCGCGCTGCGTGTCGCCGGGGCTGGCCACATACTCCTCAAGGGCTATCCGCGCCGACTGGAAGGCCCCCCGGTAGATGCGGGCCACGGCCTTGGCCTTGGCATACTGCGCATCGTCGAGAGTGCCCCCGGCGTGGCCGTCTGCGAGGGCGGACATGGTGGCGTCGTAGGTCTCGCCCGCGATGACCAGCGTGTTGTAGGCGTTGTTCTCGAAGTCACTGCACGCGGCGAGCAGCAGCACGGAGAGCACGAGGGACAGGGTGCGGAATCTCTTCATGGGGCCTCCTGCCTGTGTCAGCCCACGAGGCTGGCAAGGTCGGTTGCGCGGCTCACCCAGCCGCGAAGGTACTTGGCGCGCTTGGGCGAAGCCGCGAGGTCCACATAGAAGCGGATGCGGCCAAGACACATGGCGGTGGCAAGACGCGGCTCGCCATACGGAAGACGGCAGAGCGACATGACGGCAGAGAAGGTCTTGCCGCCGAAGATGCCGTCCACGGCCACGGACTGGCCCATGCCGCAAAGAGCCTCTTGCAGGATGCGGACGGCCCGGGTCAGGCCGCAGTTCACGCCCGCATCGAACTGGCAGATGGCAATGCCCTGCGGCAGCGACTGCAAGCCCGGCCGCAGCCAGAAGTGACGGTGATACAAGGCCGTGGCCTGTTCGGGGGTGAGGCCCCGGATGTCGTCCGCGTCCACATCGCCATCACCGTCGACATCGCCCTCAAGCTGTCCGAGAGAGCGGAGCCAGCGCAGGCTTATGCCGTGGTTGGTCACGCCCCCCGGGTCGTCGGCATCATCGGAGAGGCCGCCCTCGCGCGGGAGCGTGAACTCCATGGCACGCATGAATGCTACGTCGTAGGTCATCACTTCGTTCCTGAAGCCGCCCGGCCTGCGGGCGGACAGAAGGTTTCGCGGTAGTCGCGCAGCCGGGTGGAGAGCCACTCCGGAATGGGCACACCGAAGAACTTGAGGTGGTCGAGGCAGCTCATGGCCTCGTTGACGCAAAGGTAGAAGACGAAGAACGCCCCCATGGGCACATGGAACAGCGTCCACGCCTTGCCGAGCGCGCCGTCCACGGTGGCCACCACGAACACGGCGGCGAAGTAGAAGAGGAACTTCCACGCGCCGGCGCGCATCTTGGCCCCGCTGATGCGCCTGATGCGGCAGGCGCGGACAAAGCCCAGCACGTAGTCGAGCACCAGCAGAATGGCGAGGAAGGGCAACACGTTGGCCACCCCTCCCAGCATTCCGGCCACCCACGCGAACACGGCAGCAAGAGCGGACTTGAACACAGAGTTCTCCGTCAGTTCACGGCACTGGATGCCGCACCACAGGGCTAGCTGGTCGAGCATCATCAGGCCTCGGGGGTGTCTCCGGCGGCTTCATCGCCACCGCACCCCGCCCCGGAATCGGTCCCCGATTCAGGCGTAGTGTCCTTACGGGCCTTGTCGTCAAGCAGGCTGCCAAGCTGGGCCTGCGGCGAGGCTGCCGGGTCTTCGAGCGTATCCACCGGCTTCAGGATGCGGTCGGCAGGTTCGACGGCACCCTGTTCCAGCAACTCGTCGGCAAGGTCGGGGGGCAGTGCCACGACATCGCCCGGGGCGTAGTCCTTTCGGCCCCCCTTGGAACCGTGGGTCACAGCGCACAGCAGACGCACTTTCACGCTCTTGGCCATGAGTCCTCCTAGGCCACCACGGCGGTGACGATGGATGCAGGCTCATAGGTGACGGGCAGCGGGTCGGTCTCGCCCAGCAGCCACAGCACGGAGGGGTCGCGCTCGGTCCACATCTTGGAGAAGAACTCGGCCTGCACTCCGCCGGGGCCTGCATCGAGGTCTTCGATGAGGCCGAACTCGAGCACGGCACGGGCCTTGGAGGAGAAGAGCGCCACCTTGTTGGCGGGCCATATCTCGCGGGCGGTGTCGGTGGCGTCGAAGAAGCTGCCGCCGTAGGTGTAGACCTGAAGCCCGCCATAGTAGCCCTTGAAGTCCGCCGCGAAGTCGGGGGCGAGAAGCCCGCCCTCGACACGGCGCAGGTCGAGCCGTTCCTTGACCTTGGCGTGCGAGAGGAAGGCGTTGCAGGCCGTGGTGCCGAGAATGAGCACGTCAGGCGCGTAGCCCGTGGCGTCCTTGGTCTTCTTCGTCCACGCCTCGAGGTCGGCGTTGGGGTCGCTGCCCGTATCCGACCATTTCGCCGTGCCGGTGAGCGTGACCTTGTGCTCGGCGGGCATGCCGAAGTCGTAGGCCAGACCAAGTTCGGGGATGGTCAGGGCACCCTGCAGCACATCGGCGCAGGCCTTCTCCACGGTGAGGTCGAGGCGACGCCGCAGGTCTTGCAGTTCCACGGCAAGGTTCTTCTGCGCGGCCTGCTCCAGACTCTGGCCTCCGGCCACATAGGGTGCCATGCCGGAAGGCCGGGCGAGGATCTTCTCGGGGTCGAGCTGCTTCTTGGGCCGCAACTTGGGGAACTGCAGAAAGGAGGTCGAACGGCGCGTGTTCTCGAGGATGGTCCCGCCCTTCACGGCGGAGGTGTACGGCACGACCTTGTTCTTGAAGCGGTCCGCGTCGAACTGGAGGATCTTCGCGGGGTTGGAGATGCGCTCGCGGAAGAGGATCTTCTGCAGCAGCCCGGGCTGGCCGGGCATGACCTGTACGGCCTCGGTCAGGTAGCGAAAGTCGAAGTAGTCCATGAAGGTTCTCCCTAGGCGGGCTGGTTGAGGGTCACGAAGATGCCCGCATCACGAAGCGCGGCGATGGCTGCGGCCTTCTGCGGTGCCGTGATGCCCTGCGGCCACACCAGTCCGCGGTCGAGCGCTTCGCAGTGGGTGTAGGCCACCGCCACGAGATCGCCCGAAGCGGGCACGCTGCAATCTTCAGCGAGAATGTGCGTGGGGGTCTGGCTGCCGTCGGACGCGCCGGGGGCGAGTTCCTTGAGCTTGCCCGACGCCGTGACGACGGCGAGCACGGTACCGGCCATGAGGTCACGCGCCGCGCCCGATGATGCGATGGTGACGGATTCCATCAGCGGCGGATGCGCGCCGAGGAACGGGACGAACGTCTTCTCGTAGGTGGTTACGCCATTCATGGGCGGCTCCTATCGGGTCAGCAGCCCGGCCATGCGCTGGCCGAACTGTGCAGGGGTTTCCGCACCGGGGTTGCCGGGAACGCCGGAAAGCGGCGCGGCGTGGGCCCCGACGATGCCAGCGAGGATGCGCTCCTCATGGCTGGCGCTCGGTTCCTCATGCCGGGGCTGGGCTTCGGTCGTGGCCTGCGCTGCGGGCTTGGGCAGCAGCGACGCCACGGCTTCGATCTGCGACGCGGAAAGGTTCTGCTCGAGCAGTGCCTGCACGCGGCTTGCGGCCTCGTCGCCCGCCACGGCCCTGACCGCAGCAAGGCACGCCTGCTGCTTGTCGCCGAGGCCCGTCGTGGCCTTCTCTTCGAACTGGGTACGAGCGGCAGCCACGGCCTTCTCTGCGGCCTCGCGCTCGATGGACGCCAGCAGTTCGGGGTGCTGGCTGGCAAGGTTCGCCCTGTCCATGGTCATCTCCTTGGCAAGGGTTGCTATGGCCGCTTCGCGGTCGGCCACGATGGCGGTAACGAGGCCCTGCGGCGCTTCGGAGGCGACAAAGACCTTGCCGTCCGCCCACGTCGTCAGGTTCGCGGCGTCGAGTCCCATGCTCGCGCTCACCCCGTCGGTGAAATGTCTGTAGAGAGCGGTCAGCCGTTCCTGCAGGTAGGCGCGCTCGTTGTCGGCAAGGGGGGTGTCGGGGTTGCCCACGGCCTTCCACTGGCCAGCTGTCAGATAGGCGTAGGAAAGGCCGGCCTTCTCGTTCCACTTGGACCAGTCCTCGTAGACCGAGATCACGCCGATGCTGCCCACGGTGGCCGTGGCAGGTGCCAGCACCCGCCCCGTTGCCGAGCCGATCATGTAGGCGGCGCTGGCCATGAGTCCGTTGGCATACGCCGCCATGGGCTTCGTGCCCTTGGCGCGTTCGGCACCGATGTAGTCGGCAAGCTCCTTCATGCCCGCCACGGTCCCGCCCGGGCTGGCCACATCCAGCAGGATGGCGCGCACGCCCCTGTCGGCAAGAGCCGCGGCAATGGCCGGGCGAATCTGGTCGAGCATGCCGGTGGTGTATCCGTAGCCCCAAGACCAGCTTCGGCGGGGCGTGAGCATGCCCATGACCGGGATGACGGCGACGCCATCACACAGTTCATAGGGGCGTTCTTCGCCTCCGGACACGCCGAAGGTGGCCGCCCTCTCCTCGCCGTGCGGGGGGGAAGCATCAGCAGGGAGAGGACGGCCGGGGTCATCGGAGGCTTCGGCATGGCGAAAGGCCGAGAAGAAATGTCCAAGGGCTTCGGGCATGGCGGCCCACATGCGCTCGGCAAAAAGGTCATGCAGTTGCGGCATCGTCGCCCTCCTCGGCGTCGTCGTGATTGGTGTCCCCGTCGCCATCGTCGTCAGACGGGAAGCCATCGTCTTCCGGCGGTGCGCCCGCCACGAAACTGGCGGCGTCGAGACGTGCGGCAAGGCGGGGCGCAAGACGCTGCATGAGGCGGTCCTCGTAGCCACGGGCCGCCCACACGTCCTCCACGGCAAGCCCCCGTTCACCGAGAATCTCGCCGTAGGTGGAAAGGCCGCTTTCGATGAGCGAGATGTTGGCCTTGGCTTCCTTGACGGGGTCGATGTAGCCGCGCCCCGGCCCTATCCACATGGAGGCGGTCCAGAGGGGCAATGCCTCGTAGAAACCGGGGGCAGACGTGGGCAGGGAGATGAGGCCGCGCAGGTACGCCTCTTCGATGACCATGCGGTAGATGGGCTGGCAGTAAGAACGCGCCTGCCACTGACGCCACAGCATGTAGACGCGCCACGCCTCGAGCAGGGCCGCGCGGGCACTGGAGTAGTTGGTCTTGGAGAAGTCTTTCAGCAGGGCTTCGTAGGGTATGCCCGCCGATGCGCCCATGGCCCGCACCACGAAGTTGACGAAGCCCGTCCAGTTGGCACCGGGCCGGTCGCTGGAGAGCGGCTTCACGTCGTCGCCGGGGTTGCCGTAGAGCACCTGCCCGGGGGCGTAACTCTGGTGGTAGACGCGCTCTTGCCCGCCCTGCCCGCCGGGTCCCTGCTGGAACTGCCCGAGGTAGTCCTCGACACCCTGCGTGCCGTCAGCCACCTTGATGAACAGCGGAAAGCTCGCCGCCACGATCTGCCCGATGAGCTCGTATTCGAGGCTGTCGGCAAGGTGCCGGAACAGCTTGAGCGCCGGGGAGAGGATAGGCTCGCCCCGGTACTGCTCCTCGCTGGTGCGGCGGAAGCAATGGAACGCCCCCGGACGGTGGAACAGCCTGTGCGGAATGCGCCTGAAGCTGTCGCTGCCAAGCGCCCCCCAGCCAAGCCGACCGCTCCAGAGGTCCGGCGCAGGTTCCGCCACCCACAGGGCGCAGGGCCTGCCAAGGCGGTCGAGTTCCACACCGTCACGCATATTGTGCAGGGCGCGCTTGTCAGACGGGGTGCAGAGCCTCTCCGGATGCACGGGCTGCATGCGAAGGCCGAGAAAGCCCCCTTCCTTCGTCGGGTCCACCATGACCGGGATGTGCAGCATCTCGCCATGGACGAGCGCCGAACGCAGCCCCATGAACTGAAGGTCTGCGAAGTGCTGCCCTTCAAGCCCGGCAGACTCGCACCACAGTTTGAAGATGGACTCCATCCTGTCGCCGATGTCGCGCGCCTGCTCTTCATCAAGGCCCAGCAACGCCGCCGGAATGATGGACTGCGGGAACAGGCCGTTGGCCCCCACCGCGTTGAGTGTGATGGTGTCCACCATGGAACGCCCGGCCCAGTCGTTGGCGACAAGGTCCTCACTCCGGGTGGAGGCGGTGGTGCGCTCCTGACCGCCCGCCACAAGGCTGGGCCGCCACGGCCGATAGTTGGACAGCGTGCCCCTGAAGGCCCCGGCGTCGCGCGAGACAGGCTGCACGACGCCGGGAACCAGCGGGGAGGAGGCACGACCGACAACGGCGTGACTGAAGGAGGCACGGATGCCCTGACAGGCAGGACGCCTGAACGGGCGGCGGGCATGTGGACGAAGGGCGCGCATCCGCTACCCCCGTCCGATGACGGGCCGCACGGCGAGCGGCCCGGGGCGACGCGGACGCCCCGACTGCGCGGCAAGCAGCAACTGCCGTTCGCGCTGCAGGTACGCCAGCTGTTCGCGGATTTCAGGCAGCGAGTAATGGCTCACAGATTGCCCGCTGATCGTGTAAAAACGGCCAGAGGAGACCGCCAGCAAGGCTGCCTTCCAGTCCGCTATCTGCGCGTCGAGTTCTTCAAGGGTCCAGAGGGTAGACATGCCGGCAACGTAGTACGCTGCCGGCATGTTGTCGTGGACGTGGTGGACGTGGTGGACGTGCTGGACAAAAAGTTGAGAAAACGCTGTTTTTTTCTCATCACGCGTCGGCGGCTCTGGCCCATTTCTTCGGAGGGAAAGGGTGTCCACTATTACCGACTCCCCCTTTGTTGCTAAAGGGTGTCGTCATTACCGACATCCCTTTCGGTGCTGGATGGTGTCGGCATTACCGACCCCACCGGCATGACATGCAGAGCCTATAGCACTCTGACATCTTCCACCGGCACGAGCCTCATGCCTCCTCCGACCCTGACCACCCCCACGAACCAGTGACCGGAAGCATCACGGAGGGGGCTTTCAGTCAGCACAAAGGTGACATCACGCAAAGCAAGCCCCGCGAAGCGGCGTCCGTTCGGCACTGACACCCGCATCCCCCGCAACAGAGGGGGCGGCGACTCGGGAGTAACATCTTGCCCCGTCAACGCCGTTGCCAGCATTGCCCCGATCTCAGCTGTGGAGTGATAGGCATGCGCGCCAGAACGCCCGTCTGCCCACCGCCCATCGATACGAAGCCTGAAGCGTCCTGAAGGCTCTCCCCACTCGGACGCATCATAGAGCTCGACCTTCTGCCGCCTTGCCTCGCTTTTAAGGCAAAAAGACGAATGTACTTTGCGCCGTTCAGACATGATTTTGCCCCGATTCAACGCAAGACGATGTTCTAGCGAGGTGCTCTAGACAATCGCGTTCATACACCCATATGCCCTTGACGCGCCCGTACCGCCGCGAAGGCAAAAGGCCCGTGTTCACAAGGTTATAGAAGAAGGAACGGCTGCATCCTAAAACGTCGCACGCCTGCCTCCAGTTGAGCTTGCGCCCCAAATCTTTCCCGCTGTTCATCTCGCACCTCCCCACCAGCCCGGACGGGCTCCATATCTCGGAGACGCCGGCACTGACTGTGCCTCATGCTGCGTCTTCGTTTGCTGCTGTGGCTGCTTCCAGTTACGCACGCCAAGGGCAAAGGCCCCGGCAAGGGCGAGCACCTCGCAGTCCCAATAGTGGTTATCCCGCCCCGAAGGGCAGACCCACGCCTGCTTCTGTTCATCGTAGTATTCTGCGACCATCTCCCGCGCGTATTCCAGCGGCGTGTCGTGGTGCAGGTGAAAGGCACCGGGGTCTTCCGGCGCAATGGAAAGCTTCGCCGCAAGGTCGTTCTTGAAGAACGTCGTATCCACCTTGAGCAGGCGCAGACCGCCCGGAATGCGGCGCTGCGTGCCCGGATAGTACTCCAGGGGCGAATAGGTCAGGGGTGCAGCCTGATGCTGCTTGCCCTGCGTGGGAAAGATGCGGCCCTTGTTGGCGGCACAGAAGGCGTAGACCTCTTTCGTCCGGTGGCCCATGGAGTCTTGCAGGGCGAGGCGAACCCGGTATTCGTTCCCATGGCCGTCGCGGTAGACACTGCCCCAGAGAATCTCGGCCAGTGCCGGAAAGGTCGGCGCGGTGCCGCACTGGATGAGCCAGCTTTCATCCTCCTGCCCCCAGCCGAAAGCGCGGATGACATAACGGAAGTAGCCCCGGTGCTCGTCGCTACCCTGCGTGTCGATACCTGCCACCAACGCAGCGATGCGCGGCGTACCATCGTCGCCAAGCGGCCCCGGTACTATGCCGCGCGGTCTGTCGTCGCACAGGGCAAGGATGCGGTCCTCGTCACGATCCACACGATGAAGGCGCCATGGCTCCGCCTTGAAGTTGTTGCAGAAGTCCTTCAGGTCCACCTGATTCTTCGAGGCGTTCCACCGCAGGAAAGACGCCGCCACCTTGGACAGCGACACGAAGTACGAGAGCCACGCAGGCAGATGAAAGCCGATGTTCGCGGGCCGGTGCGTGTCGAGGTGGGCCTTCAGTTCAAGCCCTGTCGACCGTTCACGCCACAGGCCAAGGCGCACGGCCCGGTCGCGGTCGCCGTCATGCCATACGCTGCCGCAATGCTCGCAGACATACTCGGCAAGCTGGCGCGAAAGCACGTCCTCCGGGTCGCGGACGTCCTCCGGCCAGCGGATTCTATCGAAGGTCATCAGCTGTTCCATCGCGCAGTGTGGGCAACGCACATGATAATCGAACACGGCCTGCGCCTCGCGCGTCATGAATTTCCAAATGCCTTCAGCTTCGACGGTCGGGGTGGAGAGCTTCCAGATACGCGCCTTGTGCCGCCACGTGATGGTGCGCTTCTCGGCAAGGGCTTCGGGAGACGCCTCTTTCTTGCTTTCTTGGTATTTGTCCAACTCATCCAACACGAGGTAGCGGATGGGCTTGTTGCCCAGCCGTGCCGGGGAACCTGACCACGCAAGGAAGATCGGCATATGCTGCAGGTTGATGCGCAGGCTTGATTTGTCGTCCGCCGACCCCGTCAGGTACGTGGCGAGACGCGGGCTACCCTCTATCATGGGCTGGATGCGGTCCTTGGCATTCTCGCGGGCGGTGAGTTCATCGGGGTAGACATACATGACCGGCCCCGGGGAGCGGTCGATGGCGTACCCGATGCAATTGTGAATGGCCTCGGTGATGCCCGACTGCGGGCACTTGCACACGCCGATCTTCCGCACCGCCTCGTGAAAGCTGGCATCCATGATGCCCACGCTGTAGGGTGTGATGGAGTTATGCCAGCGACCGGGGACTGAAGAGTATCCAACCACTCTATGTTGCTCGGCCCACTGGCTCACTGGCATGGGTGTACGCCGCCGCATGACGGCGCGCTCACCACGCGAGAACGAGAAGGACCATTTTCCTGCGCTCTTTTTCAAGCGCGCTAGGACGCGGACGCGCAGGTCTGGATGGAGGTTGGCCGGTAGGCGCATCGCTATACGCCTTACATCATCCTTCTTCGCAGGTGTCGGGCATAGGGTCGTCTGCATCGTCAAAACGCACCTCGTAGGTCATAGGCCGCGCATACTCGTTGAGTGCCGCATCCAGTTGGCGTTCAAAGAACGACAGAAGGTCGGGTGCCTTCTTCGGATTACCCTCGGCGGTGTGGATGAGGTCGAGCAGGCTCGTCTCAAACATGGTTCGCAGCCCCGTTGCCAGCACCCCGGCACGGGCCGCCAGTTCGACCTCCACGTCATCGCGCAGGATGTACTTGCCGGCGCGCACCTCGTTCTTGAACCGTTCGGCCTTGGCCTGTTCCTCAAGCTTCTCGGCCTCTGCCTTGGCCTTGCGCGAGGCGTATTCCTGCGCCTCTGCCGTTTCCTTCTCGGGCAGGGCATGCGTGGGCAGGCTGGCCGCGTAACGGTCCACGTCACGCTTGCGGTAGGTTCCGTCAGGCTGTGCCTTCAGAAGCCCCCTGCCCTTGTCCTGATACAGCTTGCTCTGGCTGATCTTTCGCCCCTGCTCCTGCAGATGTGCCAGCACATCCTTGAGCGAGCCGAAGCTCTGCTTTGTGTGCATCACTTGCTCCAGCATCTTTGTGACCCGCTCAAGGAGCCGCAGGTGCTCCGCAGACGGATCATCATTCACCAGACGCTTGGCGGCCTCTTTGGCTTTGAGCAGCAAGGGCAGATCGGTCTCCGCACTCTTGTCCACGAGAGACAGCAAATCATGCTCATGCATGGGCCACCTCCCTCGCCAGCGGCACATCGGCAAATGACGCGCCGCCTTCCAGTACCGCTGTCTTGCCTGTGACTTCCTCCCATCGCCGGACAATCACGTCCGCAAAACGGGGATCAAGCTCCATCGTATTGCAGCGCCTTCCCATGCGCTCGCAGGCGATGAGTGTCGTTCCGGAACCGCCGCAGGGGTCGAGCACCAGCCCGCCGCGAGGAGAGCTGTTGGCCACCATGCGTTCCACGAGTGCCACGGGCTTCATCGTGGGATGCAACTCGGAGCGTGCGGGCTTTGCCACCGCAAGAATCGAGGTGGAAACCTCCTCCACCGTCACATCCTGCCCCCGGATGAGCAGCACAGCGTCTCCCGTAGCCACCTGCCACACTCCCTCGCCAGCTGGCAGGACCGTCTGCCCGGCGAAGTGCTCCAGCAGCGTGGTGTGCTTACGGTTGCCGTACCAGCGGTGCTTGCCCGTCGGCTTCCACCCGTAGAGGATGGGTTCGTGCTGCCAGTGGTAGTCGCCTCGCCCAAGTACGAGTTGATGCTTGCGCCAGATGAGACATGACGCGAGCTTGTAGCCGGCGTGGGCAAAGGCCTTGCGAAACGCCGTACCGCCTCCGGCCTCGGAATGGGCCACATAGGCGGCAGCCCCGTCGGCCAAGGCTTCATAGGAGCGCGACAGAAGACGCAGCAGGAAAGCATCGAAGTCTTCCGGACTCATCTTGTCGTTCCGGATTTTCCCGGCCTTGCCGGAGTAGTCGACGTTGTAAGGCGGATCGGTCCACAGCATGTCTGCCTGCTCGCCAGCCATGAGCCGGACAACATCTTCCACAGACGTGCTGTCGCCGCAGAGAAGACGATGCCCACCCATGTTCCAGACATCACCCGGGCGGGATGTAGGCGTTTCAGGGAGAGGAGGAACCATGTCCGGATCGCTCTCTCCGGCAAGGGAGACACCCTGCAGGAAGGCGTCGAGTTCCGCATCGGCGAAGCCGGTCATCGTCACATCCACGCCGTAGTCGCGCAGGCTGGCCAGTTCGACGCGCAATGCCTCGTCGTCCCATTCGGCCCATGTCGCCGAGCGGTTGATCAGTAACCGGAAGGTCCGCACCTGCGTTGGTGTCATGTCATCCACGACGATCACCGGCACACTGGCCATGCCCATGACGAGCGCCGCCTTCAGCCGCAAGTGGCCGTCCACCACTTCTCCGGCCCCGGTGACCAGCAAGGGTATCCGGAAGCCGAACATACGCAGGGCGTCCACCATACGGGGTATGGCATCCTCATTACGACGGGTGGCATGTTCGCTATGGTGAAGCCTGTCCACGGGCCAGTTCTCTATGTTGAGGTTTTCCATCCGCTAGGATTCCTGTTATGCCTCTGCCGCCGTTGGCATGAGGGTTGGGCCGGTCCTGATCGGATGCTGTTACATCCGGTCGCCCTGAAGAGGTGCGACTCTGCAGGGCAACCCTCACCTTGGTTGTCAGCAACAGGCCGCGTCGTTTTGATGCGGCCTGTTGGCGTTGGAACGCCGTGCCCTGCACAGCAAATTGTCCGGTGTGATGATGCGGGCCGGGTGCTCCGCGAAGTAGTCCCACAAGGTCGGGGTGGCGTCGAAACGCCGAAGCAGTTCGTGCAGGCGGGCCATGTGGCGCTTGCCCCACGGGGCCGGGTACTGCCACTCGTACCCCCCGGAGTTGAAGCGCACGTACTTCACCGGCATGCCCTCCCACAGGGTACGGAAGGCAAGCACCGTCTGCATAACGTCCGGCTGGAGGCCGCACGAGGATGCAGGAGCCGATGCTGCGGCAGCCGCCGGGGAGGGAATGGGTGCGGGTGCAGTCGCACACGGGGCAACGGCGGGTGCGGAGGACGCTGTGGGAGCCTGCTCGACAGACGAAAGCTGCTCCGCGCCCCGAGCCTTGGCATGTTCCATGGCCAGCACCGGAGGCAACCCGGCAAGAATCCACGCCCGCAGGTCCTCGCCCTGCTTGAAGGCGTCGCCGGGGTCCTTTCCAGCAGGAACGGGCCACCGCTTGGCCTGCGGGTAGGTCTCGCGCCACCACGCCCAGCCGTCTGCCCCCGGGCCGTCGTAGTCCAGTGCAACGAGGATGGATGCTGCGGATTGCAACGCTGTGTGGGCTGTGGCGTCAGGACGGCCCCGGTTTGTCAGCACGGCCAGCGCACCGACAAGGTCGCCAGCGGCATGACGCACGAGCATGGCGTCCAGTTCGGCCTCGACCACGACCACCGCACGAGGAGCCTCGCCCAGCAGCATCGTGGTGCGCCCGCAACCGCCCTCGACGAGCATGTACTTGTCGCCCCACTGCTCCACATCGCCGTCGGGCCTGCGGATTCGGATACGCACCGGCGCGCCATCCTGCCCGGCAGGCCCGTAGGCCGGAATGATGATGCCGCGAGGGATGAACATGCTGGTTCTCGGCTTGCCGTCTTTGCCTTCCTTGGGCTGAAGACCCCACGCAGAGCGAGCGCGAAAGACGCCCTGCCGTCCCTGTTCCCCGGCGAGGTAGCCAAGGCGGTAGCGACGCACGGCGGCCTCTGGAAGGCCGCGTTCGGCAAGATAGGCCAGCGCCCGGGGAGTGCGCAGCAGGGCGGCATGGGCGTCTGCCACGAACTTGCCTGCCCGGGCTGACCAGATGTCACCCGGCAAGGCCGAGGGCTTCGGCTGGAAGCTGGCCTTGCGGATCGCCTTGGGCATGGCGGGCAGCCTGCCGGGTACGAAGGTCGTGCGCTCTATGCCGAGTTCCTTGCAGGCTTCGGCCCACTCAAGACGCTCGACCGTGAGCAGGTACTCGAGCACATCGCCGCCCTTCTGTTCCTGACGGCAGAACCATGTGCCGACCACTCCGGCCTTGGCGCAGGCAGGCCCGCCCGGCTGTTCAGGCCAGATGCGGAAGCGGTCACGCCCGCCGCACACCGGGCACGGGCTGGCGTACTCCTCGCCCCTGTCCCCCCTGCCGGTGGAGACCTTTCTGGGCTGCAGACCACGGGCAGCAAGTCTTTCAAGCAACGGCGCTCTCATTCGACTGAACCTCCCAATATCCCTGAAACCTCCCAGTTCATTTCTTTCTTTAACCTTATGTTTTTCCATAATAAGTTTAATGAATGGGAGCATGGGACATTTGACGTGGGCGATGCACACAACTCGCAATCATGCGCATGTGCGTGGCAAGATACCGCTGCGGACTCTCCCAAGCTCCAGACGCGACTATTCCTCCAATCATCACTGACCGTTGTGACTGCGCATCCGTCATTACGACTGGAGCTTTTGGGAGGTTTCCGTGCGGCCTAGTCAAAGAGCTTCTTCCTTTTGGCAGAGGATGCGTCAGACGAACTCGCATCCGTAGCCATCTCGTCTTCGACCTCGGGCAGAAGCGAGACGCCAAGGTAGACCATGCCGCCCGACTTCTTCTTGGGAATGCCCTTCTTGGCGAGGATGTCGCCAAGCCGCCGGGCGCTATACGAGTAGGAAGAGTCCACGTTCTTGTGCAGCCACCAGTTGAAGGCGTTGAGCAGCACCGTGGCGCTTGTCCGCGTGGCAGGTTCGATGCCCTCGACGACCTGCTCGATCTCGCAGCACTCGGTCAGGAAGCGGCCCACATCGTCGAAGGCTCTGCGCCGCTCGCGCGTACAGGCCAGCACCTCTTCAGGCGGGTTGAGTCCGACACGCTGGTACTCGAGGCACCCGCGCACCAGCCACGCGAGGATGCCGGGAAGCTCTTTCATCAGCTTGTGCTCCATCTGTGGATCACGGGGCCGTTCGTCAGGCGTGGTCGGATGATCCACGAAGCGGAGCTTCCACGGCACGGCGAGGGTGCGCGTCCAGAAGGCGTCGTCGTCGGCCTTGGCGCGCGGTATCTCGTTGGTCAGAAGGAACAGCAGATGCGTCTGCTTCCATGTGGTGTAGAGCTTGTCCTGAAGGCCCCGGGCCATGAGGTTGCTGCCGCCCGTCAGCCACTTGATCTTGGACATGGCGAACTTCTGGCCGTCCTCGGCTTCGGTGGCGAAGGCCATGCGCTTGCCGCGAAGGGCGAGCACGTCGGGCGAAGGCCCCGCGCTGCTTCGCGGCTGCTTGGTATCCAGCAACAGCGCCGTGTCGATGGTCGAGGCGAGGTCATCGCCAAGGATGGCGGTCAGGATCTTCAGAAGGGTGTCTTTACCGTTGCGCCCCCGCGCCCCGTAGAACACGAACCAGTAGTGATCATCCCTCGCTCCCATGATGCCGTAGCCGAACACGCGCTGCAGGAACGACACGATGGCCTCGTTCTCATGGCATGAGTACATGAACCGCTCGAACTGCGGGCACGGCGCGTCGATGCCGGGCCATTCGATGGGACAGGCGTTGAGCACATAGTCGTCAGGATGGCCGGGGCGGAACTCACCTGTCCGCAGATCGATGACCCCGTTCCGGCAGGCAAGCAGGAACGGCTGCTGGTCGAGTTCATCACCCGTGATGGCAAGGGGGTCGGCGATGGTGTGGGTACACCGGAGCAGCTGCTCGCGCCCGGACGGTGCCCGCAGGAAGCTGACACGCTTGAGCAGTTCCTCGCGCTTGCGCTCGAGCAGGGCCTTCTCGTCCCCCACGGCGTCGTCGGCTTGCTTCGACAGGCTCGAGACAGCACGGAGGTACGCTTCGCACACGGCCTCGACCGCAGCCTGTGAGGTCTCCATGATGTCCTCTTCCCAGTGGTGCCCGGCCCAGCGGATGAAGCGCCCCCAGCGTTTGACGTAGACGAACTTTCCCCGGTGCAACGCGTTGAAGAGCATGGCGTCGCCAACGCGATTGGCCTTCAGGCACTTCAGTATGAAGTCGTCACTGAGCGCGGGTACTTCATCCTTCGGGGCAACCGGGCGTGACGCCTCTTCATCTTTGACGCGGGCTGCCACTCTCGCGGCCATGTCCGCTGTGGTAGGCACAGACGGTGCCGCAGCACCGACTTCAGGCAACGCATCGCCGGTACGATCTTCATGCATGGCGGTACTCCATGAGCCCGCCCGTGCATGGTGCGACGCCCCTCAACGGGCGGGGTGCAGTGTTACGATTGTCTCTTGGCGTATGCAGCGAAGGTGTCGCACCCGCGCGGATTCCATTTTTCCACGCAATGCGTTCCACAGTTCGCGGCCAAATCGTGGGGTCGGCAGCAGCCGTAGGCTGGCCCCCATAGGGGAAGGACCCGCAGCTGCCAGAGGTGCGCGCAGGCTTATGGGAGATTTTGGTCAGCTTCTCCGGAGAGGGGGGGAAGGGGGCGCGGGGGACTGCGCCCGCCCGGAGGCCCGCGCAGCGGCGCGGGCTGAAGGATGCGGCCGAGCGTATCTTGCCCGACGCGCAGAGTTGGATGAATGGTACAGCCTTAATGAAGGGACGCTCGTCCGCCCCACATACGCAGTCCAAGGATTGAACAGCAATGATGTAAAGTGGAGTGTAAAGCTTGCCTCCGTATGCTACCCCCTTATGCCTCCGTTGAAAGTCTACGCGGCATCCAAATCCAGCCCACATTACGCGACGATACGTTACTTTACCGTGTTCATCGCGTGGGCCTTTTAAGCAGAGAGTCGCAGGTTCGAATCCTGCACGACCCACCAATGATAACAGAAAGTTACGAGTCACCGGTTGAACTGCTGGCAAGCAGGATTCACTCGGTGACTCACTTTTTGCCTGCCTCCCCCCTGCATGCACGCGCGAACGCTTTGACATTGCGTAGCGGACGAATTGGCACAGGAAAATACTGCAAAAAGCCCCCCATCTTCATGCGGGGGCTTCGTATTTGAGACCTACTCCTCAAGGCTTCAGACAGGTTCTTCCGGCTGGCCGCACACACAACGTCGAGACCGGTTCACACGGTATACGCCCACGGGCAACCCCGCAGAAGCCCGACGTCTCCACTCCTCATTACCGTACCCACATGCGTGGTGGAGGCCTCCTCATGCCAAGCGCAGGAGGGCCATTACGTGAACGACACTCCACGACGGGCCATGCCCACATGCCCAGCCCCTCCACGCCAGCACAGGCGCCTGAGGCCCACGTGACGAAGGCCTTGGCCTTTCAGCGCTCACTTCAGAAGAAAACCACGGGGAGAGACTTCGCTCGCGGGGACAAGCCGCCTTCAGGAGCACACAACCACACCGCATACGACCACACAGTGCTACACCAAGCACAGGAGTGCAGCGTGAACCGTCCAGCAATGGCACTGCACCGCCTGTAGTGAACAATGCATCATCCCTTGACGAGGCAGACGTCAAAGGTTCTACTGCCTCTCCGCGACGAGGCTGCCGTCACGCCTCTTCTCCCGTCTTGCACGCGGTCACCAAGGGCCGTGCGGGATTCCTCGCAAGCCTGCCCATCGCCCGCCCTCCGGCATGAAGGTACGTCTCTCCGATGGATCTCCTGACCACCACCCAGATCGATCTTTTCATGTGCCTCATGCTGCTGCTCACGCTGCTGGTGGCCTACTTCAAACTGGACAGGTGCAGGGCCGGACATGGGCTTCTGGTAGCCATCATCATCGTCATCATGGGACTTCTCGCCCTTGAAGTGACAAGTGTCGCAATCGATAGCCGTTTCAATCCCGAGGTCGCCGCCCATGACTGGCTGGTTCCCTGGGCCAGACTGGTCAATAGCCTCGGCTTCGCGCTTGTCCCCGTTCCGGGGCTGCTGCTCTGGTTCTTCGTCCACCGATGGACGGGCACCGCAATGCAGGGCTGGGCAATTGCTATCGGCGCATTCCCCGTCATCTGTAACATCATCCTGTCACTGTTGAGCTTCAACGGCGGCATCCTGTTCGAAATAGCTCCTGACAACAGGTATTCTCGCGGACCATGGTTCGCGCTCTCCCCCTTGGCCTTCTACTGCGGGCAGATGCTCACAGTGTTCTTCATCTTCAGACAGTTCAGGGAACTCAAAAGGGAAGAGACCATACTGCTGGCGGTCACCGCCGCGCTCCCGATGCTCATAGGCGCCATCCAGTTGGTGCACGCCACCATCCTGACCATCTGGAGCAGTTGGGCAATCTCTACCGTCATCCTCTTTGTGGGGGTGATGGTGTGCAACGCGGAGACCGACGAACTCACACGTCTCGATAACCGGACTGCCTTCCGCAACGCCATCCACGTGGCCCGCACCATGAATCCCCTTCGGCTGTGCGTCGCCATGATCGACATGGACGGACTCAAGGCCATCAACGACCGCTATGGACACCACGCCGGGGATGACGCCATTCGGACCCTCGCCGCCACGATGCGTCTCGTCTTCGACCGGAAGACGCGCCTGATGCGCCTTGGCGGTGACGAGTTCGCGGTCTTGGAATTCTCTGACGACCCTGCGGCCATCTACGAGAAGCTTTGCAACGTCGAAGAGCGTCTTGCGCAGCATAACGCCATGCCCTACCGTGTCGCGTTCAGCTACGGCCTGGCCTGTTCCCGCGAAGGGGAGCACCTCGACGACCTGCTCAAGCGCTGCGACAATCTCATGTACGAGCGCAAGAGAAACAAATACCGCAAGGCGTGACGTCCCGCACAGCACGCCGCGGACATCGCCATCCCGCTGCCCTGCCTTCCCCGTCTTGTCCATGGCGTCGCAGAGGCTTCAGCGAGCAACGTCTCACGACCAGAAAAGCCTTTTCGGCTGCCTGTCAGCGCCGGGCGATGGTTCCAGAGCCCACGCGAACATTCGCTGGCACGGTGCAGAAACACACGCCTCCCCCCCAGAATCACTATGCCCAAGGGCGGGCACCGCCCCTCGTTGCACCCTCCGGAGAGGTATAGGGAGCACTTTTTGCCACAGCGCATGTCGGCAGAGTTCTGTCATAGCCGCTCCCCGGCAACGTGCAGAAGCCATATGAAAAGCCCGCCGGACGGCAGTCCGGCGGGCTTGACGATGCAGACACCCCGCGCATGGCCACGCGGAGACCGGGCCACACCCGGCGCGTCTACTTTTCCTTCTTGAAGATGATGAGCGGGCAGTTCTTGCACACATCGGCACCGGGGAAACCGTCGCCGGGGCGGGTGATGGCGCTGGAACCGAGGTTGCGCTTCCGCTCAAGCAGGCGTTCCACAGTGGCTTCGATATGCTCACCGGGGATCATGAAGTTGATTTCGCCACGCTCGGTCTTGCCTGCGTTGTAGCTGCCCGAACAGGCAGGAAGCATGTTGGCGGTCTTTTCGAGGAACGAGAACACCGTGCCGCCGCATGCGGAGGAGTTCATGGTCACGTTGGTGCGCAGGGGGTGCTGGTCCATGGCAGCCATGTAGTCCACGGCAAGGTGGTACGACTGCATGTTGTCACAGTAGAAATGCACCACCGAAGGAGCGACGATGGCATCGCCCAGCGGGCCTACGGCGATGGCCTTCACCGAGCCCATGTCGAGACGGGGCTTGGAGCGCACGAACTTCTCGGCCTGCTCGATGGAGCGCACGTACTTCATGTGGCTCTTGATTTCGTTGTCGTCGATGTCCTTCCAGCCGAAGGACACGAGCGCGTTGGAGCAGCCGAGGTCTTCACGGGTCGCCAGCACGGTCTGCCCCTTCATGCGGGCAGCCAGTTCCCACTGGCAGAAGGTCATGGGCTTCACAGGAACGTAGAACTCGGCCTTTTCCTTGAATGTGGCAAGTTCTTCATCATCGAAGAAGAACTTCACCGCAACAGGGTAATGGTAGAGGCGCAGTTCTTCCATAAGGGTCTGGTGCATTTCCTTGTAGCTCAGCGACATGGCTTCTCCTTCGGGCGAGGTATGATGCGGGGCTGCCCCGCGTTACGACAAACGGATGTGCCACCCATACCGAAGGCCGGAAGGCACGGCGACCGCCTCTAGCAGTCACGTCACGCCCTGACAAGGTTTGTCCTCCATGTGAAAAATCGCATATTCTGCACAAGCAGACACGGCTTTGGCATGTTTTTTTGTAATGTTATTGTGATTTTGTGAACAATGACTCAAAACTAATAAACACTCCACATAAGCCACTTAAATAGAAGCTTAAACCACAACGATCTCCATCATTACCCGCATGAAGGAATCTGTATGCCACTCCAACCGGCGAGGTAGGGATTCCCCCATAGGTAATGCCCACATATCCGGGAACATCACCTCTTATCCTGCCTGTCAGACTTGTGTTTGCCGACGCGTTCAGCAGCAGGGCTTCCTTCCATGCCACCTCGACCATAACGCATAGGCGTGGCAGCAGATTACAGACCAAGCCCGCCGCCTCTCGCCAACGTTTGTACGGCATTGCAATCAGCCATGATTTCACCACATTACCCCCTGTGGGCACCAGAACATCCCGCGCCAGAAACGATGTGTGAATACAGCATTTTACATGCCACGCCATGAGGGTTGCCCCCCATTGTGAAGGGGGTGCGCCGAGCCTATTGAGTAGGGCACGAGACACGAAAGGCATGACAGAGGGGGGCGGGGGCCACCATCAGCACGAGCAGCCCTGCTCGCAAGGAGCTTCACGTGTTCAGACGCATGACCATCGGCCAGCGCATCATGGCGGGATTCTGCGTTGCCCTTATCACCCTCATGGGCTTCGGCGGCATGACCCTTCTCGCCTTTTCGCGCATCGACACCGCCGCACACTCCGTTGGCACCATCTACCTGCCCAGCATGACAGCCATTGGCGACATGCAGGGGAACCTCGCCCGCATGCGCGTCCGACAACTGCGCTATCTCGCGGCGGAAGCCCCGGAGGCACTGGCGGAAGGGGAGAGGCTCATCGAATCGAGTCGCAAGGCCATTCAAAAGGCCATGACCGCCTATGAGAACCTGCCGGACATCAGCACCGACAAGGAGCGTGCGGCATGGGACGAGCTTACGAAGAGTTACGACGAATACACGAGGCTGAGCACGAAGCTCATGAGTCTCACGCGTGATGGCATGTACGAAGCCGCGCACACCTTCGAAAAGGAAACGTTGCGCCCGGTCTACAATGCCGTGGCGACCGCGGCTGACACGGTGCAGACAGAGAATGCAGCCGCCGCCAGCAGTGCGATGCTCGCCTGTACCACCCTTGTGACACAGGAACGCAGAACGGGCACCATCCTGATAGCTGTTGCCGTCCTCCTGTGCGCAGCAGCAGCCAGCGTCACCACCCGCGCCATATCACGCCCGGTACGCGACCTCACGGCCACGGCCCGCGCCGTGGCAGCTGGCGACTACGACCATAAGAC
Organism: Nitratidesulfovibrio vulgaris str. Hildenborough; assembly: GCF_000195755.1. Taxonomy (NCBI): domain Bacteria; kingdom Pseudomonadati; phylum Thermodesulfobacteriota; class Desulfovibrionia; order Desulfovibrionales; family Desulfovibrionaceae; genus Nitratidesulfovibrio; species Nitratidesulfovibrio vulgaris. Next base: position 228,563 of record NC_002937.3, on the reverse strand, counting down.
CCATAACGACCATCTCTATGGCGGCGAATTGCAAGACCTGCTTCAAGCGGTGCGCGCCATGGTGGGGACCATCATGGCATCCATGCAGGATGCCACGGAAAAATCAGCCGAAGCCGCGAAAGAGGCCGAGGCGGCGCAGCATGCGTCCGAGGCCGCCGACGCGGCACGGGCCGAAGCCGAGGCCCAAAGCCGCAAACTGGCACAGGCTGTGGCAGACTTGCAGACCGTCATGGAGCGGCTTTCCAGTTCTTCGGAAGAACTGGCCGCACAGGTCGAGCAATCAAGCCGCGGTGCAGAGGAACAGGCAAGACGGGTCGCCGAGACCGCCACGGCCATCGAAGAGATGAACGCCACCGTGCTTGAAGTGGCGCGCAACGCCGAAGATGCGGCGCAACATGCCAATCAGGCACGCAAAGAGGCCGAACAAGGCGCAGACATCGTGAACGAGGTCGTGGCGGCCATGTCCGGAACATCCGCAAAGGCGGGTGAACTCAAGGAGGACATGGCGGGCCTCGAACAGCAGGCCATGGCCATCGGGCGCATCATGACCGTCATCTCCGACATCGCCGACCAGACGAACCTGCTGGCACTCAATGCCGCCATCGAAGCTGCCCGCGCAGGCGAGGCGGGGAGGGGCTTTGCCGTCGTCGCCGACGAGGTGCGCAAACTGGCGGAGAAGACCATGCATGCCACCCATGAGGTAGGGGCTGCCATCAAGGGCATTCAGACCGGGACCGAACTGAGCATCCATGCGGCGGACGATGTGGTGGGGCGCATCGGGACGCTTTCCCACAAGGTGCGCGCATCCGGCGAGGCGCTCAACCGCATCGTCGCGGCGGTACAGGCCGCCACGGGAGAGGTCTCGGGCATCGCCACGGCCTCGTCGCAGCAGTCCGCAGCCAGTGACGAGATTGCCCACTCCGTTGAGGACATCAACCGCATTTCGTCCGAGACGGCCGAAGCCATGCGCCAGTCGTCGATTGCAGTGACAGAACTGGCATCGCAGGCACAGAATCTTGAAGGACTCATCTCCCGCATGAACGCACGCGAAGCCTAGGGGTCGGGGGGCACGCCACACCGGTTCCGGCGTGCCCCCTCTCGGGCCATTCCCCGGCAGTGGGGCAGGCGCCATCACCTTCGGCTGTGCCATTGCCATATGTGGCCGAATCTGCGAAACCTCCCCCGTGAACGGGGACTTCCCCGAATTGCCCACGGAGGATGCACATGGCACGGTATTATATGCCCGCAGAGGGCGACAGCTACCTCAAGAAGGTATGGACGTGGGCGACCACAGGCAAACGCTTTCGCCCGTCATTCCCACGGACGATCGAGTTCCAGACCCTTTCGACCTGCAATGCGAAGTGCATCTTCTGCCCCCACAAGCATAGCCCGAAGGACATCCCGCACGGCAGGATGGACGACGCCCTCTTCCGCAAGATCGTCGACGAATGTGCCCGCCACTTCGTCGGTCGCGTCAGCCCCTACCTGACCAACGAACCCCTCATGGACAAGCGGATGCCCGAGATGCTGCGCTACATCCATGACAAGATGCCCTTCTTCACCAAGAGCAAGATCAACACCAACGCCGCCCTGCTCACCGAAGAGACGGGCGAGGCGCTCATCAGGGCGGGACTCACCCATCTGTGGATCAGTGTGAACGGCTATTCGCCTGAAACCTACCGCACCAGCATGGACCTCGACCTCGACCGCACACTGACCAACATCGATACGTTTCTCGCCACCAAGCGCAGACTGGGGGCGAAGAACCCCAAGGTCATCGTCACCACGGTGGAGACGAACATCGTCAAACCCGAGCTCGACTACGCCCGCAAGTACTGGAAGGAGCGCGACATCGTCTTCAAGGTGCACGCCATGGACAACCGCGCCGGGGCGGACTCGCTGACCTTCAAGGCATCGAAGCCGAAGCTCAAACGCAACTGCGACCTCTTCCTCAAGCAGGCGTACATCGTGGAGAACGGCGACATGATCATCTGCTGCCACGACTGGAAGCAGACGGTGAAGGTGGGCAACGTGGCCGAGACATCCATCAAGGAAGTCTGGAACTCCCGCTACTTCACCGACCTCATCCGCGACTACGTACGGGGCGACTATTCACGTCTTGGCATCTGCGCCAAGTGTTCGTCCTGACCTGACCTGCACGATACGGTTACACATGAACGCCGCCCCCGAAACGGGGCGGCGTTTTCTGTTTAGTCGAAATCGTCGGCCTCCGATGCGAGAGTCGGAAGCCCCCGCATGAAGAGGGCAGCCTCTCCCCGCGCATGCCCCTTTCCGGTCACCACCCGGCAACATTCCGTGACCATGTTGCCCCGGCACCGCCACTCTCCGCATAGTCGCACATGCTCCCGTGCCCGCGGGCGCAAACCGGGACAACGGGGCGGCTGAGGCTGACGCCCGCCCAACGCACCACCGCCACACAGGCACTCCCCATGGGACGACGGGCAAGGGGCGTACGCCACGCATCCACATGACACCATAACCGGGAAGACCCATGTCAGACCTCGCCCCGATTCTCCCCTCCGGCGTCAGTCTCGCCGCCCCCGTCATGCTCACCCTGCGGGTGGCGGGCCTTGCGACCTTCTTCTCGTTCTTCGCCGGGGTGGGGGCGGCATGGTTCGTGGCCCGCGGCCCTTTCAGGGGACGGGGCATCATCGACGCCCTGTGCGCCCTGCCGCTGGTGCTGCCGCCCACGGTACTCGGCTACTACCTCATCCTGCTGGTGGGACGCCGCGGCCTCATGGGGCCATGGCTTGCGGAGGCGGGCATCAACCTCATGTTCTCGTGGCAGGGGGCCGTGGTCGCCGCCACGGTGGTGGTCTTTCCGCTCATCTACAAGGCGGCGCGCGCCGCCCTCGAATCGGTCGACCATTCGCTTGAGCGTGCCGCACGGACATTGGGGGCGTCCGAGTGGAAGGTCTTCGTGCGGGTGTCGCTGCCCTTGGCATGGCGTGGCATCTTCGCGGGCACCATGCTGGCGTTCGCGCGGGGCATGGGCGAATTCGGCGCGACGCTCATGCTGGCTGGCAACCTGCCGGGCAGGACACAGACCCTCGCCCTTGCCATCTACGACGCCTTCCAGTCGGGCAACGACGCACAGGCCACCCTGCTGGTGGCTGTCACGTCGGTGCTATGCATGAGCGTGCTTCTGCTGGCCGAGAGGCTTGCGCACTGCGGCAGGAGGATGTGGTCATGATCGAGGTGCGCATTTCCAGAAAACTGGCGGGGTGCGGGCGTCCGTTCACGCTGCGGGCCGACTTCACCTCGAACGCGCGCCGGGTGGTGCTCTTCGGGCATTCCGGTTCGGGCAAGACGCTGACATTGCATTGCGTGGCGGGCCTCGCGCGGCCCGATGAGGGCGTCATCACCATCGACGGCAGAACGCTCTTCAACGCACAGGCCGACGGAAGTCCCCGCGTGGACATCCCGCCCCGCCGCCGCAATGTCGGTTACATGTTCCAGGACTACGCCCTGTTCCCGCATCTGACGGTACGTCGCAACGTGGGGTTCGGCATGGAACGCGGCCCATGGAGGCTGGGGCGTGAGGGACGCCAGCGGGTGGATGAACTTCTGAACTTCTTCGAAATCGGACACGTGGCAGACAGGTACCCGGCCGACATCTCCGGGGGGCAACGGCAGCGCGTGGCACTGGCAAGGGCCTTGGCCACATCCCCCTCGGTGCTGCTGCTGGACGAGCCCTTCTCGGCACTCGACCCGCTGCTGCGCCGCCGCATGCGTGATGAATTCGGGTCACTGCTCGAACGGTGCGGCGTGCCCGCCCTCATCATCACCCACGACCCCGACGATGTGGACGCCTTCGCCCAGACACTGGTCGTCTATGCCGAAGGGCGCACCCTGCCGCCGCTGGACTTCGCCACCGCGCGAAGCGGAATGCCCTCCACGGTGGAGATGCTGGAGGGGCTTCTGCTGGAGGGCGCGGTCATACCACGTTGAGAATGACCGAGAACGCCTTGAACAGCACTGTCACGGGCACACCCTCGGCGAGGGCGAGTTCACGCACGCACGCCCCGCTGACAAGCGCGCACAAGGTCGTCCCCTCGGGCAGGTCGACGACCACCTCGGCCGCTACGCCTCCGTCATGCACCCGCGCCACCACTCCGGCATAGCGGTTGCGCACGAGAGAACACCCGCCGCCCTTCACGACGTCCATACCGGCAGCGTCTTCGCCACGGGTGGCATCCGCCCCCGCCTGACATGCCGCCGCAAGGCACGGTGTCTCGCGGGATTCGTCTTCGCGGCACGCTGCGGGAGTGGCAGCCTGTGCCACCACCGGCGGGGCCACAGTCGGCTGGTCTGCTGACGCGTCCGTGCCGGTCTGGCCCATAAAAGGCTGGCCCGGCCCCGTCGCCCCCGTCCCTGCCGGGGCCAGCATCACCCACGGGGCCTTCACCGTGGCCGTGACGAGAGCCCCCGGTGCGATGTCGAGGCTGTGCCGACTCTCTTCGGTGATGATGGACACGACCCGCAAGCCTGAAGGGGTGAGCGTCTCCACCTCTACCAGAAAGCCGCTGCGCCGTACCGAGACGACCCGCCCCGTGAAGGCGTTGCGCGCACTCGTCCTCACCCGCGACTCCTTGCGCAGATAGTTGCGCAGGATGCGCCGTGCGTCGTCCTCGGAGAAGCGCAGGAGGTTGCCTGCAAGGCTCACCGACTGGTGCCCGAGCACCTGCTGCACCACCTTGAGGGGCACACCGCCCCGCAGGAGTTCGATGGCTCGCGAATGCCGCAGGACACGAGGCGAGAGATGGTCGCGGGGGATGCCGCAGCCCCCCGAACGCTCATAGAACCTGCGGCGCAGATAGCCGGGGTCGAGCCGCAGCACCTGTCCGCGCAGGGAGAACATCATGGGGTCGTCGAGCACCCGCAGCACCTCTGCCATGACCGGTTCAGGCAGCGGCACGTCTCGCGGCTGGACGCCCCGTACATGCAGAAGCGCGTGCCCCCTGTCCACGTCGGCCTCGTCGTCGATGCCAAGCACCTCCCCCAGACGCAACGCCCCGAAACGGAACAGCAGAAAGGCCAGCCAGAGTCTGCCTCGTGCGCGCCGTTGCGTTGCGTTGGAGGCGGCCCCGTACCACGCGCGGAACGATGACGTGAGGCGTTCCAGTTGCTCCGCAGTGAGATAGCGCACGTCATCGGGCACCTCGAAGGCGAGCGCCCCGCCTGTCGCCGCGCCATGCCGCCCTGCAACGGTGAGGCCAGGGTGTCCGGGCGCTACGCCATCCGCCGCGGCCACCTGCGCCTGCTTTCGCGGGGCACCATCGGCCTCCTGCCGGGCACGGGCCACCTCATCATCCGAGACTGCGACGTCTTTCATGGGGTCTCCGGTTGCTCAAGTATGAGGGTACGATGCCTCCACTCCTGCCCCAAGTCCAGCCGTGCGTGAATGCGGTCACGTTCGTCACCATGAGGGTGACCGGGTTGCCGGGTGCGATACGCAGGGCTAACGCTGCCATAATCGGGAGAGGAGTATCCACGCTTCCGGTCATGCATCATCCACCCGCATCCGCAAGGAGGCCCCATGTCCATGTCATCACGCTTCGCCTTCCTCCGCCGCTTCACACTCTGCAAAGCACTGCACAGAGGTGCCCTTGTGCTCTTCCTTGTGGCCGCGCTTCTGGGCATTCGCACCGGTGATGCGCTTGCCGGGAACATCACGGTCTCGGCGGCGGCAAGCCTCACCAACGCCTTCACCGAACTCAAGACGCTGTTCGAGAAGAAGACCGGCGACACGGTGACGACCAACTTCGCCGCCTCCAACCCGCTACTGCGCCAGATGCAGGAAGGCGCCCCCGTGGACGTGTTCGCCTCCGCCGACCAGGAGACCATGGACAAGGCCGCAGCAGGCGGACTGGTGGACAAGGCCACGCGCAAGGACTTCGCCACCAACGGCCTCGTGCTCATCGTGCCCGCAGCCTCGACGCTCAAGATTGCCGCAGCCTCCGACCTCAAGGCCGCCGAGGTGCGCCATATCGCCGTGGGCAACCCCGACTCCGTGCCGGCCGGGCGCTATGCGAGGGCCGCCCTCACTGCCGCCGGGCTGTGGGAGACCCTCACACCCAAGCTCATCGTGGCTGAAAGCGTCCGTCAGGCACTCGACTATGTGGCCCGAGGAGAGGTGGACGCCGGTTTCGTCTACGCCACCGATGCCGCCATCGCCCGCGACAAGGTTCGCGTCGCCGCCACCATGACCGGGCACAAGCCGGTCAGCTATCCCATCGCCGTGGCCACCGCCGCACGTGACGCGGAGACCGCGAAGCGCTTCGTCGCATTCGTCCTCTCCCCCGAAGGGCAGGCCGTGCTCGCCCGCTACGGATTCGGCAAGCCCTAGGCCCGACTCGCAAGTCAACGGGGAGTGCCGTACGGCACTCCCCCCACCCGCGCTCACGGGACTCGACGCAAAGGCCTGTATCTGGCAGTGTAACCTTCCGGTCACAATGCAGACCCGATGGCAGACCCGCACCAGAACACACCGAAGCCATGACGCCGAACCCGTTCTTCTCATCTTCCGGGCAACGCCCGCTGGTCATCGCCCACCGTGGTGCACGGGCGCACGCCCCCGAGAACACCCTTGCGGCGGCCCGCCTCGCCCACAACCACGGTGCCGACCTGTGGGAACTCGATGTCTGCCGCACACGCGACGGGGTTCTGGTCGTCATGCACGACGACACCTGCGCCCGCACCACCGACGCAAGACTCCACCCGGCCCTTGCCGGACGCGCCCCATGGCCCGTGCATGAACTCACCCTGGATGAGTTACGAGGCCTTGATGCCGGGTCGTGGTTCGTGGAAGGCGACCCCTTCGGTCGGATAGCCCTCGGTGAAGTGGGCCCCGGCATGTGCCGCGCGTACAAGGGTGAACCTGTCCCCACGCTGGCTGAAGCACTGGCGTTGACGCGTTCCCTGCGCTGGCGGGTGAACGTCGAAATCAAGGACCTTGCGGGCACACCCGGTGATGCGACGGTCGTGGACGAAGTGCTCTCACTGGTGGATGACCACGCCATGGCGGCATCGGTCCTGCTCTCCTCCTTCCGGCACGACTACATGCGGGAAGCCCATCGCAAGAGGCCGCACATCCCCACGGCACTTCTCATCGAATCCATCGGCGACAACGCGCCTCTCGCCCTGTGCCACGAGGCCGGGGCCGTGGCCCTGCACCCCCGCAGCACCCTCATGGATGACCACGCGCTTGGTGCCTGCATCGCCGCCGGACTTCACGTCAACGTGTGGACGGTGAACAGCCTGCGCGAGGTGGCGCGCCTCACCCGCATGGGCGTATCCGGCATCATCACCGACATCCCGGGCGAATGCCTCGCAGCCTTGCGGGCCCAGCGCCTGCGCACCGACACGCCCTTGCGTCCGTTCCCGCCCGCCCCGTAGACATCCTCCGGCAGCCTGCCGCCGTGCCTGTCACGTCTCCTCCGGCAGCACACCTCGCGCATAAACGGACAGCCCCAAACGACACCGCCAGCAGTCCCGGAAGCACCTGCGTCCACTCGTAGCGCAACGCATATGCCCTTGTTCTTGCACCAACATGACAGGGGGCGACAAACCTGTCCGCCTTCTGCTATGGCAAACCGTCACGCGACCACACGGTCGCCCCTCACGCACGCCACAATCACGCCCGGAGGTTCCATGCTCATCGGCCCGTACACGCACGACGCCTTCATGGAAGAGGCCCGCAAGTTCCACGGCTATCCCGCACCCGGCCTCATCATCGGCGGCTACATGGTGGAGATGGCGCGACGCGCCCTTCCCGAAGGCATCCTCTTCGACGCCATCAGCGAGACGGGCCAATGCCTGCCCGACGCCGTGCAGATGCTCACGCCCTGCACCATCGGCAACGGCTGGCTGCGCATCCGCAACTTCGGCCTCTACGCCCTCTCCCTTTTCGACAAGCACACCGGTGTGGGCGTGCGAGTGCACATCGACAGCCAGAAACTTGAGCGATTCCCTGAAATCAAGGCATGGTTCCTCAAGCTCAAACCCAAGCGTGAACAGGATACGGAACGCCTGCAGCAGGAGATTCGCGAGGCGGCCTTCGACCTGCTGACCCTGCGCCCCGTCACCATCCGACCCGATGCGCTGGGCCACGGCGGCAAGGGCGGCACCATCGTGGCATGTCCGCTGTGCGGCGAGTACCACCCCTCCGCATTCGGGGGCATCTGTCGTTCGTGTCAGGGTGAGTCGCCCTACGAGGTGGGCCCCGGCCTCTCCTTCCCCGGACAGCCCGAACTCAGGGCCGTGCCCGTCGAAGAGGCCGTGGGCAAGCACGCCCTGCATGACATGACGCGCATCGTGCCCGGAGAGAGCAAAGGGGCCGAGTTCGTGGCAGGACAGGAGCTTGGGGCGGGCGACGTATGCCGCTTGCAGATGATGGGACGCAACCGGGTATACGTCCGCGAAGAGACCGGCGACATGCAAGGGTGGGTGCATGAGGACGAGGCAGCCCGCGCCTTCGGCGAACTCATGCCCGGTGACGGCATCGAACCCGAAGGCCCCGTACGCGAAGGCAAGATCAACTTCCGCGCCACCCGTGACGGTGTGCTCGTGGTGGATACGCGCCGTCTGGAACAGTTCAACCTCGTGCCCGATGTCATGTGCGCCACCCGTCACACGCACGGTGTGGTGCTTGCGGGCACGCGCGTGGCAGGCACACGCGCCATCCCCCTCTATCTCTCCACGCTGAACCTCGCCAAGGCGACCACGTTGCTTGAAGGCGGCCCCCTCTTCAGCGTTGCCCCCATGCGCAAGGCGAAGGTCGGGGTTCTCGTCACGGGTACGGAGGTGTTCAGAGGCATCATCGAAGACAAGTTCGCCCCCATCATCACGCAGAAGGCCAACCAGCTGGGCTGTGACATGGCAGGGACGGTCATCGCACCCGACGACGCACCCCTCATCACGCGTGGCGTGCATGACCTTCTGGCAGCAGGCGCCGACCTCATCGTCACCACGGCGGGACTTTCCGTCGACCCCGACGACATGACACGCAAGGGCCTTCTCGACGCCGGACTGACCGAGATGCTGCATGGCGTACCCGTGCTGCCCGGCACCATGACCCTCATCGGGCGCATCGGCGGGGCGCAGGTCATCGGCGTACCGGCGTGCGCCCTCTTCTTCAAGACCACGGCCCTCGACCTGCTGCTGCCGCGGCTTCTCGCCGGGCTTTCCGTGACCCGTCTCGACCTTGCGCGGATGGGACATGGTGGGCTGTGCATGGAATGCCGTTCATGCAGCTTCCCCAAGTGTCCCTTCGGCCGGGGTTAACCACACCATCTTCCGTCCGGCCTGCGGGGCACTCCCGCGGGCCGGATTTCGCCGCCACATCTTATCTTGCGCCCGCACAGCGACCCGGCACAGGGCACCCCAGCCCGCCCCCGCACCCGGTCTCCCTGTCCGGGACGATGGCAGTCCGCATGGCCGACATGCACCGCCATCTACCCCTGTCGCCCGCAGTGGCTGACATGAACGCCGCCCGCATCCGGGACGGGCAGGATGTCCCGCCCGTGCTGCCGCACAGCACTGCCTCCCCTTTTTCCGATTATCATCCCCACCACGGCGATGCGTGGTACCATGTGGCTGAGGGCAGAACGTCCGACGCGTCCTGATGGTACGACGCACCCGCGTCCTGATGGGACGACGCACCACGCGCCCTCCGGCACCTCAGTCTACAGGGCCTCCAGTGGAGGATGACAAGAAACGAACGGGGTTTGTACGCATAAGAACAATCACCTTACAATAACATGTCTCATGTAGGACACTTTCTTGTGCAGGATGTGACGCATTTCGCAACCGCATGGAATCTTGCGGGACACAAGGGTCGGGGCTATGTGGTGCTACGCACCACATGATGATGTCCTGCGACACGCATCGGGCCACCACGCCCCGTGCGACCACTCCCGGCACGATGTCGGGCACACCGCGGAGGAGAGGATGGCAGAAAGACGTAGCGTGTACAGCGTATGCGGCATGTGCAGCGTACGCTGTCCCATCATGGTCGATGTTGAGGATGGCAAGGCCCGCTGGATACAGGGCAACCCGCACTCGGCCCTCAAGGGCGCACTCTGTGCCCGCGGGGCGGCCGGCATCGCGCTGGAGAACGACCCCGAACGCCCGCTGCGCCCCCTCATCCGGGTCGGTGCGCGCGGTGAGGGCAAGTGGCGCGAAGCCTCATGGGACGAGGCCCTCGACCATATCGCCAGCCGCCTGAAGATCGTCACCGCCGAACACGGGGGCCGCAGCATCCTGTGGTCAGACCGCGGGGGCCCGTTCATGGACCTGCATCAGGCCTTCGTGCGCGGTCTCGGGTCGCCCAACTACTGCAACCACGACGCCTCGTGCGCCCGCAACGTGCAGCACGCCTGCCGTTCCGTCACCGGCATGGGCCGCAAGGAGGTCGTGTACGACTTCCGCAACTGCAAGCACATCGTACTCCAGACCCGCAACATCCTCGAAGCCATCAACGTGGGTGAGGCCAACGCCGTCCTCGACGCCCTCGGCAACGGGTGCCGACTCAGCGTCATCGACATCAGGGCAACGGTCTCGTCCAGCAAGGCCCACGATTTCTTCATGGTACGCCCCGGCACGGACTACGCCTTCAACCTCGCCGTCATCAACGTGCTCATCGGTGAGAAGCTGTACGACGCGGCCTATGTCGAGCGACATGTCGACGGATTCGACGCCCTCAGCACCTTCGTCGCCCCCTACACCCCCGCATGGGCCGAAGGCGAGACCGGCATCGCCGCGGCTGCCATCACGGACTTCGCCCGCAAGCTGGCGGAGGCGGCACCGCACGTCGTCTGGCACCCGGGCTGGATGACCGCCCGCTACAACGATTCGTTCATGGTGTCGCGCACGGCCTACATCATCAACGCACTGATGGGCGCCATCGGTGCGAAGGGTGGCCTGCCGCTGGCCAACACGGCCAAGGACGTGGGGCGCAAGGGGCTGAAGAAGTTCGTCGACCTGCTGCCCAAACCCGACGAGAAGCGCGCCGATGGCGTGGGCTGGCGGCACACGCAGTTCGATGCGGGGCCCGGCATCGTCAACTTCGCCTACGACGCCATCGAAAGCGGCGACCCGTACCCGGTGAAGGCCTACATCTGCTACCGGCACGACCCGCTCATGGCCATGCCAGACCCGGATACCCTGCGCCGCAAACTCGACCACCTCGACCTGCTGGTGAGCGTCACCTTCTCGTGGTCTGACACCGCATGGTTCGCCGACGTGGTGCTGCCCCTGTCCACCTACCTCTCGCGCGAGTCCGTCGTCGCCCACAAGGGCGGACTCAAGCCGCAGTTCTTCGTCCGCAAGCGGGCGATGCAACCCGTGGCCGACTCAAGGGCCGAGTGGGAGATCATCAGCGGCCTTTCGCGCAGACTGGGCATCGACGCACTGGCCTTCGACTCCATCGAGGACATGTGGAACTACCAGCTTGACGGCACCGGGGTCTCCATCGCCGACTTCGACGCCAAAGGGTTCGTCGAACTTGCCGACAAGCCCCTCTACCGCGACATCGAAGGGTTCACCTTCCCCACGCCCAGCGGCAAGATTGAAATGGTCAGCGGCAAATGGGCCAAGGCGGGGCTGGACACGCTGCCCCCGTACGTCTCTCCGGCGCATCCGCCGCAAGACGGCTTCAGGGTCGCCTTCGGGCGATGCGCCCTGCACACGCAGGGGCACACCGTCAACAACCCGCTGCTGCATGAGCAGATGCCCGAGAACACCGCATGGATGCACCCCACACGCGCCGCCGCGCTGGGCATCGCCTGCGGCGACCTCGTAGAGGTCTTCTCTGCACGCGGCAGTGCGGGGATCATGCCTGTCACGGTCACCCCCTACGTCCATCCCGAGGCACTGTTCATGATTCACGGCTTCGGCCACCGCCTGCCCGTGGAGTCGCGTGCCTACGGACGCGGCGTGGCCGACCAGGACCTCATGCCGGGGGGCCTCTCGGTGTATGACAAGTCGGGCGGCTGCGTCTCGCTGCAAGAGCACTTCGTCACTGTCCGCAAAGCAGGGGTCAGGTAGGAGGACATCATGAGCAGATACTGTATCGTCACCGACCAGGACCGCTGCATCAGCTGCAAGGCGTGCGAGGTGCATTGCAAGGTCGCCAACAACGTCCCCGTCGGGGCGCGTCTGGGCATGCACATCGCCTCCGGACCGCACGACGTGGACGGCAGGCCCGACATCCGCACCATGTTCATGCCCTGCTTCCAGTGCGACGAACCGTGGTGCGTTCCCGTTTGCCCCACAGGGGCCATCGCCAAGCGCGAAAGCGACGGCATCGTCGCCATCGACGCGGACACGTGCGTCGGCTGCAAGGCGTGCATCACCGCCTGCCCGTGGCGCGTACCGCAATGGAACCCCGTCACCGAAAAGGCCGTCAAATGCGACCTGTGCCGCGACCGTCTCGACGCCGGGCTGCGACCCGCCTGCGTCACCGCCTGCACCACACACGCCCTTGAACTGGTTTCCGCAGAGGTGGGCGCATCCCTGCCCTGTACCGGCATCGACGCCGTGCGCAAGGTGGCGGCGCGCCCGGTGCCTGCCTCCATGCCCCCCGCCCCGAAAGGTCAGCGGCAGCCGCGCCTCGGTGATGTGGAGAAGGCCATCGCCGCAGGAGAGGTGCAGACCCTCGTAGTGCTGTGTCAGGCCCTCGACGACGCCCTGCCAACGCCGTACGAGGCAGGTTGCATCCCGCAGGGCATGGCCCTTTCGGACGCCCGCCTGCGCCCCGACCTCGGTGACGTGCCCCTGCCGCCACAGACCATGCTGCGCAAGGTGCGCTGCGCCCGTCGCTTTGCCGCCAAGTCGCTTCCGAAGTTCCTTGCCGCAGGACTGAAGGCCCTTCTCGTCTTCGCCTGCCCCCCGACGATGTGCGCCAGCCATGAGGACGGCAAAATCCCCGCCACGGGCCTCGCCGACCTCGCCCGGGCCTGTGCGGATGCCGGGGTGCGCCTTGTCGTGCACGAAGCCTGCCCAGCAGGCCCCGACGCCGTCCGCGATGCGGTGGCCGCCTTCAGCCGGCAGGCCTGATCCTGCCCATAGACCACCCCCGAGGCGTGCCCTGCACACCTCGGTCATTGTTCCCGCAACAACGCCCTCCCACAGGCGTAAGGCCCGCGACGATAGGCGTCGCGGGCCTTCTCTCTGCCGGACACGACGGCAGAGAACGGCGACGTGAGCAGGCAGGGTTCACCCCTGCCGACAGCGAACGGATGCCGTCTCCGGCAAGCCCCGCCAAGGGGGTTGCCATCCTGTCATGACCGCGACGATAGGCGTCGCGGGCCTTCTCTCTGCCGGACACGACGGCAGAGAACGGCGACGTGAGCAGGCAGGGTTCACCCCTACCGACAGCGAACGGATGCCGTCTCCGGCAAGCCCCGCCAAGGGGGTTGCCATCCTGTCATGACCGCGACGATAGGCGTCGCGGGCCTTCTCTCTGCCGGACACGACGACAGAGAGCGGCGACGTGAGCAGGCAGGGTTCACCCCTGCCGACAGCGAACGGATGCCGTCTCCAGCAAGCCCCGCTTTCGCCTCTTTTCCTCGGGCCCGCGACAGGATAGCCTTCCGCACTTTCGACCGAACACCTCGCACAAGGATGCTGCCGGATGTCCACCGCCTTCGACCACACCTTCGATACACTCATCGACCGCACCGGAACGGGCAGTCTCAAATGGGACGACATGGAGCGCATCTTCGGCCCTGTGCCGCAGAATGCCATTCCCCTATGGGTCGCGGACATGGACTTCCACGCCCCCGAAGCCGTGCAGAACGCGGTGAAGGACGTGGCGGCACAGGGCATCTACGGCTACCCGGCCGAATCCTCGGCACCTCGCGAGGCAGCGGCAACATGGCTGGCAGACCGCCACGGCTGGGCACCCGGCAAGGAGTCGCTCGTCACGGTGCCGGGCGTGGTGCCCGGAATGGCCCTGCTCATCCGCGAACTCACGGCCCCCGGCGACGGCGTGGCCGTGCAGCCGCCCGTCTACCCGCCCCTCTTCGATTGCGTGAGGGCTGCCGGTCGAAGGGTCGTCGAGAATCCGCTGGTTGAGACGGACGGACGATGGGGCATGGACCTTGGTGGGCTGGAGGGCATCTTCAAAGGCGGCGTTCGCCTGCTACTGCTGTGCAGCCCGCACAATCCCGTGGGCCGGGTCTGGACCCGCGACGAACTCTCCGCCCTTGCCGACCTGTGCCAGCGCTACGGAGTGATGGTTGTGGCAGACGAGATACACCACGACCTCGTCCTGCCGGGCCATACGCACACGGTCTTCGCCTCGCTGCCGCAATGCCAGCCGGACCGGGTCGTCACCTGTGTTTCGGCCAGCAAGAGTTTCAACCTCGGGGGTCTGCCCCACGCCTATGTCGTCGCCACAGACGGGGCACTACGCCAGCGAATCGCCCATGCCGTGGTCGGGCGCGGCCTCGCACACGGCGACCTCTTCGGGATGGTCGCGCAGGAGGCGGCCCACAGGCACGGCGCACCGTGGCTGGACGCCTTGCGGATGTACATCGCCGACAACGCCGCCATGTTGCAGGATAGACTGCACAGCCATCTCCCATGGGTGCGCATGGCAACGCTGGAAGGAACCTATCTGGCATGGCTCGACTGCAGGGCATCGGGCATGGACGAGACCACGATGATGCGTCGCCTCGTCGCCGCAGGTGTCGTGCCGAGTGGTGGCAGATTCTTCGGTACCGGAGGCGAAGGGCACCTGCGCGTCAACCTCGCCACGCCACGCACAAGACTTTCGGCGGCCATAGCCCGCATGATCGTAGGACTCGCCTGAGGCACGACACCCGTAGAGACACCCCAAGAGGAGCAACCACCGGACGTACACGACCGGGTGTGGCGGTTGCCTTCTGCGGCGCGGGTAGTCGCTCATACGCCGTTCAGCAGAGTCGTATGCCCATGACGTGCAGGGCCGGAACAAACGTCCCGGCCCTTTCCCGGATGTTCCCCGGAACACCCGCCCGTGCGCCCCGTCAGAGAATGCTCCTCCGAAGCGTGTTGCTGGCTATTTCGGTGTGCCATCTCCGTTGAAGTATGGCACATATTTCTTGTCCGTTCCCATGATATGTTGCTTCAGCCAGTTCTTCAGGAAGCGCATCATCTCCATGTCCAGCGTCACACGGCCGCTGCCCAGCGCCTCTTCGAATTGCGCGATGCGTTCGACGAACGCCCTGTGCTGCTTGAGGTGCGCCTGCATGTCCGGGTACCGCATGGACGTGTGCAGGACACCCTCTTCGTAGGTGAAGTGCTTTACGGTGTATTCGCGAAGCCTCCTGACGATGTCCTGCAGCACTGACCTGTCCGCCCCCGCCTTCATTGCGGCATAGACCTCGTTGATGAGGTCCACCAGCACCTTGTGCTGCGGGTCCACGTCTGCCACCCCTATGTTCAGCGCATCATCCCACTCGAACAGCTTGTCGCCGCCCCCGGCGAGACCGACACGGCCTTCGGCCATGGACTGCACCACCGTATCGAGTTCCTCCATGCGCGACCCGATGCCCTGCAACGCGCGTGTACACTGGCGCATACTCTCTGCGGTCTCGCCCGCCACCCGCGATATCTCGCCGATGGCCTCGCTGATGCTCTCAAGCCCCGCCGCCTGCTGTTCCGCCGCCGTGGCGATGGCGCCCACCTGCATCGACGTCTGTTCCACCACACCGACTATCTCGCCCATGGCGCCGCCCGCCCCCTCCGCAGCGGCCGCCGTACCTTCCATCTGGCGTCCCACCTCCTCGACACCCGCGATGCTCGTGCGCGCCTGACTCTGCATGGCCTGCACGGCGTCGCCCACCTCCTTGGTGGCACCCATGGTCTTCTCGGCGAGTTTGCGCACTTCGTCGGCTACCACGGCAAAGCCGCGCCCCGCCTCACCCGCACGGGCGGCCTCGATGGCGGCGTTGAGGGCAAGCAGGTTCGTCTGGTCGGCGATGTCGTTGATGACGTCCATGATGCGTCCGATGGCCTCGGCACGATGCCCGAGTTCACCCATGGTATCGCGCAACTCCAGTACCCTGCGCTGCATGGCGCTGATGGCATCCAGTGCCTCGCGCACCCGGTCGGCACCTGTTCCGGCAAGAGTGCGGGCACTTTCAGCCGACCGGGCCGCGCCACCGGAGTTGCGGGCCACCTCGACGGAGGCGACGTTCATCTCGTCCATGGCTTCCGAGACCTGCCCCATACGTGAATGGTGCACCTCGATGCCCCGGTTCACCCTCTCTATCCAGCCGTTCATCTCCTCGACGGCCCCGAAGACCCCTTCAGACACACCCCCAGCCCGTGACGCCGCATCCTTCATGCCCTTCATGAGGGCCGCCACCATGCGTTCCTGTTCCTCCGCACGGCGCAAGGGCTCCTCCAGCGCCCGTTTCTCTGCCCTCAACGCTTCAAGCTCACGCTCGGCGTTCTCAAGGGCCCTGTCCCGGTCGCGGTGCATGTCATCCACAGCCGCCCCCATGGCGGCAACCCCACGGGCCACGCCACGTCCGAGCGCCAGCCGCTCACCGTTGGGTTCGCGCGCGTAGGCCTCGACCATGGACAATGGCCTGAAGACCCGCCATTGCAGGAGAAACGCCGCCAGTACCACGCCCAAGAACGTCACGAAGAGCATGGCCCCTTCAAGCCGCGACATCCATCCGACGCGGCCTTCTATAGCCTTGTCGACGAGATTCTCGGCGCGTGCCGCTGCCTGTGAGAGGTCGGCCGTACGCCGAAGCATCTCTTCCGGTCGGGCGGCGGATTCCATGGCGACCTTGAGGCCCTGCACCTGTTCCGCCAACGAACCGAGAGAAGCGGCCAAATCGGGGTTCTCGCGCCCTTCATGAAGCCCACGCAGCGAAGCGCGCAGCGAGGAGACCTTCCGCTCAAGCGTCGCCACGCCCGCACCTTCACCCGCATCCTTGCCAGAACCATAGAACTGGACGAGACGGCTGCCTTCGGCACTGACCTGCATCAACCCTTCGGCCGCGGTTTCGCGTTGCGCGTGGTAGCGTTCGACCTGCACATGCAACAGCACCGTGCCAATGAGGGTCAGAACCAGAACGACAAAGGCAGCTGTGATGACTCTGGATCCTTTCATGATGCCTCCCCGGGGCGATGATGACTTTGTACAAGCAACCCCGACCTGAGGCGTCGACAATTATAGGTTTGGCGAAAAACAGCGGATGCAATGTACCCGCCTGCCACCATTGATGACACGATGCAGGCACGGATTCCCGGTGCGCCAAGGGCCACAGTCGATGCGACTCGTCAGCATTCGAAAGCATCTCTCACACATACGACCGCGACACTGCCCTGCGCACACGTCGTCAACTCGGAAAAGACCTTCCCTCATCGGCCCGTCAGCGGCATTCTGCATATTTGGCTGCCATCCCCCTTGACGGGGTGCGGGGCGGATGATTTACAGGAGTGTTATCTTGTGAATACGGTCACGTGACCGTGGCAACCATGCGTCGGGGCGGGCATTCCCGGCGCGTTGCCGTGTTGCACACACCTTTTCTGGAGGTTCCGCATGAAGCGTCTCATCGCGTTGTTGTCCCTGGCTCTTGCGGCCATGCTCGCCCTCGGCGGCATCGCCAACGCTGCCGAAGGCAAGACCTTCCGCATCGCCATGGCGTCCGACCCCGAGTCCCTCGACCCCCACATGCAGCTTTCCGGCCCCATCCTGGCATACTCGCACTGGGTCTTCGACCCGCTGGTACGCTGGACCCCGGACATGAAGTTCGAGCCGCGCCTTGCCGAGAAGTGGGAACAGATCAACCCCACCACCATGCGCTTCCACCTGCGCAAGGGCGTGAAGTTCCATAGCGGCAACCCCTTCACCGCGAAGGACGTGGCATGGACGCTCGACCGCCTGAAGAAGTCCCCCGACTTCAAGGGCCTGTTCATCAAGTTCGCCGAGCCCAAGGTCATCGACGACAACACCATCGACATCATCACCACCGAGCCCTACGGCCTCGTGATGAACCTCGCCACCTACATCTTCCCGATGGACAGCAAGTTCTACACTGGCACCGACGCCAAGGGTCAGCCCAAGGACGCCATCGTGAAGAGCGGCTACTCGTTCGCCAACGACAACGCCTCCGGCACCGGTCCCTACAGCGTGGCCGAGCGTGAACAGGGCGTGAAGCTCATCCTCAAGGCCAACAAGGGCTACTGGGGCAAGCGCGGCAACGTCGACACCATCGAACTCACCCCCATCAAGAACGAAGCCACCCGCGTGGCCGCCATCCTGAAGGGTGACGTCGACTTCATCTCGCCCGTGCCCGTGCAGGACTACGACCAGCTTTCCAAGAATGCCGATGTGGAACTGATCACCATGCCCAGCGCCCGCATCATCACCATTCAGCTCAACCAGAAGAAGTTCCCCCAGTTCGCGGACAAGCGCGTGCGTGAAGCCATCATCGCCGCCACCGATACCGCCGGTATCGTGGCCAAGGTCATGAAGGGCTACACCACCACCACGCAGCAGCAGGCCCCCAAGGGCTTCGCTGGCTACATCGCCGACCTCAAGCCCCGCTACAATCTCGACAACGCCAAGAAGCTCATGAAGGACGCCGGCTTCGAGAAGGGCTTCGAAGTGTCGATGATCGCCCCCAACAACCGCTACGTGAACGACGAGAAGATCGCGCAGGCCTTCGTTTCGATGATGGCTCGCATCAACATCAAGGTGAACCTCAAGACCATGCCCAAGGCGCAGTACTGGGACCAGTTCGACGCCCAGGTTGCCGACATCCAGATGATCGGCTGGCATCCTGACACCGAGGACACCGCCAACTACTCCGAGTACCTGCTCATGACCCCCAACAAGGACACGGGCATGGGCCAGTACAACAGCGGCAACTACGCCAACCCCAAGTTCGACGCCCTCATCGACGCCGCCAACCGCGAGACCGACCCGGCCAAGCGTGACGCGCTCCTGAAGGAGTCGGAGCAGATGGCTTACAACGACGCCGCCTTCGTGCCCCTGCACTGGGAACCGCTGTCGTGGGCAGCTCGCAAGACCGTCAAGAACGCCAAGCAGGTCGTCAACGCACAGGACTTCCCCTACTTCGGCGATCTGATGATGCAGTAACGACAAAAATCGCGGGAGGTTGACGCCTCCCGCGATGCGTTGCGCCCCGCGGGAAGGCTCCGGGCACGGTGTTTCACGCACTTGCCTGCACTCACATAATTGTGTAGCCCTCCCGCGGGGCCTGTCATCACGAGCCTCGCGTCAGCAACCTCCAACGAGCAGAACACCCATGTTTGCATTCATCATACGCAGGGTTGCCCAGGCGCTCCTTGTCATGTTCATCATCAGCCTGCTCGGGTTCGCCATCAAGTATTCGTTCGGCGACCCCACGCGTGAGATGATGGGCGTTTCGGTATCTGTGAAGGAGCGCGAGGCCCTGCGCGAAGAGCTTGGCCTCAACGACCCGTTCGCCGTCCAGTGGACCCGCTTCGCCTCGGGCGCCCTCAAGGGCGACCTCGGCATCTCGTATTTCTACCGCAAGCCCGCCCTCGACGTCATACTCGACAAGGCACCTGCCACCCTCGAACTGGTGTTCGTGGCGGCATGCCTCATCATCCTCATCTCCGTACCCGTGGGCGTCTATGCGGCGTGCCGCCCCAAGGACGTGCTTTCACGTCTGTTCATGGGCGTAAGCACCATCGGTGTGTCGGTGCCGGTCTTCCTCACCGCCATATTCCTCATCTACATCTTCTCGGTGAACCTCGGCTGGCTGCCCTCTTTCGGGCGCGGCAACCCTGAGCACGTCATCGGCTCATGGGACACGAACCTCACCACGTGGGCCAATTTCAAGCACATCATCCTGCCCGGCATCTCGCTCTCCTCCATCATGCTGCCGCTCTTCATCCGCCTCATCCGCGCCGAGATGAAGGAAGTGCTCGAGACCGAGTACGTCAAATTCGCCCGCGCCAAGGGCCTTAAGACATGGCGCGTCATCATGGTTCACGCCTTCAAGAACACGCTGCTGCCGGTCATCACCGTCGGCGGGGTGCAGCTTGGCACCATGATCGCCTTCACCATCCTCACCGAGACGGTCTTCCAGTGGCAGGGCATGGGCTTCATGTTCATCGACGCCGTGGAACGCGCCGACACCTCGCTGCTTGTGGCGTACCTCATCTTCTGCGGCGCCATCTTCGTGACGGTGAACACCGTGGTCGACATCGTCTACGGTCTGGTGAACCCCATGGTCCGCATCGCGGGGAGGAAATAGCATGGTCGCCCTCATCAGACGCTTCCGCAAGTCGTACTTCCTCTACAGCTTCCTGCGCGACCCCGTGGCCGTGGGCAGCTTCGCGCTGCTGTTCATCCTTGCCGTGTCGGCCATTCTCGCGCCGCTCATCGCCCCCCATTCGCCCTATGACGGTGCGACCCTCGACATCATGAACGCGGAACTTCCGCCCGCATGGAAGCCCGAAGGCACCGCCGACTTCCTGCTGGGCACCGACAACCAGGGCCGCGACATCCTCTCGGCCATGCTTTACGGGATGCGCGTTTCGCTGGTCATCGGCCTTGGCGCCGTGGCCCTGCAATCCGTCATCGGCATCTTCGTGGGTCTCGTGTCCGGCTACGGCAGCAAGCGCATCGACTCCATCCTCATGCGCGTGGCCGACGTGCAGCTTTCGTTCTCGTCCTACATGGTGGCCATCTTCTTCGGCGCCATCCTGCAGATGGTCGTGGGCGTGGGCCGCTACGAAGAGGTGGCCGTGCCCTTCCTCATCTTCGTCATCGGCCTTTCGGAATGGCCCCAGATAGCGCGTACCGTACGCGCCTCGGTGCTGGCCGAGAAGAAGAAGGAATACGTCGAGGCGGCGCGCGTCATCGGCCTTCCGGCACGGCGCATCATGCTGCGGCACATCCTGCCCAACACGCTCACCCCGGTGCTTGTCATCTCCACGGTGCAGGTGGCCAACGCGGTCATGAGCGAGGCGGCCCTGTCGTTCCTGGGTCTCGGGATGCCGGTCACGCAGCCTTCGCTCGGTTCGCTCATCAAGTCGGGCTTCCAGTACTTCTTCAGCGGAAGCTGGTGGATAACGCTCTTCCCGGGCATCATGCTCATTCTGCTGGTGCTGTCCATCAACCTGCTCGGTGACTGGCTGCGCGACTTCCTCAATCCCAAGCTTTACAAGGACTAGCCATGGAAGCGTTGCTCGACGTCCAGAACCTCACCGTCAAGTTCGCTCTCCGCGACGAAGCGCTCACCGCCGTGAACGACGTCTCGTTCACGCTGGGCCGTGGCGAACGTCTCGGACTTGTGGGCGAGTCGGGAGCGGGCAAGTCCGTCACCGGCTTCTCCATCATCAACCTCATCAGCAAGCCCGGCTTCATCGCCGGTGGCTCGGTGCTGTTCGAGGGTAACGACCTCGTCACCACCGATGCCGAAACGCTGCGTGACATCCGCGGCAACCGCATCAGCATGATCTTCCAGGATCCCATGATGACGCTGAACCCGGTGCTCACCATCGGCTCGCAGATGGTGGAGACGATTCTCGCGCACCAGAAGATGAGCCGCCGCGAGGCGGAAGAGATCGCCCTCGACAAGCTGCGCAAGGTCTACATCCCCTCGCCCGAGAAGCGGCTCAAGCAGTACCCGCACGAGTTCTCCGGCGGCATGCGCCAGCGCATCGTCATCGCCATAGCCCTGCTCACCTCGCCGAGCCTCATCATCGCCGACGAACCGACAACGGCCCTCGACGTGACCATTCAGGCCGAGATCATGGACCTGCTGCTTGAACTGTGCGAGTCCGAGAAGATGGGTCTCATCCTCATCACGCACGACCTCGGCGTGGTCTCGCAGGTGACGCAGAAGATAGCCGTCATGTACGCGGGCCGCATCGTGGAGATGGGCGAGACCGCGCGCATCGTGGCCGACCCGCAGCACCCCTACACCAAGGGGCTGCTCGCCGCCCTGCCGCAGGGCAACAGCTGTGGCGGGGGCTGCGTGGGCAAGCGGCATCGCCTGAACCAGATTCCGGGTGCCATGCCCAGCCTCTCCGAGATCGCGCACGGCATCTGTCCCTTCCACAACCGTTGCGAGCTGTGTCAGGACGTGTGCCGCACCTCGCGGCCGCGCCTCCTGCCCAAGCGCAACGGCGGACTTGTGGCGTGCCACCTGCTGGACTAGCGGAGTTACGATGCAACAGAAACCTCTTCTCAACCTGCGCAATGTCGTCAAGCACTTCGACATCTCCGGCGGCTTTCTCGACCAGCTCAGGCTCACCGGCTCCGGCATCGTCCGCAAGCGCACTGTCGTCCATGCGGTCAACGACGTCTCGTTCACCATCAACGAGGGCGAGACCCTCAGCGTTGTCGGTGAATCGGGCTGCGGCAAATCGACCCTCGCACGCACGGTCATCGGCCTGTACCGCCCCAATTCCGGCGAAATCCACTACCGTGACCGGCGCATCGACCACCTCTCCGACACGGAGATGCTGCCCTACCGCACCCGCATGCAGATGGTCTTCCAGGACCCTTACGCCTCGCTCAACCCGCGTATGCGCGTGAACCAGATTCTCGAAGAACCCATCCGCTTCCACAACCCCGGCATCGGCGAAGGCGAAGTGCTCGACAGGGTCGCCGCCGTCATGGAACAGGTGGGCATCAACCCTGTGTGGGCCACGCGCTATCCGCATGAGTTCTCGGGCGGGCAACGCCAGCGCATATCCATCGCCCGCGCCCTTGCCGTCGACCCCGAGTTCATCGTGGCGGACGAACCCATCTCCGCACTGGACGTCTCCATTCAGGCGCAGGTGCTGAACCTGATGATGGACATGCAGGAACAGCGCAACCTGACCTACCTGTTCATCAGCCACGACCTCTCGGTGGTGGAGCACATCTCCACCCGTGTGGCGGTCATGTACCTCGGTTCACTGTGTGAACTCGCCACCAGCGAAGACCTGTTCGGTTCACCGCGCCACCCGTATACGCAGGCATTGCTCTCCGCCATTCCGCGTATCGGGCAGAAGGGCCTGAAGCACATCCGCCTCTCCGGTGACGTGCCCACGCCCATCAACCTGCCTTCGGGCTGCGTCTTCCACGGTCGCTGCCCCCACGCCGACAAGCGCTGCATGAACGAGGTGCCCCGCGCCCTGCCGCAGCCCGGCGGTGCTCTGGTGGCATGTCACGCCGTGGAGGAAGGCCGCATCTAGCTGCGCGCCTCGCGGGTTGCCCCGTGACTGCCCCCCCATAAAGACAAACGAAGGGCCCGCATACATGCGGGCCTTTCCATTGAGCGACACGAAGTCGCACCCGCACGCTGTGGGCCACGTGGCATCCCCTGCCGGGGGGTACGACCTGCCGGGGATACGCTAGGCCAGCGCCGGGCTTAAGTCATGTGTTACGCCCCCCCGCAGGCTACGCACCGCCCGCGGCACCGGAGCGACACGCCATCTGCTGCCAATACCCCGTAATCCCTGAACCGTACGCAGGGCCCCTACCTCTCATGGCACCTGCCAGCATGGCGGCAGGCGCTGCACTGTGCCTCATCGCAGGCCTCGGCCCGCACAAGTACCTCGACGACATGGGGAATCTGGCCCCGCAGGATATCTTCGACGACCGTGGCGCGCGCCTGTGCCTGCTCCATGGTCATATGCCGGGGCAGCACGAGATGCAGGTCGACATGGATGTCCCGGCCCGACCTCCATGCCCGGATATCATGCGTTGCAATCCCGTCATCCTGCTCATGGCGTCTGAGGACATCCTCGATACGCAGCAGCAGCTTCTCGTCGCGCTCGTTCATGAGTCCACGCACCGCCTCCCTTACGAGCCCATACCCCGCTCCGAGGATGTGCAGGGCCACGACGCATGCGATGGCCCCGTCGAGCCACAGCCATCCTGTGGCATGGACGAGCAGCAAACCCGCAAGCACCCCACCGGTCGTGTACACGTCAGTTATGATGTGCTTACCGTCGGCAACGAGTGCCAGCCTGTCTTCGCGCCGTCCCACACGGATGAGATAAAGGCCGAGAACGAGGTTGATGGCAGAGGCGACGACCGATAGCCCAAGGCCGATGTCAAGCTGCACCATTGCGCGCGGTTCGATGATACGAGGCGCCGCTGCGACGATAATGCCCAGTGCGGCAACAATGACGAGAGCCCCTTCGAAGAACACGGCGAAGAACTCGACTCGCCCATGCCCATAGGGATGGCGCCTGTCCGGCGGCGTCTGCGCCACATACAGGGTCCACATGGTAAAAGCACTCGCCACCACATTCACGATGGACTCGAATGCATCCGACATGAGTGCCGCTGAATCTGTCACGAGATACGCGAGCATCTTCAGGACGAGGATGCACACACCGCACACGAGGGACAAGGCGATAGCCCTGCGCTGTTCAGACATCATCCGTCGCACATCCTTCCGCAGTCAAAGTGAATGGTGGCCTGCTCGTGCCATGCGCCCGTATCAGTCCGTCGGAATCGCCACGTCGTCATCATCGAACTGCCCGCCAGTTGCCCCGGGATGACAGGCAATGCAGTTCGCCAGCCCGCCTACACTTTCCCTGGTCAGCACGGCAGCCCCGATATCGCGATGCTTGTGCCTGATGTAGGGCACTTCCGTGATGCGCGACACGTTCCCATCAGACATGGAACGGGCGATCTTCCGGCCCAGTTTGGTGCCGGACCTGTCGGCCGCGTTATCGGAAAGATAGGCGGCGACAGCCTGCTGCTGCGCAGGAGACATCTCGACCACCGTCCCGAAATGGTCGCTTGCTGAACCGACGATGGATGCCCATCCCTCATGCGCCAACAGTACAGCAGGGTACGCCATGTGGCACCCTCCGCAAGATTTCACATAAACATCAGGCATTTTTGACACAGTTGACCATGCATGTCGTTCCCCATGCCTATCGTGTCTTCCGTCATCAGCATATGCATCAACGTCAAAACCGTGCAGACAGGCAAGGGAGCCTGTCAGGACAGTGAATATGATACCACATTGCAATTTCATGCCAATGCGATGCACTACTCAACTCCTATCGATGATAATCATTGCCATGAAGAAAAAGAAAGTGATTATCATGACAACATCAAAGCAGATATTGCATCAGTAGCACTGCACTCACAGTACACATCAAGCGTCGCGACACGCAATGACTTTCGGCATTATCATCACACGGCAACGAGCCACCTTGGCGCAAGCGAAGCCTGATTGCAGAAACGGGATACAGAGATGCGTCACCTGCGCCCAAGGCTTGTGCCCCTTGCATGTCACCCCCTGCCGGTATATGGTAGGGAGATTGCTGACCGGCGCGTACCGAGGGCGGCCCGCTGGCGCAATCGCGGGCGGACGGCATCTCCCCCGCGCCCCCTTCCGTGGGCGTTCGCCTCCTTCCGCTTCGTACCGTCAGGATTTCTCCGCCTTGCAGCCCCGCGGACAACCTTTCACCCCACACGAAGCGACATGCCCAAACGCACAGACTTGAAGCGGATTATGGTCATCGGGTCCGGCCCCATCATCATCGGGCAGGCCTGCGAGTTCGACTACTCCGGCACACAGGCCGTGAAGGCCCTCAAGGAAGAGGGTTACGAGGTGGTGCTGGTCAACTCGAACCCCGCCACCATCATGACCGACCCCGGTCTCGCCGACCGTACCTACATCGAGCCCATCGAGCCCGAGACGGTGGCCGCCATCATCCGCAAGGAGCGTCCCGACGCGCTGCTGCCCACGCTGGGCGGGCAGACGGGCCTGAACACGGCCCTCGCGCTGGCGGCCTCCGGTGTGCTGGATGAATGCGGCGTGGAGCTCATCGGCGCCAACCGTGCGGTCATCGAGAAGGCCGAAAGCCGCGAGCTGTTCCGCCTTGCCATGGCCAACATCGGCCTCAAGGTGCCTGCCAGCGGCATCGCCCGTTCCATGGACGACGTGCGTCGCCTCGGAACGGAGATGCCCTTTCCGCTCATCATCCGCCCCGCGTTCACCATGGGCGGCACGGGCGGCGGCATCGCCTACAACATGGAAGACCTCGAAGAGATCGCCTCGCGCGGTCTCACCGCCAGCATCACCAGCGAGGTGATGATCGAGCAGTCCGTGCTCGGCTGGAAGGAATACGAGATGGAGGTCATGCGCGACAAGGCCGACAACTGCGTCATCATCTGCTCCATCGAGAACTTCGACCCCATGGGCGTGCACACGGGCGACTCCATCACCGTGGCCCCGGCACAGACCCTGACCGATGTCGAGTACCAGATGATGCGTGACGCCTCCATCGCCATCATGCGCGAGATAGGCGTCGAGACGGGCGGCTCCAACGTGCAGTTCGGCATCAACCCGGACAACGGCGACATGGTGGTCATCGAGATGAACCCCCGCGTGTCGCGCTCCTCCGCTCTGGCATCCAAGGCCACGGGCTTCCCCATCGCCAAGATCGCCGCCAAGCTCGCCGTGGGCTACACCCTCGACGAGATACCCAACGACATCACCCGCGAGACGATGGCCAGCTTCGAGCCGACCATCGACTACGTGGTCACCAAGATTCCGCGCTTCACCTTCGAGAAGTTCCCCGGCGCACGCGACGAACTCACCACCGCCATGAAGAGCGTGGGAGAGGCCATGTCCATAGGCCGCACCTTCAAGGAGTCGCTCCAGAAGGGGCTGCGCTCGCTCGAGGTGGGCGCACCGGGCCTTGGCTCGCGCTTCCGCGACAAGCTCCCCGAACATGAGGAGATCGTCGCCAAGCTGCGCACGCCGAACTCGCGCCGCATCTTCTACGTCCGTCTCGCCATGCTCTCGGGCATGACCATCGACGACATCCATGA
The DNA here is from genome assembly GCF_000195755.1 of Nitratidesulfovibrio vulgaris str. Hildenborough. Taxonomy (NCBI): domain Bacteria; kingdom Pseudomonadati; phylum Thermodesulfobacteriota; class Desulfovibrionia; order Desulfovibrionales; family Desulfovibrionaceae; genus Nitratidesulfovibrio; species Nitratidesulfovibrio vulgaris. Next base: position 201,739 of record NC_002937.3, on the reverse strand, counting down.
AATCACCAACATCGACCCGTGGTTCCTGCGCCAGATGCGCGAACTGGTCGACATGGAAGGCGACCTGCGCGACTTCGCCCTCGCCAACTCCATGACCCCCGACAATGGCGAACTGGTGACCCTGCTGCGCCGCGCCAAGGAATACGGATTCTCCGACAGGCAGCTGGCCGAGATGTGGAAGCGGCCCGAATCGGACGTACGCGCCCTGCGCGACGCCACGGGCATACGCCCCACCTATTACCTCGTGGACACCTGCGCCAGCGAGTTCGAGGCCTACACCCCCTACTACTATTCCACCTACGAGACGGGCCACGAAATCGAGGCCGAGTCGCGCCGCAAGGTGATCATCCTCGGTGGCGGCCCCAACCGCATCGGGCAGGGCATCGAGTTCGACTACTGCTGCTGTCACGCCTCCTTCGCGCTGAAGGAGATGGGCGTGCAGGCCATCATGGTCAACTCCAACCCCGAGACGGTCTCCACCGACTATGACACCTCCGACCGCCTGTACTTCGAGCCGCTCACCTTCGAGGATGTCATGCACATCATCGAGGCGGAGAAGCCCGACGGCGTCATCGTGCAGTTCGGCGGACAGACCCCGCTGAACCTCGCCGTACCGCTGCAACGCGCAGGCGTGCCCATTCTCGGCACCTCGCCCGACGCCATCGACCGCGCCGAAGACCGCGAACGCTTCCAGGCGCTCATCCACAAGCTCGACCTGCGCCAGCCCGCCAACGCCACGGTCATGAACCTCAGGCAGGCCATCGCCGGCGCCAACTCCATCGGCTACCCCGTGGTGGTGCGTCCCAGCTACGTGCTGGGCGGGCGCGCCATGGAGATCGTCTACGACGAGGAACAGCTGACCTCCTACTTCCAGAACTCGGTGGGTGAAGCCCCCGAGCACCCCATCCTGCTCGACAAGTTCCTCGAGAACGCCACCGAGGTGGACGTGGACGCCCTCTCCGACGGCACCGACGTCTACGTGGCTGGCATCATGGAACACATCGAAGAGGCGGGCATCCACTCCGGCGACTCGGCCTGTTCAATCCCCCCCTACAGCCTGCCCTCGTCCATCACCGACGAGATTTCCCGCCAGACCGTGGCCCTCGCCAAGGAACTGCGCGTGGTGGGCCTCATGAACATCCAGTTCGCGGTGAAGGACGGCGTCATCTTCATCCTTGAAGTCAACCCCCGCGCCTCGCGCACCGCGCCCTTCGTCTCCAAGGCCACAGCCGTGCCGCTGCCGCGCCTCGCGACGCAGGTGATGCTCGGCAAGACCCTGAAGGAACTCGACCCGTGGTCCATGCGCCGTTCGGGCTACGTCTCCGTGAAGGAGTCTGTCTTCCCGTTCAACCGCTTCCCCGGCGTGGACATCCTGCTTGGCCCTGAAATGCGCTCCACCGGTGAAGTCATGGGCATTGCGCCCACCTTCGAAGAAGCGTACCTGAAGGGCCAGCTTGCGGGCGGACAGCGTCTGCCGCAGCAGGGCAAGGTGTTCATCTCGGTCAACGACCGCGACAAGACGCTGGTGCCCGACGTGGCGCGCATCTTCGCCGACCTTGGCTTCGAAATCGTGGCCACCGCCGGTACGGCGAAGCTGCTCAAGGAGCATGGCGTACCCACGACCCACGTCAACAAGGTCTACGAAGGGCGTCCGAACATCGTCGACATGATCAAGAACGGCGACATCGCCCTCGTGGTGAACACGGCATCGGGCAAGCGCACCGTGCAGGACTCGAAGTCCATCAGGCAGGCCACACTCATGTACGGCGTGCCTTACAGCACCACGGTCTCCGGGGCGCGTGCCATCGCCAAGTCCATCGCAGCCAGCCGCACCTGCGGCGTGAACGTGAAGAGCCTTCAGGAATACTACGGCCTGTAGGCCGTCATTCCTGAAGAAGGGGGAGCCATGATCCGGCATTACTGCGGCATCTTCGGCATCTACAACCATGCCGAGGCCGCCCGTCTTTCCTACTTCGGCCTCTACGCCCTGCAACACCGCGGGCAGGAGAGCGCCGGCATCGTGACGTGGGACGGACAGAAACTGCGTGAACACCGCGGCATGGGTCTCGTGCCCGAGGTCTTCAACGAACGCCACCTCGGCAAGGAACTCAAGGGCGACATCGCCATCGGGCATATCCGGTACTCCACCACGGGCGCGTCGCTCATCCGCAACGCGCAGCCGTTCATCGTGCGCTACAAGGGTCTCGAGATCGCCATCGCGCACAACGGCAACCTCGTGAACACGCTGGAATTGCGGCGCGAACTGGAGGAACAGGGCTCCATCTTCCAGACCTCCATCGACAGCGAGGTGTTCGTGCACCTCATCGCCCGCAACCTCAACGGGCATACGCTCGAAGAGGCCGTCATGGCGGCATGCCGCAAGGTGAAAGGGGCCTACGCCCTGCTCATCCTCGCCAACAACAAGCTCATCGCCGTACGCGACCCGCACGGGTTCCGTCCGCTGGCGCTGGGCCGCGTGGCGGGTGCGCATGTGTTCGCGTCCGAGACGTGCGCCTTCGACCTGCTGGAAGCAGAGTTCATACGCTCGCTCGACCCGGGCGAGATGGTGGTCATCGAAGATACGAAGGTGCAAAGCTACAAGATTGAGACCGAAGCCCCCACACGCCAGTGCATCTTCGAGCTCATCTACTTCGCACGGCCCGACTCGCTGGTCTTCGGTGAAGACGTGTACCAGTGCCGCAAGCGCATGGGGCAGGAACTGGCCCGCGAATCGGCCCCCGATGTGGACTTCGTGATGCCCTTCCCGGACTCGGGGGTCTACAGCGCCGTCGGCTTCGCGCAGGAGTCGGGGCTGCCCTACGAACACGCCATGATCCGCAACCACTATGTGGGGCGCACCTTCATCCAGCCCTCGCAGGACATGCGCGACTTCAGCGTCCGGGTGAAGATCAACCCGGTGAAGAGCATGATCAAGGGCAAGCGCATCTGCATCGTGGACGACTCCATCGTGCGCGGAACCACCATCCGGACGCGCGTGAAGAAACTGCGAGAACTGGGTGCGCGTGAAGTCCACTTCAGGGTGAGCTGCCCGCCCATCAAGTTCCCGTGCTTCTACGGCATCGACTTCGCCTCCAAGGGCGAACTCATCGCCGCCAATCATAGCGTATCCGAAATCGAACGCTTCATCGGCATCGATTCGCTGCACTACATCACCATCGAAGGGCTGCTGCGCTCGGTCTCGCATCCCGAGAACTACTGTCTCGCGTGCTTCACCGGCGACTATCCCATCCCTTGCGCCGGTGGCGGCAAACTCTGCCTTGAATGCGGCTGCTAGCCGCCGCAAGCGACCATGCAATGAAGGGCCTCCGGCATGCCGGAGGCCCTTTTGCGTGACACAAGCCCCACCGACGATGCCCCTCTGGCGTACATCGCTGCCACGCCTGCCCAAGGACGCCACCATGCAACCTGCGCGACAAGGGCGGTGCACTCTTGTGTTCCCGTTACATTGCGCAGGATGCCCCGCCAGCCCCCCGAAGGGGGCACCGTCACACCAGCGCCCTTTTACGGAAGGCACTCTTGTGCCCTTTTCAACCTGCGGCCCGTGCCTTACAAGAAGGGCCGCAAGGAGTACATGACATGACAGACGACCAGATACATCAGACCGACTGGCTGCAACGCGGCCGCGACGTTCTCGATATCGAAGCGGAGGGCATCCGTGCCGTACGCGACAGGCTTGGCCCCTCGTTCGAATCCGCGCTGGCCCTGCTGGCAGGATGCCGCGGCCGTGTCGTTGTGACAGGCCTCGGCAAGTCGGGGCTGGTGGGCCGCAAGCTGGCCGCCACCTTCTCGTCCACGGGCAGCCCCGCCTTCTTCCTGCACCCCGTAGAGGGCGCACATGGCGACATGGGCAGCCTCAAGGCCGACGACGTGGTCATCGCCATCTCCAACTCCGGCGAGACGGATGAACTCAACGCCATCCTGCCCAGCCTGCGCGCCATCGGCACGCCCATCATCGCCCTGACCGGCCGCGCCGACTCGTCACTGGGACGCGGTGCCGACATCGTGCTCGACTGCGGCGTACCGCGTGAAGCGTGCCCGCTGGGGCTTGCCCCTACGGCGTCCACCACGGCGGTACTCGCCCTTGGCGACGCACTGGCGGTCTGCCTCATCGACTGGAAGTCCTTCACCGAGAACGACTTCCTGCGCTACCACCCCGGCGGTTCACTGGGCCAGCGGCTGCGGCTGCGCGTGGCTGAACTCATGCACACCGAGGGCATTCCGGTGGTCAACGAAGAGGCCGTGTGCGAAGAGGCCGTTCTCGCCCTCGACAAGGGCGGCTTCGGGGCCGTGGCCCTCACGGACGGCGGTGGGAGGCTGACCGGCATCCTCACCGACGGTGACGTACGCCGTGCCGTCCTTCGCGGCACCTACGGCCCGCGCGTGGGAGTCACCCACATCATGACGCGCAACCCCCGTTTCGCACGGCAGACCCAGTCGGTGGCCGAACTCATCGACATCATGGAACAGAAGGCCATCACCGTGCTTCCCATCACCGACGACGACCACCGGCTTGTGGGCCTCGTGCACCTGCACGACCTGCTGGGCAAGGGCGGCGTCACGTTCGCGGGCTAGCCCCGCACCGCCATACGAGGGCATCATGCAGGCCAAGAAGGTATCGGAAAGCGAAGTGGTCATGACGCACAGGCCGCTGCCGCAGGACGCCAACCCGGCGGGCTACGTGCACGGGGGCGTCATCCTCAAGCACATAGACCTCGCCGGGGCTGTCGCCGCCATGAGGCACTGCCGCACACCCGTGGTCACCGCGTCCATCGACCGCATGGACTTTCGCGCGCCGGTCAACGTGGGTGAACTCATGCTGCTGAAAGCCAGCGTGAACCTCACGGGAGGCACGTCACTGGAGGTGGGTGTGCGTGTCGAAGCCGAGAATCTGCTGACCGGCGAGGTGCGCCACGCAGCTTCGGCCTATCTCACGTTCGTGGCCATGGGGCCGGACAGGAAGCCCGTGGCCGTGCCGCCGCTGTTGTGCGAAACGCCCACCCACGAACGCCGCTGCGTAGAAGCCCGCCGACGCCGTGAACTGCGGCGCGAGGAACGGCGTGCCGAACGTGATGCACAGGCCGCACAGCACTGCACCTGCGACGACGAGCCCGTAGTGTAGCCGCCCCCGGAGACGAATCCGCGGGCAGGATACGGGAGACCTTGAACGAACCGAGTCCGTGCCCCGTCCGCCTCTTCCACAAGCGACAATCCCCGTCCTCATGCGAGGACGGGGATTGTCGTAACGGGGTCATATCAAGAGATGACGCCATTCACCGGCCCTGTCGCACGTCATCTTTCCCGTCAGCCGCAGGTGCGCATCAAGCCGCCGTGACTACAAAACCGAGAGATGGATGCCCGCGAGGTGTTCCAGTTCTTCACCCAGCGCAAGCGCCTGCATGGGCGTCTCCCCCCAGCACACCAGCCCGTGGCGTTCCATCCAGACCGCCTCGCGGGTGACGGCCGCCTCGCCCACGGCATCGGCCAGTGCCTGCGTTCCGGGGGCATGGGCGGGGGCAGACCCGAGGCGCGATACGAGCATCTGCGCCTCGTAGACGTCGATGTGCAGCATCTGCTGCGGGGCGACACGCAGCCCGAGGGCCAGCAGGCGTGGCGGATGCGTGTGCACGATGGCCTGTGCCCGGGGCTGCCGACGATAGACCTCAAGGTGCATGGCGAGTTCAGAGGAAGGCTTACCTCCTGCGATGCGCTTGCCGGAGGCGATGTCGACCACGGCGAGGTCGCCGGGAGAGAGGTCGCCCTTGGCCGCCCCCGTACAGGTGACGAGACAGGTCGCCCCTAGGCGCAGGCTCACGTTGCCGTTGAAGCCCGAAAGCAGACCCCGTTGCCACGCCGTGTGACACAGACGGCGAACCGTCTCGGCCTCACGCAGAGGGACGCCGTCGCCCCATCCCGTATCACGCCGCTGGCTGAGGCTGGTCTTGATGTCCACCACCGGAGTGCCGTGCAGGGCCTCAAGCGGTGCCACCAGAAGGCGCACCATCCCGTCCGGCCCGGGGGCGGTGCCCAGGAGGCGCACGTCGTGCAGGCCGAGGGGGTTCGGACGGGCGGGCGAACGGGTGTTGAACACCCCGCGCATGGGCCGCGACGTGTCGCCACGCGGATGCACTGCGAGTGTGTCGCGGTCGGCGAGATGCAGCCACGTGACGAGGGTCAGTTCCTGCCCTGCCTCCAGCGTATCCAGCCCCGCCGCGAATTCGGGCAGGATGTCTATCCATGCCTCGGGGGCCCCCTCGTCTCCGTTCTTGGGACAGTCGTCGAGGCGGGTCAGACGCGAGCGCACGGTGCCGATGGGACGCAATACAGGTTGCATGGGCGAACCTCCTCGTGAGGTCAGGCGAAATGATCGAAACCGCTGTTGGAAGGCGGCAGGCCGTTGAGGGTGAGCAGGCCGTCGGCAGTCACGGTGCCGACACGTACCACGCCCTGCACCTCTTCACGTAGCGCCTCGAAGTCGTCTTCGGGGCAGGCCCCCAGCAGCGCGTAGTCCTCTCCTCCGGCGAAGGCTTCCTCCACCGGGTCGAGTCCGTTGGCGATGGCATAGGCCATGACCTCGTCGTGCAGGTCGTCCTCGTGCAGTTCAAGGGCGGCACCAAGGCCGCCGTCGCGGTCGAGCCCCACAAGACGGGGCACATCGCGCGCCAGCCCGTCCGAGAGGTCCATCAACGCCACAGAGGGGTACCGCGCCAGCAACTGCCCCGCTGACACCTGCGGGTTGGGCGTGAGATGCGCGGCGCACGCTTCGGGGTACAGGCGCAGGGCGTCACGCCCTGAAGCCTCCAGCGCGCACAGGCCCGCCCGTGCGAGGCCGAGGCTGCCCACGACGAAGAGCACATCGTCGGGGCGGCATCCGCCACGACGCAGGAACCGGCGCCCCGGCACGGGCTCACCCCACACGGTGATGGAAAGACCAAGCACTCCGCCACGGGACAGGTCGCCGCCGGTGAGCACCATGCCATACGCGGCAGCCAGTCCGGACATGCCCGCAAAGAGCGCGTCTGCGTACTCGCGGGTCATGCCGGGGGGCGTCATGAGTGCGAGACTGAACCCCAGCGGCACACCGCCCATGGCGGCGACATCGCTCACGTTCACGGCCAGCGCCTTGTGGCCTATCTCTTCGGGCCTGAAGTACGAACGTCTGAAATGCACGTCCTCGATGAACAGGTCGGTGCTCACGCACAGGCGTTCCGGGCAGGCCAGCACGGCGCAATCGTCTCCGCGCCCCACCACCACGTGTCTGTGCGCGTTGGGAAAATGCCTGTCGATGCAGGCGATGAAGTCCTCTTCGCTCGCAAGGCCCTTCATGCGTCATCCTCCAGCGTCAGATAGTCGCCCAGGATGACCTTGAGCCCCACGCCGGGGAAGTTCACCCTGTACTTGTCGGGCGGCAGATGCTGGACGATCTTGCCCCGCCCGAAGATCTTGTGCGTGCAGAACCCCAGCTTCGCCGCCCCTGCAACGGGCGACGGCCCGCCGGGCACCGGTGCCGATTCGGGACGCGGTGCGCAACCGAAGGTGGATGCCACGGCCGGACGCGCAACCGGACGCGACGTATCACGCCGTTGCAGACCTCCGGTATAGCTCTCGTACCACTCCTCGTACAGTGCCGCGGGCAACTCCCGGACGAAGGGGCTGGGCGCGGCGGGCTGGTTGCCACCCTCCCCGCGCTGGTAGAGGCTGGACGGCACGAAGAGCATGAGCCGTTCGCGGGCGCGGGTGCAGGCCACGTACATCAGGCGGCGCTCCTCCTCGAAGTCGTCGGCGCGCGTCACGGCATGGCGCGACGGGAACCTGTCCTCCACGAGGTCGAGGATGATGACGGCACTCCACTCAAGCCCCTTGGCGGAATGGATGGTGGACAGCACCACGCTGTCGCGGTCCTCCTCCTCGGTGCCGGGGTCTTCCAGCGACAGGTCGGAGATGAAGAGGTCGAGGTCGCGATAGGCCGAGGCTATCTGCACAAGCTGTTCAAGTCCCTGCTGTCTGCGCGGCCAGTCGTCGGGGTAGGCGGCTTCGAGACGCGGCTGGTAATGCTCGATGACCTCTTCCAGCAGCGTGGCGGGCGCAGGTGTGCGCTTGCGAAGCCTGTCGAGCAGTTCAAGGTCGGCCCGCAGTTGCGGATAACGCGCGCAGGCATGGGCCGTCGCCGCCGGGTCACCCTGTCGGGCGACCTCGTAGAGGCGCAGGGTGGTCTTGGGCCCCACACCGCGCGACAGGGCCGCCACACGCTGGAACGCCGGCAGGTCGAGGGGGTTGAGCACAAGGCGGGCGTAGGCCATCACGTCCTTGACGTGCGCGGCCTCGGAATAGCGCACCCCGCCATACTTGCGGAAGCGGATGCCCAGTTTGTTGAGCTGTACCTCCACATGGTACGAGTGGAACCCCGCCCGGAACAGCACGGCGATTTCATGGGGCGGATACGTCCGCAGCAGTTCACTCACGCGACTCACCACGATGGATGCCTGCGTGAGGTCGCTCAGGGGTCGCACCACCTGCGGCAGCACGCCGTCCTCGCGACTGGTGTACAGGTGCTTGCGGTAGGCCTGCGGTGCCTCGGCGAGGATGGCGTTGGTGAGGTCGAGCACCGGCTGGGTGGAACGGTAGTTCTCTTCCAGCTTGATGATGCGCGTACCGGGAAAGAACTGCGGGAACGACAGGATGTTCTGCACGTTGGCGCCGCGAAAGGCGTAGATGGACTGGGCGTCGTCCCCCACGGCCATGACGTTGCCGCCCTCTCCCGCCAGAAGCTGCACCAGCCGCGCCTGCACGAGGTTGGTGTCCTGATACTCGTCGACCATGATGTAGCGGTATCTGTCGCGCAGGTGGGCCAGCAGGTCGGGCCGTTCGCGCAACAGGCGCTCCACCTCGAAGAGCAGGTCGTCATAGTCCAGCAGGCCGTGTTCCGCGCGATATTCGGCGTAGGCTTCGCCGATGCGCGAGACCCCGTCTGCATGTACCAGCAGGTGGTACGCCTCGCGGCGCAGCACTTCGTCCAGCGGCAGTTCCTTGTTGCGCGACTTGCTGAGCAACGACAGCACCGTCTGTGTCTTGGGGAACGACTTGTCCCCCCGCGCGATGCCGAGCGCATCCTTGCAGTGCTGGATGGCGGCCACGCTGTCGGCCCCGTCCATGATGGTCAGGTCGCGCCCCTCAAGGCGTGCCGGATGGTACTGGCGCAAGAGCGAATAGGCGAAGGCGTGGAAGGTGCCCCCGGCGATGCCCTGCACCCCGTAGCCCAGCAGGCGGCTGGCGCGTTGCAGCATCTCGTTGGCCGCCTTGCGGGTGAACGTCAGCAGCAGGATGGACGAGGCGGGCACGCCGCGCTCAAGCAGGTTGGCGAGGCGGTAGACCACCGTGCGCGTCTTGCCGCTGCCCGCACCGGCGATGACCAGCACCGGGCCGTCGAGCGTGGTCACGGCCTCATACTGGGCCGCGTTGAGTTCTTTGGCGAATTCTATCATTTGTGCATCGTTATGGGCATGCAGGACGCGCCCTGTGTTGGAGTGGTCACAAGACGCCCTCCGGCGTCGGGTCGACGGGAAAGGCCGAAATGTTCGAGCACCAGCCTTCCGGCGTCACGCAGGCGGTGCGGGGCACCACCCTCGCTGTCATGGAAGATGCCCCCGTGCACACTATGCGTTCCGGTGCGCCCGAAACGCCCGAACACGGCAGGACGATTGAACTTGGCCTTGAGGTCGAAGCCCTCGTGCGGGACGCAGACGAGGTCGGGGGCGATGTCGCGGCAGGGGCCGTCGTACAGGCCGTCGGCGGGCAGGACATCACGCAACACGGGGCGTCCGGCGTAGGTCAATCCCAGCAGCCCCTCGCGCAGGCGTGCAGCCAAGGCCACGCCCTCGGCATCGGAAAGCCCGCCACGTGCGAAGCGTCGGCGCGTATGCAGGTAGATGCGCCCGGGGTCGAGGGCGAAGGCCACGCTGCCGGGAAGGATGCGCGAGGCGTCGAGTTCCATTCCCGCATCTGCCGCGGGGCCCGCCGGGGCCAGTTGCAACAGCCCTTCCTGACGCAGCCACGTGTTGATGTCGACCTCGGTCACCAGCCGGGTGAAACCGTGGTCGGCCAGCACCATGAGACGGGCACCGCCGGGGAGTGCCGCCACGAGGTCGAGCACTTCGCCAATCACCGTGTCCCACAGGGCCAGCACATCCATACACGGCCCATGCAGCGGGTTGGCAACGTCGGTCACCGCATCCCACAGGAAATGGAAGAGCCTGTCCGTCTCCGTCAGCACAAAGACGAAGAGATGCCACGCGAGGTCGGGCCACAGCAAGCGCAACGCCTTGCGGCGACTTTCGAGTGTGGCGCGCAATTCCACAAGCAGGTGTGCCGGGTCGTCGCCACCGCGCGAGGTGTCGGCCTCAAGCCGGTAGCCCGCACCTGCCAGCGGCCCCAGCAGGAAGGGCGGATGCACCGCCCGCGCAAGGTCCGTGGCCACGAAGCCCGAGACCAGCATTCCCGGTATGGGGCGTGCGGGATAGGTGTTGGGCAGGTTCACCACGCGCGAGGTGAAGCCCGCCTCGCCAAGGCGGTCGAAGAGGGTCGGCACCCGCACCTGCGTGAAGTCGGCCAAGGACAGGGCATAGGTCGCGGCGTTGATGCGGGTGAACCCGAACACGCCGTGTTCCTCGGGCCCTGCGGCAGTGTAGAACGACGTCCAGTTCACCGGCGAGAGTTCGGGCAATTCCGCCTCGATGGTGCGGGTTCCGGCGGCGTTGACGATGCGGGAGAGGTGCGGGGTGCGCCCTGCGGCGCAGAGGTCGCGGGCGAGGTCCAGCGGCAGGCCGTCCAGACCGAGCACCACCATGCGTTGGCGGGCGTCGTTGTGCATTCTTCCTTTCTATCAGATGGCCCACCGCAAGGCCAGTGCACAGCACCACGCATGGCGGGCAGAGGTCGGCTGCCCGCCGGCCGCTGGCAAACAGCGACGCTGCCGCCGGGGCGACAGCCACGGGACACCCGACGCGACAGCCACGGGACACCCGGCGCGAGCCGGATGCACCTGCCGGGCACACGGCAGCACGGCGACGCCAGCCTGCCCTCGCGGCGCCGGAGATGGGACAGAACGGCCGCAACTCCGCCTCGTGTAGACCGGCCACGTTTCGCGCCGTAGTGCCCTAGCCCGACCCTGTGCCGAAAACCCATGAAGCAGACCAGTGGGCATGACATCTGCGCATACGAGGCCCCCGCGACCAGATATTTTGACGCTGAAGCGTGATTTCGGCTATCATGCGCGGCGTGCCGTCGACGACCATGCCTGCCATGGGGTCGAGACCCTGCGGCACCCACGGAGGCGCCATGGCCCTCATGCACAGTGAGATGTTCGCCAACTTCGTCTACGACCAGACTCTCACCTACAATGAACTCCTCGAACGCGAGGCCGAACTCGTCGAGACCATGCAGACCACCTTCGAAGACGTGGGTGGTGCGCATGTGGAGTTCGCCCCCACGGGTGACGCCCTCAACGTGCAATGCCTCTTCGCCGAACATGACGAAGGGCTATTCCATGCCGTGTGCGATGCCGTCTCGCCCATGCTGCGAGGCGATGTGGAGGGGCGTATCCTCTTCGTCGACCGCAACCTCGGCACACTGCACCTCTACCTGCTTGCCGACGGGGTATGGCGTGAGGGCGTGCTGCGCGTGCCCGGTGCGCGTGAGGGGCTGGGACGCTGCTGGACGTAGACGGCGCACCAGTGGCGCACCGACTGGGGTTTGATGGCTGATTGAGGGGACTGCCCTGCCCACAGGCATGCCCCGCAAAGGGGCGCGACGCCCGGCAGGGGCAGCGCCACTGCACTGCACGCCCCGTCATACTGCCATCAAGTCCACCGTTGACGCCAACACGTCGCCATACTAGGAAGTAACCGCTTCGTGCCCGGATGGCGGAACTGGCAGACGCAAGGGACTTAAAATCCCTCGGCCTTCGGGCTGTACGAGTTCAATCCTCGTTCCGGGTACCATACAAACCAGCGGGTTAGGTCTATCGCCTAGCCCGCTCTTTCACGAATTCTGCACCAGTCTGCACCCAAGGTCTCCACGCACGCAAAAAGCCCCCATCAAGGGGGCTTTTCCTGTAATCTCTGCTCTGTTCTCGATCAGAACTTCTGCAACGGTGTGCCGCGAATCCGCCCGCGCCCCTCAATGATAGTCACCCTTGAGGAAGTTATCGGCAAATGTCTGCACTGCGGCTTCGGTGGTCATCAGCATATCCATCTGCCGGGTGACGATGAGCAGTCTGCCCAGTTGCACGAGTCGGGCACGAATCTCCTCCGGCGGGTACTTGAGGTAGCGCGCCTGCACACGGTCGCCCTGAACCTCGATGGTGAAACCGAGTTCGCGCAGGATGATGCCGATGCACTTCACCCGGCGTTCCCGCCGCACCTCGTCCGCAGCCCCGCCCTTGAACTCGAACGTGATGTAGTTCTTGTTCATGGTCGCGCCGCAGTAGGCGTCGAGGATGCTGTAATGGTAGCCAACACGCGAGCTGAAGTTCATGTACTTGTCGGAGACGATGGCGTAGCTGCGGTCGCCGAAGCGTTCTGTGTGCATGTTGGGCGGTTCGATCATGTGCCGCCCCATGACGGAGAGAAAGCCCCCCATGTCGATGGGCCGCGGCCCGCGCACATGCACCTCCGGGTCGAGCATTCCCTCGAGCAGCGCGCCGAAGGGTGCCGACGCCACCTGCTCGGGGTAGGCGTAGGGCCCGTCCACATCGGCAAGCCCGCCGCCAAGGTCGATGACGTGCAAGTCCAGCGGCACACTCGCCTTGAGTTCCACAGCAACCGACCCCGCCACGGTAGCCGTATCACTCAGCCGGAACATCTCTGTGTACGAGAATTCGTGCACCAGCCTCATGACGTCGTGCAACGTGGTGCACGACCGCGGGATGAACGTGGCGGCCTTGGGGTCGACAAGGTGCAGGGGCAGGATATGGTCGGCGACGCGCCGCAGGGCGATATGGACGGGCGTGTCGCCCAGACACACCTGCCGCGGACGACGCAGCGCCAGCAACTCTTCGACGCACCCCTCATAGACGCGGCCCGAGATGGCGTCCACCGTCACCTCCTGACCGGGGCGCAACGTTCGCATGGCGTCGCGCGCATTGAGCAGCGTCGGCACGTTGAACTCGCGTGAAAGCGACGCCATGTGCCCTGTGACACTGCCCGCATCGGTGATGATGGCCTGCGCCCTGTCCATGACCAGCACATAATTCGGTGACGAGTGCGCCGCCACGAGAACCCCGCCGCAGGGGAATGCCGCGAGTTCCTCTGCCGATGACGGGATCACGACCGGGCCACAGCCGACCCCAGCACACGCCACATCCCCGCCCTCGAGAAGCAGCCCTGCACCCTCGATGCGGGGCGAAGCGGGCAGGTTGTCGGAACGCGCATCGGCCAGCCGCATGGGACGGGTCTGCAACACCACCAGCCGCCCGGCGCCATCCAGCGCCCACTCCATGTCCTGCGGATGCCTGTAGTGCTCTTCAAGGCGCAGCGCCATGTCAGCCAGCGCAATCACCTGCGCATCCGTCAGGCTTGGCATGGAACGCTGTTCAGGTGGCACAGGACTTTCCACCGTGCCCCCACCGTGCAGGGCTGGCATGAGTCTCACACTCTTGGTGGCTATGGAACGTTCTGCGACCCTGTCGGGCCGGACGCGAGACACCAGCCACGTATCCGGCGGCACGACGCCGTCGACAACGTATTCGCCAAGCCCCCAGATGCCGTTGATGACGACGGCATCCGACAACAGGTCGACAGGATGCCGCGAAAAAGCCACTCCGCTTGCCACTGCGTCCACCATCTCAAGGCAGACCATGGCCATGGCGCAATGCTCGAACGGCACCCCCTGATGCAAGCGGTAGGCGATGACACGCGGCGAGAAGATGCTGGCCAACACACTACGGAAAGCCGAAGGCAGTTCATCGCGGGTGACGTTGAGCACGGTGCGGTACTGCCCGGCGAAAGAGAGACTGCCGTCCTCGCTGACAGCACTGGAGCGCAACGCGCAGCGTACGGGGCCGGGGCCGAAAGTGGCATCCCATCCGGCTTGCATCGCCTCCACCACTTCGTCGGGGACGATGGCCTCGTCGATACGCCGCATGATGGCCTTCGACACTCTCACGAGGCCTTCCGGGTCGTCTGCGAAGGCGTCACGCAAGAGTTTGCGCGTCTCCTCCATCAGGCCGTTGCCGTCCATGAACGCCCGGTAGGCGGTGGTGGTGATGGCGAAGCCGCGCGGCACGGGAACACCGACCCGGTTCATCATCTCACCCAGATTGGCGTTCTTGCCACCCACCCAGTCGACCACATCGCGGTTCACTTCCGCGAGGGGCAGCACGAATTCCGCAACGCGTACCGGGGCACGGGCATCGAGGATGTCGCTGATGCGCGTGTTGATGCTTTCCACCGTGGCAACCAGACCGCTGAAACGGTCGTCGGCGATGGCGTTGAGTGCCGTCACCATGCGCATCGTATGAAAGACCGCCCGCGTCGCCTGTGAACGGATGTAGTTCATGCCGAAGAGGCTGTGCCCTGTCAGGGTCTGTTCCATGTCGGACATGATACGCCCCAGTTCACTGTTGGACTGTAGCAAGTCCTTGAAATGGGTATACCTCTGGCGAAACGCCTTCATGATGGCGTCACGCTCTTCGGCAGTGGGAGTAGTCCGGCGACGGCGGAAAAAATCGATCAGCGACACATGCCCTCCTACGTTGCATCCGGCGCAACAACCAGAATCACGGCAGAGTGTGGCGCACCTGCGCCATGCCTACCCCCGATAGTCCTCCATAAGCACGTAGCGCGAAGCAGGCCCACGCCCGACCTTGGCAAGGACTCCACGCTTCATGAAGTCCTGAAGGTCGTACTGTGCCGTACGCACCGAAACCTCTGCACCCAGTGCCTGCTGATAGGCGCTACGGGTGATGCCACCCTCGCGCAGGATGCGCGGCCACACCGACTGCTGTCGGGGGTTGAGGCTGGCGAGAACATCCGCATCGCGCAACGCCGCACCGGGTCTTGCACGATCACCCTGCATGGACCGTTCCACCACTTCACGCGTAGGAGGCGCACCACCCGCATCATCGCCAGCCGGAGGGGCATCATACCCCCTGCCCATGGTGGACGAACGCCGACGAGGACGCGCTGCATCATCGAAGGCGCCGCCATCGGCGGGGAACGATGCCACAGGGAAGCCCCCAACGCCCTCGCCGCCTCCATTCGGGGAGACGTCAGCCATCGATGCGTCGGTCATGCCGGTCGCCCCACCCGAGGCGGGGTAGGCCTCGCCCCCCTGTCCTGCCCCCGTGCCCGCCCTGCCTTGCTGATGCCCCCCCGCAGAAGCGACGGTCACGCTGCCGGGCATGCCCGACAGGCCGGGTACACCGGGCCACTCTGCAGCGACGGGGTCGGCCTCGGCCGAAGCCTCGGCACCTGCGTCCGAAAAGCCGAAGCGCAAATCCTCTTCATAGATGATGTCCGATTCGGCGAAGGCGACGGCACGGGTGATGACGTTGCGTATCTCGCGCACGTTGCCCGGCCATGGGTAGCGCAGCAAGGCATCCAGGGCACCACGTGAAAGCCCCATGAGGGTGCGCCCCGTCTCAACGGACGCCAGCTTGATGAAATACCCGGCAAGGGCTGGAATGTCTTCGCGGCGTTCGCGCAACGGAGGCGTCTTGATGGTGATGACCGCCAGTCTGTAGTAGAGGTCTTCGCGGAACGCCCCCTGCCCCGCGCTTTCCAGCAGGTCGACGTTGGTCGCGGCGATGATGCGGGCGTCGAAGCCTATCTCGTCGTCACTGCCAAGCGGCCTGATGCGACGCACCGACAGGGCACGCAAAAGGGCCTGCTGCACCTTGGGAGAGGCGTTGCCTATCTCGTCGAGGTGCAGCGTACCGCCATCCGCTGCGAGAAAGGCCCCTTTGCGTTCTCCCTTCGCTTCAGAGAACGCACCCTTCACGTGACCGAACAAGGCGTCGAGCAACAGGTTCTCATCAAGCGCCCCGCAGTTGATGCTGACGAAAGGCCCCTTCGCCCTGCTGCTGTTGGCATGAATCGCCTCTGCCGTGAGCTCTTTACCGGTACCGGTCTCGCCGATGATGAGCACGTCGGCGGCGATGGATGCGGCCTTGCGTATGAGGGCACGCAGCGACTTCACGGCAGGGCTGACCCCCACGATGCCCGGCATCTTCTCGCTGTCGGGGTCGGGCATGTCGGAGGCGCTCACGGCAAGCTCAGTATCAAAACAGACCTTTTGCCTCTTGCGCGCAGCGAGCGATCGCGCATCATGCAACGACGACGCCTGCACCACTTCACGCAATCGCGCAAGGATCATGTTCACCCCCTTGCGCAACAAATGCGCTTCCCGTGGAAGTAGCGCATCTTGCATGGGTGACATGTCATCCTCAGCGGCCTTGTTCTCGATGGCGTTGGCAAGCTGGATAAGCGGGCGCGCAATGCGCACCCCCATGGACACCATCACGATGGTGATGACGAACACCCCAAGCCCGAGGGCAACGGAAAGCGCACCCGCCAACTTGTAGGACGAGGCCATGACCATGAAGCTGGTGTCGATGAACCCCAGCCCGGCATACACGGAGGGCAGCTGCCCCGGCCCGCCCCGGAAGACGATGGGGACATAACTCACGAAGCTGGAACGGTTGAGGGACGCGGCGTCGGCGAAGCGCGAACCCAGCGTGCTCAAGCCAGCCCGTCCCGCCTGCACCTCCGACACCATGGCCCAGTAGTTCTCATTCTCCGGCCCGGGCCTGAAGGCGATGTCCAGCCCTGTCCTGCCAAGGTCGCCCTGCAATCCGGACCGCACAACGTCATTGGAGAGGTCGGCATCGGGCAGGTCGGGCGATTCCGACTGGAAGAGTATCCACCCCGCGGGGTCGAACATGAAACTGCGATACCGCTCGCTCTCCTGCGGATAGATGTGCAGAGGGGAACGCTGCGAGGCGTAGAGTGACAGCACGTTGCGCAAGGCCACCACGTCCAGCGACAGCAGCAGCATGCCGCGCATGGTGCCGTCCTCTGCAAAGACAGGCGTCGAAAGGCGAATGACATGAAGAGGCAGAGTCTGCACGCCACCGGGCACCGGCACACTGGGATAGATGACCTCCAGCGGCTGCGAAAGATACACCTGCCCCGGCTGCGGGTCGGTGGGCGCACTCTGCCGCGTGAAGGGGCCGAAGCGTGTGGCGAGGGCCGTATCGGGAGGTATGGATACCACCCCACGCCCTGTGTTGAGCAGCACGAAGGCATCGTCTTTGCCCCCGTTTCCCTGGAAGGCTATCTCGCGGTAGCGCAGCCCTTCGGCCTCCGTGCGTCCTTGCAGGTAGCGGGCAAGTCTTTTCGGGTCGAGGATGCCGTCGGCCATGAACAGCAGTTCGTTGCGGGCCGTCTCCAGTCGGGATGCTATCTCGTGGGCCTGTGCCTTGGCACGGGTGAGAGAATTCCGCGAATATGCTGTCGTCAGATAGTGCGCGCCCACCTTGTAGGTGACGAAGGCGAAACACGCCAGCACCGCCGCCAGAAGCGGCACTCCGACAAGGAGCATCCGTTTGGGGATGCTCCACTCCCTGGCGGAGCGGTCGGTTCTGAAGACGCTGCCGATGATGGGCGGCCGGTAGAAGCGCATATCCCCCCCATAAAGAGGTTTTCGCAGACGGAACGAATCGCGCAGAGGTGTTGTTTCTGCGTAACTCCTTTCGGAGCATCGCGCAACACTTCTTACAAGCTTCCTTCGATTTCAGCATGTTGCCATCACGAAAATCAGCTTTGGCACGGCCATTGCTCAAGCAAAGGCAACAGACGCGACGCGTCTTACGCTTTTCGGGAACACTCCGCCCCGGGCAAGAGGGCGGAACGCGGAAGAGGCAGGGTGGCACCCGGCCGCAGAGGGTCGCCCCGGCAGGGCCGGGAGTTTGCCACCGAACGCAACATGCAAGGAGGAAGACATGAAGGCCAGACTCAACAAGCTTTGGTGGTCGCTGATGCTGATGCTCATCGCACTGCCCGGCACGGCGCTCGCCGCTGGTGGCGGCGGTGCCCCCGTCGTCATCGTAGCCGACACGCGCAAACTCGACGGCGTCCTCGCCTGGTGGGCGAACCTCTACAATGAGAGCCATCTCCAGTTCACGGTGCTCACCATCATCCTGATTCCCCTCGTGGGCGTGATCTTCGGCGTCATCGCCGACATCATCATGAACCACATCGGCATCGACCTGAAGTCGCGCGATCTCGCGGAACACTAGGAAAGGACGACGGAGGACACCATGGAATGGTTGTATATCCTGATGCCCATCGCGGGCGTTAAGATCTTCTGGCCCGGCCTCATCATCCTGGGCGTGGGCGTTGGCATCATCGGCGGCTTCTTCGGCATGGGCGGCGCCTGGATGGTCACCCCCGGCCTCAACATCCTCGGCTTCCCCATGGCATTCGCCATCGGCACCGACATCGCGCACATGGCGGGCAAGTCGCTCATCTCCACCATGCGCCACGGCAAGTTCGGCAACGTCGACTACAAACTCGGCATGATCATGCTGGTGGGTACGGTCGTCGGTTTCGAAGCCGGTGCACAGATGGTCATGTGGCTCGAACGGCTAGGCAGCGTCGAGAAGGTCGTTCGCTGGATCTACATCGTGCTGCTCGCGCTCATCGCGTGGATGGTCTTCCACGACGTGGCCAAGCGTCGCCAGAAGGAACGTGAAGCCGCGGCCAAGGGTGTGAAGCTCGAAGCTGGCGCCACGGGCGTCGAATGGCACAAGGCCCTGCACAAGATCAAGATCCCCCCGATGGTGCACCTCAAGGAAGCCGGCATCTACTGCTCCGCATGGCTGCCCATCTTCGTGAGTTTCCTCACCGGCTGGCTCGCAGGCATCCTCGGCATCGGCGGCGGTCTCATCCGCATGCCCGCCCTCATCTACCTCATCGGCTGCCCGACCCACGTGGCCGTCGGTACCGACCTCTTCGAAGTCATGATCTCCGGCCTCTACGGTGCAGCGACCTACACATACAAGGGTCGTACCGAACTCGTAGCCGCCATCATCATGCTCGTCGGTGCCGCCATGGGTGCGCAGGTGGGCGCTGTCGCCACCAAGTACATCAAGGGTTACGGCATCCGCATCGCCTTCGGCCTCGCCGTCGTCGGCTGCGCCATCTCCATCCTGATGAAGCTCGTCCAGCCCTGGGTGCCCCAGTACAAGGCCTTCCTCGACGCCGGTGCCACCGTACTCGTCCTTGGCCTCGTGACCTGCATGTCGCTGTACATCTTCGTCCGCATGGTTCAGGGCGTTCAGATGGAACTGGCCCGCAAGCGCGCCAACTAGCGGCCCACGAAAGGAGACTATGATGAACATCAAGCGCATACTGCTCACGCTGATGGTAATGGCCCTTCCTCTCGGCCTTGTGGGCTGCGGCGAATACGGCAAGGTCGACCAGGGACGCGTCATCGCCTTCGACAAGCAGGCCAAGACCGTCACCCTGATTCAGGACAAGCTGGCAGAGCCCATGAACCCCGACTACTCGACCCTGCCGCCCCACACCTACAAACTGCCGGCCGACCCGGCGGAGATGGGGCCTGAACCCAAAGCCGGCCTGCGCATGAAGCTCGACACGAAGGCCAACATCGTGAAGATCTTCAACCCCAAGACCCAGGCGTTCGAAGACATCACCATCACCGTGATCGACCTTCAGCAGAACATCGACAGGCAGCACCCGCTGGTGTTCGACAAGGCCACCGATACGGCGAAGAAGTTCCCCATGGTCGATCGCGACAAGAAGACCATCACCATCTACTCCGGTCGCCAGAAGATGCTCTGCACCTTCTCGGTACCCGACGAGTACTTCTCGATGCCCGATCATACATGGGAAGCCGGTGACGAAGTGCGCGTATACTACAAGACCGAAGGTGTATCGCTCCGCTTCATGAACATCAGCAAGACCGACATCTTCAAGAAGTAGTCTGCAAAGACACCCCCCCCTACGCAAGGCGGGGCCGGATGGCCGGCCCCGCCGCCCACAGGGAGAATAGACATGAGTGACTACAGACACGAACTTGCCCGCAGGGGCCTCGTACTTACAGTGAACCTTCTCGTGGTGGCCTGCGTGTTCCTCGCCATGTACAGGGCCTCACTCCAGCCCGACGAGTTCACCCCCGTATTCTGCAAGACGTTCTTCACGGCCCTCGTCCCCACCCTCTTCGTGGGCTGGCTTGGCAAGCGTCTTCTCCGCAACTCCCGCAGCGAAGACGCCGGACACGAAAACGTCGGACACGAAGAAAGGCAGCCTTCATGATGCAACGCAGCGTCACCATCGCACGGGCACAGTGGTTCTCAAGCCGCATCGCCATGGTCCTGCTGGCCTTGAGCCTTCTCTCGCTGGCTGATGGTCTGCTGGCCCAGATGCAGCGCGGCGTGAACCGCATCGACGGCATCCCCGGCGGCGTCTACTCCGTCAGCGGCCCCATGCCGCCCAACACGGAGCGCGTCGAGGAGTTCGTGGTCGACGGCGGTTCGCGCGACGGCCAGGTGGTGCTGCAACCGCAGGCACTCTACTCCGGCTACTGGTTCGGCGGCGGGATGTGGCGCGGCGAGGTGAAACTTGGGGACGTGCCCACGGTAGGCAACTACGTCATCAGCGTACGCGACCCCTACGGCGAGAAGCAGAACCCGGCCCTCGTCTTCGAAGTCGTGGTCTGGCCCGATGCCGAGACCATGCGCGCAGCATCATTCTCACGTATCGAACGGTGGCTCGACCGCGACCCGTTCGTGACCGCAGCCTGCATTCTGCCCTTCGGCCTGTTCGCTGCGCTTGTGGACTTCCTGCTGGGCCACCTGTGGGCCAGAAGGCTGCGAGAAGAGGGGTGCGGCGAAATCTACAAGCTCAAGCCCACGGGTGACGGTTTCGAGGCAACCTGCGAAATCGGGCGCGCCATGGGTGTGTCCAGCGGTATGGCCTGCCGCATCATGCGACGTGACGGAAGTCTCGTGGGCGACGGCGTGGTACGCGAAATCCACCGCGACGACACGGTGCTCGTCATCGACGCATCAGTCCCCGTGCGGGTGGGTGATGTCGTCTGCGCACAGGCAGCCGCATGCTGAACGGAAGGGTCCAGCCTGACATTTTTTAAGGCCGCGCCTCGCCCCTCCATCAGGACGGACGCTGGCCGCAGGCCGAGGTACGACGAGAAAACGGGACAAAACGATCACGCAGCATCCGCCCGGCGTCATCACGGGAGAAATCGATGGAAAGCGAACTTCTCACCCACTGCCGCATCCTGCTTGTCGACGACGAGGACGGCTTCCGCGACGCCCTGATACGGCGCCTGCGCCACCGCGGACTCCACGTCGATGAGGCCCGGAGTGGCGGCGACGCCCTCGAACATCTCTCCGGCAACCCGGCAGATGTCGTCCTGCTCGACATCCAGCTGGGCGACATGGACGGACGGGATGTGCTGCGCGCCATGCGGCGCCGGGGCGACGATGCTGCGGTCATCATCCTGAGCGGACACGCCTACACCGACATCGCGCTCGACGCCATGCGCGCCGGGGCCAGCGACTATCTGCTCAAACCCTGCCCCGTCGAGGAACTGCTCGAACGTATCGAAAACGTCTACGAACGCCTGCTCGAAGAACGGGAGGCAAAACCCTGACCGAAACCCGACCCTCCCACTCCTCCCTCGAATGCCCGTGTAGCCCTGCACGGGCATTCCTCGTTCATGGGCCGGGTCATGCCGCGTTGCGCACCACGTCAATCACCCGACCCTCGCCACAAAGAAGACTCCGGCATGGCAAGACATCTCCAGCACCGTCAGGAGCGCTTCTGGCTGGCATGCACGGCGCAACGGCGAACAGCCCCCATGCTGAATCAGGACAGTACCCGGACTGAATCAGGACAGAAAAGGGCAATGCCGGCGTCGCGCATGCGGGCTTCGGCCCCAGACTGCATCAGGAAAACACGTTCGGACGATGCGGGAAATGAGGAGACACACCCCCGGAAGCGAGGGAGGAGAGAAGACGGCGGTCTTGCGACGCCTTTCAGGGGTGCGTGGTACGTATCCGTGAGATGAGGGCGGTGGTGGAGAATCCCGGCAACAGGGGCAGACTCAACACCCGTCCCCCGTCACCTTCCACGATGTCACGTCCGACGATGCGGTCGATGGCCCAGTCGCCCCCCTTCACCAGCACATGGGGACGCACGGCCTTGATGAGTTCATAGGGCGTGTCCTCGTCGAAGCGGACGACGAAGTCCACACTGGCAAGATGCGCCAGCACGAAGGCGCGAACCTCGAAGGGGTTCACCGGACGGTCCGCCCCCTTGCCCTGCCGCCTGACCGACTCGTCGGAATTGAGGCCCAGCACCAGCAGGTCGCCCTCGGCACGGGCACGCGCCAAGAGGTCCACATGCCCCGGATGCACGATGTCGTAGCAGCCGTTGGTGAAGACGATGCGCTTTCCGGCGGCACGAAGCGGTGCGAGACAGTCGACAAGACGCGACAGAGTCACCACGCCGGGGTGCGCTGGCAGCGCACCGGCACAGGCATCCAGACTGGGGGCCGACACACCTTCCGAGTGCGCACCCTCTGCATGCTTGCCGGGTGCGTCGCCTGTCGCCCCTTGCGGCACGGTGGTGTCTGCCATGGTGCAACCTCCTGCGGGATGAGAAGCCACCCGCCTTTACGGGCGGGTGGCCTTGGATACGGTGTGTGCGATGGTCGGGCTTCCGGCAAGGCTATCCAGCCCGAACCCGACCGGTGGGACGTGGCGTGGTGCCTCTATACGGCGCATACGCCTCGCGTCATGACCGCACGCGGCGAGGCGACGGAGTGGACGACCAGCGACGCGGCGGGTGCACTACGAATGCCCCTAGAGCATCCGCAAGGTGGCGCAATCGCCGAAGAGCACGAGTTCAGCCCACTCCAGCGCGAAGCCGAGGCGTTCCTCCTCGTCGGCGAGGATGCGTTCCTGCCGCGCTTCGTCCACATCGAGACGGGAGAACAGATGCACCCCGCGCACGAAATCGGCGAAGCGGTCAAGCTGATAGAACGCCAGCAGGCACATGGTCGCATGCTTGGGCCCCAGTACCGTCCCGGTGCGACGCTGCCGTGCCATGAGGCTCATATAGGCGTCGTTCCAGCGGTAGTAGGGCTCCAGTCCCTGATCCTGCAACCATGTGGCCGACGTCCACGCCTTGGTCTCTTCAAAGCCCCGGCAGTGCTCCTCCTGCACGACGAAGAACTGCTCCACCACGTTGCCGTCCTCGTCTTCACGGGTGGCACGCCCGAGGGGGTAGGTACGGCATGCGCTCGACCTGTCGGGGTAGACCGTGCAGCCCTCGTCGGAGACGAAGGGGCACAGCTTCAGTGGATGGTCGCTCATGCGCAGGTGCAGCAGCGGGAAGCCCGTATCGGGGTACTGCCCCACACGGGCATGTTCGGCGATGAAGGTCTCGCTGTCCATGCCGAGATTCCGCCGCAGGCGGAGCACGTCGTACGGCGTCAGCGGCATGGTGAGGTCGGAACAGCAGGCGTTGAAGCACCGCACGCCGGGGTGGCACGAGAACCTGAAGCTCTCGCCCGATTCAAGCTCGGGCAGGCTGTCCAGAAACGCCTGTGTGGCGTCGCGCTCTTCGGAGGATGTCATGCCATAGCCCCCTAGAAGTGGATGCGCGAACGCACGCCGTCCATGGTGGCGGCGGCTTCACGGCGGGCGCGGGTGTTGCCGTCTTCGAGGATGGCGCGTACGCGCTCGGGGTCCGCGTCGAGGACACGGCGACGCTCATGCAGCGGCTCGAAGAAACGGGCGAGACTTTCGAGGAACATCTTCTTGCAGTCCACGCAGCCGAGTTTCGCGCTGGTGCATCCTTCGCGGATTTCTGCCTGCTTCTCGGCGTCGGTCATCAGCACGTGATAGGGGAAGAGGTTGCAGACATCGGGGTTGCCGGGGTCGCTCTTGCGCAGGCGGGCGGGGTCGGTGAACATGCCGCGCACCTTGGGTGCCACCTCTTCGATGGTGTCGCGCAGGTAGATGCCATTGCCGTAACTCTTGGACATCTTGCGCCCGTCGAGACCGGGACACTTGGCCGCCGGGGTCAGACGCGCTTCCGGTTCGGGGAAGAAGTCACCGTAGAAATGGTTGAAGCGTCGGCCTATCTCGCGGGTCAGCTCAAGGTGCGGCAACTGGTCCTGCCCCACGGGAACCCACTTGGGGCGATAGATGAGGATGTCGGAAGCCATCAGCACCGGATAGCCGAGGAACCCGTAGTTGCCGAGGTCCTTGGTGGTTATCTCCTGCTGCTGTTCCTTGTAGGTGGGGTTGCGTTCCAGCCAGCTGACCGGCGTGATCATGGAGAGGATGAGGTGCAGTTCGGCGTGCTCCTTCACCTGCGACTGCTGGAAGATGACACACTTCTCGGGATCGAGACCGGCGGCGACCCAGTCCTTCACCAGTTCAGGGACGAATTCCTTGATGCGCGAAGGTTCGGCGAAGTCACTGGTCAGGGCGTGCCAGTCGGCGACGAAGAAATACGCCTCCATCTCGTGCTGCATCTCCACCCAGTTCTTCAACACCCCGAAATAGTGGCCGAGGTGCAGCGGCCCTGTGGGGCGCATGCCGGAAACAGTGCGTGATTCGGGTCTGGTCATGGATTCTCCTCCGGGAATGGGGCGATTGTCAGGCGAGACCCAGCGACCAGAGCACCATGTAGACGGAGCCTTGGATGAGCGGGTAGATGACACGCCCGACGATACCGCTTGCGAGCAGCAGGATGATGATGACGAAGCCGTAGCGTTCGAGTTGTTCGTAACGCCACGCAAGGCGCGAGGGCAGAAGCCCCGCCACGACGTGACCGCCGTCGAGGGGCGGCAGCGGAAGCATGTTGAACCACGCGAGGGTGAAGTTGACCCACACCCCGGTGATGAGCATGTTCATGAAGAAGTCGTAGGTGCCGTCTCCCTGCCATTGCATGGGAGGCAGCAGCATGACGAAGAGCTTGAGCACGAGACCGAAGGCCACAGCCAGCACGACGTTGGCACCGGGCCCCGCCAGAGAGACCAGCATCATGCCACGCCGCGGGTTGGCGAACCAGCGGGGGTTCACCGGCACGGGCTTGGCCCAGCCGATGATGAACGGTCCCATCAATGAGGTGAGCACGAACATCAGCCCGCCCATGGGGTCGATGTGCGGGGCAGGATTGAGCGTGAGACGCCCAAGGGAACGGGCCGTGGGGTCCCCCTGTCGCCATGCGGCCCAGCCGTGGGCCACCTCATGGCAAACGATGCCCAGAAGCATGGGGACGAAGGCCACGGCGAGACGCCTGACCTGCATGGACATGTCGAGGTCGAACATCGTGTGCGGCTACCACGAACCACCGCCAAGGGCAAGGGCGGCGCGGTGTCGGCAGGGCAGAGGCATCCGGCATGGACAGGGTGACGGCATGGCATCCACGCGGCACGCGGCGCATGTCAGCTTCGCAGTCCTTCCTCCATTGCGCAGCCGTCCCTCCAGCGGGGCACCGCAACGGCATGCACGGGAACGACAGGGATACCTCACGGCCCGGCACAGAGGCCACAGACACACCGCACGCCGGTGAATCCGACCTTCCGGCCCTCATGGGATGTCTGTGCATCAGGCACTCCGCACGCCCCGGGACGCATCCCCTCCCGTACGCGGCAGGGTCACGTAGCCTGCCCGTCCGTGGCACCGCCGGAGTCGTCCTGCGTCAGCGCACCATCCAGACATTCCACAAGCGCCTCGAAATCACACGGTTTGAGAAGGTAGCCCGCAGCGCCAAGCCGCAGCCCCTCGGCCGCCTCGGTCTCACCCCCGTGTCCCGTCAGCATCACCACGGGCATCTCCGGGGCCATGCGCCGAAAGATGCGCAGCAATTCGAAACCATCCATGTCGCCCATCTTGAGGTCGAGCACAGCGGCCTCGAAACGCCTTTCCCGCAACAGACGCAGGGCCTCCGCGCCGCTGCCCGCCGTAGCCACGTCGTAGCCGCGTCGCTCGAACCTTCTCCGCATCACTGCGAGGAATCCGTCCTCGTCATCGATGAGCAGCAGGCTTCGCCCGGATTCCGTCTTCGTCATCGGTCTTCCTTTCCTGACTGTTTGCTTCAGCCGTCAAGACGCATGGCTACTCATTGCAGGTGGCAAAGCACCCCATCGGCATGAGTCCCTCGAAGCGTCTGCCGCCTTCAATCATGGCGTTCAACGGCCTGTACGCCCTCTCCCGCCCTGGGCAGAAGCACCTGAAACGACGTGCCCACACCCGTAAGGCTGTTCACCCGCAACTCGCCCCCCAGCTTCTTGACGATACCGTAGCAGATGGAGAGGCCGAGTCCGGTGCCCTTGCCCACGGGCTTCGTCGTGAAGAAGGGGTCGTAGATGCGCTGCAGGATGGCCTCGGGGATGCCCGGCCCGGTATCCGCCACGGTGACGAACACCATATTGCCCGCCGCCACGCCCGATGTCACCCGCAACGCCCCCCCGCTGCCTTCCATGGCGTCGAAGGCATTGTTGAACAGGTTGAGGAACACCTGCTGCATCTCGGAAGGTGACGCCAACACCGCCGGCAGTTGGTCCACCAGCGCCAGCGACACCGTCACCCCGGCGGAGGCGGCACGCTGGTCGCACAGCCCCACAAGCTCACGGATGAGATGGTTGAGGTCGAGCCGTTGCAGGTCGCGGTCCGACTTGCGGGCGAAACTGAGCAGTTTGTGGGTGATGTCGCGGCAGCGCTTGCCCTGACTGCGTATCTGTGCCGCACTGCGCGCGATTTCCGGCGCAGCCGGGTTGCCCTCGCCAAGGTCGGCAAGGATATCCTCTATCCAGCCCGCCTCTTCCATCATGATGGCCACGGGATTGTTGATTTCGTGGGCGATGCCAGCCGCCATCTCGCCGAGGGCGCCCAGCTTGCCCGCCTCCACGACCTGTGCGTTCAGCGCTGCCATCTCCCTTTCCATCTCGTCGAGGCGGTCCATGATGCGCCACGCCAGCAGCACCCCGCCCACGATGACACCAATGCTCACCAGCACCAGCACGGCGAAGAGCGTCTGCTTGGCGTCGGCGAGGGCGGCAAGGGCCTCCTCACGCTGTTCCTGCACCACCAGCACCCAGTCGCCATGTTTCAGCAACGACATGGCGTAGAGGTTGCCGCCGTCCTCGAAGACACGTTCTGTCGGACGGGCCGTGAAGCCGGGACCGAACAGCCTTCGGGCCTGTGCCGCCAGTGCCGTGCCCTCCGGCAGGGGATGGCGGTTGCCCGCCGTCTGGAATTCGCCCTGACGGTTGATGATGCACGCAACGCCCGTGGCCCCGACCCGGATATCCTCGACAAGACTCACGAAGCTGGCGAAGTCTATGGTCGAGCGCAGTATCCACGGCTGGCCGTTCAGCACGACCTTGGTGGTGACGATGAAGTGCGGTGCCTGCCGGATGCCCATGAACACGTCACTGATGAACGAATCACGCAACACGGCCTCACGGAACCACTCCTTGCCGCTGTAGTCGGCCATGCGCAGGTCGAGTGGCCCCGCGTACACCTGCTGGATGCCTTTCGCATCCACCAGTCCCATGTCCACGTAGACGCCCTTGTGCACGCGCTGCAAGGTCTCAAGGTGGCTGGCAAGCTGCGCGGGGTCGAGGAGCAACGCGCCTTGCGACATGGCCAGCGTCTGCACACTGGCGAGTCTTTCGTGCAGGAAGTCATCGACCTTCTGGCTGTGCCGGTCTGCTATTTCGCGCAAACCACGCCTGACGATGGCACTGTACGTCGACTCGAGGTGCACTTGCATGACGCCGAGGATGATGGCGATGGGCATCACCGACGCCACGAGAATGGCGGCGTAGATGGTACGGTTGACGGCTGTGCGGCGATGGCGCGGTGCGCCTGCTGTTTCGGCGTGCATGGCTACCCCTGCGGCTCGCTTGCGCGATATCGCGCAAGACATGATGCTCCGCACAAGAGAGAGCAAACAGCGTACCATTGAACGCGCAACGACAAAGGCTTTCGGATGTCGCCACCCCCCGGCGCCGCTTTCCCACCGGGACAGCTATGCGCCACCCGAAGGGCGGCAGGACCGTGCCTGTACCACGCCAGCAACGAGTTCGCCCCGTGTTCCCTCGTGGCAACAGACGGGGCGAACGAGCCCGGAAGGAGACGATACGCACCATGCGTGCCGTACCAGCGCGATGTACAGGGAGGCGACGCGCGTCAGGCGACGAACGCCTTCGCCCTTTCCACGGCAAGCGCCACCTTGGTCTTGAGTTCGGAGAGGTCGACGGATTTCACCACATAGAAGTCTGCGGCGATGGATTTGAGGTCGTGCTGGAAACTGTCGTACGCCGTACTCAGAATCACGGGCAGGGTCTTTTCGCGGGTGCGTATCTGCTGCAGCAGGTCGAGTCCCGAAAGGTCTGTGCCCAGCTTGATGTCCAGCACCACCGCCAGAGGCTTCTCGCGGTCGATCACGTCGAGAATGGGCTCGCGTCCGTCGCTGAGCGCCACGGTGTAGCCTTCGGTCTCCAGTTCTTCCTGATACAGCATCCTGATGTGCACTTCGTCGTCGACGACGAGAATCTTCTTGTCAGCCATGCCGGAAACCTCCTGTCATGTAGCGGGAACGCACCCGAGGAGTTGCGGAGATGATGCCCTCAACATACCACGCCTTGCACCGCGAGAACAACGGTAAAAGGCGATTAATCATCGCCGCGGGCGTGCAGGCGGCGGTTGCCATCCGCCATGAAACAGGTAATCTCCGCTCGCCATGAGGTGCAGCCGCGCGCGAATGCGGCTTCACCGGTAACCTCAACCCGGAAGTCCCATGACGGAGTACACACCTCCCACCATCACGGTCCGCATCCAGCCCGAAGAGCAGGTGGTCACCATGCCCCGCGTCAAGACGGTACTCCAGCTTCTCAAGAAGCTCGAAATCCGCCCCGGCACAGCGCTTGTGGCCCGCAATGGCGAACTGCTCACCCCGGACCGCGAAGTGCTGCCCAACGACGAACTGCTCGTCCGCAAGGTCACCTCCAGCGGCTAGGCCCGTCGCACTCCATGTCCACCACTGCGCGCGTGGCGTCACGCCAGCGCTTCTGTGTTACGGCATGGCAGACGACGCACCCCGCACGCCTTGCGTTGCGGCCCGACACAGGCACGGCGTCCGCCGGAAGGATGCCGCCAGCACACGAACCCACGGAAAACACCATGAAATGCAAGCGCTGCAAGGCGACTGCCGTCGTCTCGCTCCCTAGCCACAACACAGGATTCTGCCCCGACTGCTTCAAGCTGTTCTTCTCGCGTCAGGTCGAGAGGGGCATCCACGAACAGAAGCTGTTCACCCACGACGACCGCATCCTCGTCGCCCTTTCCGGCGGCAAGGACTCGCTGGCCCTGATGCTGGAACTGTCGCGGCAAGGCTACAACGTGACAGGCCTGCACATCGACCTTGCCATTCCCGTCTCTTCACCCGCCGCACGAGGGGTCGTCGAACGATTCTGCGCCCTGCACGGGCTGCCGCTCATCGTCAAGGAGATGGCCAACGAAGGTCTCGCCATCCCTGCCGTGAAGGAACGCCTCACCCGTCCCATCTGTTCGGCCTGCGGCAAGATCAAACGCTACTATTTCAACAAGACGGCCATCGACGAGGGTTTCACGGTGCTCGCCACCGGCCACAACCTCGACGACGAGGTTGCACGGCTGTTCAGCAACACCCTGCGCTGGGACGCCGCCTACCTCAGCGACCAGGGTCCCGGTCTCGACAGCGAGGACGGCTTCACCCGCAAGGTCAAACCCCTGTGGCGTCTCACCGAGTTCGAAACGGCCAACTACGCCTTCCTCATGGGCATCGAGCATCACTATGCGCCCTGCCCCTACAGCAAGGGGGCCAGTTTCACCTTCTACAAGACCCTGTGGCAGCAGCTTGAAGAGACCATGCCGGGCCGCAAGCTCGACTTCTATCAGGGCTTCCTCGAACGCGGACGCCCCGCCTTCGCCCATGTGGAAGCCACCACGGGCATGACGCTCGCCCCGTGCGAGACGTGCGGGTACCCCACCTCGTCGGGAAGCACCTGCGGTGTCTGCCGCATCCGCGACGCCGTGGCCAACCCCAAGGACTGACCAGCCCAGGCCGCCTCCCCGTACCGGGCAGGCGGCTTTTTCAAGGCCAGACTGCCAGATGGCCTGCCGGAGAATCACCCGTGAGCCACCGTTCCCCTTCCGTCACGCCCGCCGTCTCCGTCCTCATCCCGGCGTGGAACGCGGTGCGACACCTGCCCGCCGCGCTCGACGGACTCCTGTCACAGACGTTCCAAGACTGGGAGGCCGTCGTGGTGGACGACGGGTCGCAGGATGAGACTCCGGCCCTTCTCGCGGCCTACGCCGCCCGCGACGCCCGCATAAGGCCCCTGCATGTGGAACACGGGGGCATCGTCCATGCCCTCAACCACGGCCTCCTCCACGTGCGGGGACGCCATGTGGCCCGCATGGACGCCGACGACACCTGCCACCCCGAACGACTCGCCCTGCAATGCCACGCCCTCGACAACGCGCCGCACCTAGGCCTTGTGGCCAGTCGCGTGACCTTCGGCGGCGACGCCGCCCAGTGCGGCGGCTTCGTGCGGTATGTGGACTGGACGAACTCGCTTCTCTGCCATGAGGACATCGCGCTCGGACGTTTTCGCGAATCGCCTCTCGTGCATCCTTCGGTCATGTTCCGGCGAGAACTCATCGACCGCTTCGGCCCTTACGCCAACGGCCCCTTCCCGGAGGACTACGAACTCTGGCTGCGCTGGCTCGAGGCCGGTGTGCGCATGGAAAAGCTGCCCGAACACCTGCTGGTCTGGAACGACCCGCCGGGACGCCTCACTCGCACGCACGACAACTACGCCGAAGCGGGCTTCGTGGCCCTCCGCACACGGTACCTCGCGCGCTGGTTGTGCGCACACAACCCGCAGCATCCCGACGTCTGGGTCATCGGCGCGGGCAAGGCCAGCCGCCGCCGCGCCCGCCCGCTGTGCGAACACGGCATCCGCATCCGGGCGTGGGTCGACATCGACCCGCACAAGATAGGCAATATCGTCGAGGGGCTTCCCGTCGTGGGACGCGAGGCCATGCCAGCCCCCGGGCAGGGATTCATGCTGGCGTTTCTGGCAGGACACGGCGCTGCCGAAGAGCTTGAACTGTTCCTGCACGGCGCAGGCTACCTGCCCGGACAAGACTACCTCCTCGCCTCGTGACACCCGTAGCCGTGCGTCTCATGACGGCGTACCCGGCACAGCCAGCGCGACCGCGCTCATCCAGTGGGGCCGCCACGACAGGGGCAGACCCCGGTGACGCCCGTCCGCGCATGGCCTCCAGTCTCCCTTCCTCACCCGGCAACCGGCGTAGACGTGACCAGCCCTGATGGTCCACGCCAGCTTGCGCCCGCAGTGCCCTCGGAAGGACTGCCCCGGCTGAACCAGCCATGAGCACGTTGGCATTCATACGCGCCACAACCCGCGCTCAAGCCACGGCGGCTTCGCCCCATGCCGCACAGCACAAACGAAAAGGCCCCCCGGCGTACCGGGGGGCCCAGAGAATCCTTCGTCCGCAGGGGGCTAGGCTTCCTGCTTCACCTTGGACTTCTTCATGGTCAGGCCGATGCCCTCGAACAGTTCGAAGATGGCGAAGCCGTACCACATGGTGTAGATGACGTAGAAGACGAGCAGACCGGTCATGATGCCCATCTTGTCGGTCACCTTCGCGGCATTGATGCCGTAGAAGTTGTAACCGGGTTCGATGGCCTTCTTCATCACCATGTCCACAGCCTGCGATTCGGGGATGAGCTTGGCCTTCTGCAGGGCCTTGATCATGCCGGCGTAGGCTTCCCACGAGGCTTCCATGGCATCGGCGGCTTCCATGCCGTAACGGGCGGAAACAGCAGCCGCATCGTTATGGTACATGGAGTCGGCGTCCTTCACGGTGGCGCTCAGCAGCGCACCGAGGTCGCCCTTCACCTTCAGGATTTCACCTTCAGCCGTGGCCGTCATGCCAGCGGCGGTGAACACCTTCGCGGCATCGGCGGCCTTGTCGGCCTTCTTCACCGTCACAGCAAGGTCAATCTGCTTGCCAGCGAGACCGTCGACCTTCTTCTGCACTTCGGGGATGAAGTACGAGGAACCCTTCGACAGCTTGTTGAACAGGTCGTCCGCATAGTGCAGACCGTTTTCCTTCTTGCCCGAGTCGGTCGGGAAGACCGGCGTCATGATGACTACGAAGACTGCGGCGAAGGAGACCAGAAGCAGCAATCCCTTCATGAAGCTCGACTTGTTGTTGATCATCTTACGCCTCCGCTCTCAGCTTGCCTATGTTGGCGAAGAACTTACCGAAGACCCACACGCCGAACACGGCGACCACCACCCAGAAGATGATGTTGCCGAAGAACTCGACGTTGGTGACGAACGCCTTGGGCAGCGACACCATCTCCAGTTCCACCAGCTTCTTGGGCAGCGTGGCGGCACGGTTGATGAAGCCCGCGATGATGGAGACGGCGTAGAAGCCGCGGATATGGATGCCCTTGACCACCTTGGTGGTCAGCGCACCGATCTGGATGCCGAGCAGCGAACCGAGCAGCATGCCCATGGCCAGCGTGTAGAACACGAAGCCGTAGATGGCGTACTGGGCGATGGCGCCGAGACCGGCGGTGAAGATGATCTGAAGGATGTCGGTACCCACGGTGGTCATGGAGGACACGCCGAAGATGTACACGAACATGGGGAAGGTGACGAAGCCGCCGCCGACGCCCATGATGGCCGCGAGGATACCCACCACGACGCCGCCTGCGGCAACGATCCAGCCGGAGATGCGACGGCCGCCGGGCACGAGGTCTTCGTCGAAGGTGATCATGGGGGGCACGTTCATGCCCTGCAGCTTCACGGAGATGGCCGTGGTGCCGGAACCGCCGCCGTGGGCGTCACCGCCGCCGCCTGCACGGCTGGCCTTGATGAAGTCATACAGCGCGTAGAAGCCGAGGAAGCCCAGAAGCACCGCGTAGATGGTGCTGATGAACAGTTCGGAGAGCAGCGGGTCCTTGTTGTACAGGCCCTTGTTGATGGCGCCGCCTATGAACGTACCGCCACCGGAACCGATGAGGAAGAACACCGCCAGCTTCACCGACACGTTACCCAGCTTCTTGTGCACCGTGGTGCCCATGATGGCCTTGGCGAAGATGTGGAAGAGGTCGGTACCGACGGCGAGAATGCCCTTGACCCCCGCGGCCATGAGTGCCGGGGTGATGATGAAGCCACCCCCCGCACCGATACAGCCGGTGATGAGGCCCGCCGCAAGACCCACTGCGATGGAGACGAAGAAGATCTTCGTCGTGTAGAAGGCCGGGGCGTAGGCGGTCTTGCTGCCAAGCACCGCACCCGCTTCGGCGAAGTTGAACAGGAACACGGGCACCAGCATCGCAAGCAGGATGAGCATCTTCTTGCGGTTGCGGATGATGGACGTGGAGACCTCGATATCCCACTTGGCGTGGGCCACGGCTCCTGCCTTCATGAATTCATATACGTCTCTTGCGAAACCCATTACGTGACTCCTCCGTAAATCTGCACGCAGTTTCGGAACCTAGTGTCGCACCCCCTGCCGCAGCCCTGCGGCGGAGACACGCGTTCACAAAAGCAACGGGTGTGCCATACCGTACCCACAGGCATGGTTTTATTCATAACCAACTGTAGTAAAAGATTTTTATAAGTCTGCGACCTCCTTCCGGGCATCCACCGTCAGCATTCTTGCCAGATGTAGCCCGCAATCTAACGTCTTAACAGCAACACACCAGAATATAATGATAAAGTCACACACAGCACACCATCAACGCCCACGATACCCGGTGTCAGCTTTTTTTACAGCTATAAAGATATCCTGCGCCACGACGAGACGTTGCGACGCGCCTTGCCGCGCCCCTTGAATCTGTACAGGGCAGGGCGGCATGCAGTATGAAGGCGGGCATGAACATCCGCGCCTGCATCTTCGACCTTGATGGAACCTTGCTGGATACCTTGCGAGACCTTGCCGAGGCTGGCAACGCCGCACTCATGGCGGGCGGACATCCCGCACATCCTGTCGACGCCTACAGGCACTTCGTGGGTGATGGGATGGAGACTCTGCTACGCCGCGCCCTGCCTCCCGGCAGCCCCGAAGAGGCTGTGCGCCGGGGGGTGGAACGCATGGGCGTGGCATACAGGACCGCGTGGGACGTGTTCACAGCGCCCTATCCGGGCATCATGCCCATGCTTGAAGCCCTCGGCATCAGGGGCATCCCCATGGCAGTCCTCTCCAACAAGCCCCACCCCTTCACCGTGGAGATGGTCGAACACTATTTCGGCCCTTCACGCTTCGGCATGGTCGCCGGGGCGAAGGACGACGTACCCCGCAAACCGCACCCTGAAGCGGCACTGCGCATGGCATCGGCGTGGGGCATCGCGCCTTCCGAGGTAGCCTTCGTAGGCGACAGCAACGTGGATATGCGTACCGCGCTTGCGGCGGGCATGGTCGCGGTGGGTTGTCCGTGGGGTTTCAGAGGTACGGAGGAATTGAAGGCCGCCGGGGCGCACCTGCTTCTCGAGGCTCCGGGTGACCTTCTGTCCCTTGTCGCCACGGCAGTGCGCTGACCGGCCCCTCACGCGGCAGGGGATGGCGCGGCACGGCATGATACCGGTCCGGTGCTGCCCCACGCGCCCGATGCAACCGGAATGAAACCGGATATGTTCACGCCCTTGTAGGCAGCCCATGGGCACATCGATTCGCACCCGGCAGGCGATTTGAACAACCCGCCTCGCTACGGCGTCCTCAATCCGAGAAGGTCTCTGCCAATTCGCGGCGCAAACCACCATCGGGCGTATCAAGCACACGGCGTAGTGCTGCCACCACCTCCGGCGCGTAGCGCGTCCCTGCGTGGCGTTCCACCTCGGCAAGGGCCACTTCGACGCCCAGCGCCGGACGATAAGGCCGGTGGCTGCTCATGGCCTCCACCACATCGCACACGGTGACGATACGTGCTTCCTGCAGGATGGCGTCACCACGCAGGCCGCGCGGGTAGCCTGTTCCGTCAAGCCGTTCGTGATGCTGGTAGACCACCTCGGCGACAGGCCCTGAGAAGGGCACGTCGTGCAGCACCTCCCACCCCTGTTCCACATGACTACGGACGAGGGCCATCTCCAGCGTCGTCAGCTTGACGGGTTTGACCAGCACCTCCGCCGGGATGGACACCTTGCCTATGTCATGGAGAAGTGACGCCGTTTCGAGTGTCTCGAGACTGGCGGCCCCCATGCCAAGTTCCTGCCCCACCGCCACGGCAAGCCGCGCCACCCGCTGCTGATGAAGGGCCGTGTACGAGTCGCGCAGTCCGGCGGCACGCGACAAGGCGCGTACCGTGCCTGCCAGTGCACCACGCAGGTCACCCAGATGGCGGGCCCGCGCCTCCTGCAATCGCCAGCGGTCGGTGATGTCGCGGGCGAGGGCCGAGACACCTACGATTCGCCCCGCATCATCCTGAACCGGCGAAAGGGTGAGCGAAACAGGAAAGACCTCGCCCCCGGCGCGACGGCGCAACGTCTCCACCCGCACCGTCTCGCCCCCGCGAAGCACCCTGTCGTGCAGCCCGACGGCCTCGTACTTACGGTCTCGTGGCATCAGCAGCATGACATCTTGGCCGACCACCTCGTCACGCCGGTATCCGTAGGTGCGTTCGGCCCCCGGATTCCATGCGGTGATGCGCCCTTCACCATCGAAGGCGACGATGGCGTCGTCGATGAACTCGACCATGGCCCCAAGCCGCAACCGCTCGGAAAGTTGCCGACGCCGCTCGGTGATGTCGGTGATGACCACAACCGCACCGTTACCTGAATCGACGGCCGGGGGTCTGCGTTCCTGTTCCAGCACAGGGGCCACGCGCACACGGAAATGCCTTTCTTCACCGTGCATGTTCCATCTGCGCTCGAACTCCGTGGGCCCGCATGGCGCAAGCTCATCCGGTTCGAGCCCCGGCAGGCAGGTTTCGAGCCTGTCGCCGATATGGCACGAGGGCGCAACGCCCAGCATCCGCACAGCCGCCCCGTTGCAATCGAGAATCCGTCGCCGGCCGTCGATGACAAACGCCGGCTGCGGTAACGACTTGAAGATGGCCCTGTAGCGCGTATCCAGCCCCATGCAACCTCCACGGCGATGGGATCCACCGTTAGAATCTAATGCCCATCCTCCTGTACCTACAGAGCTTTTGTGACACAAGCAAGGATATATTCGCCAACCGTGACAACCGGAGAGGAGCGACTCCCGGGATACTGCGCCGGAAAGATAACCCGGCTGCTACGTCCGCAAGTGGACACGCGCAACCCTCGTGCTGTATGACGCGTATTGCGTCGACCTCTCCCACCTCAAACGCAGGGGATACCCCATGTCCACACGCTGGCTTCTGCTGGCCGCCTTCGCCGCCGGTGCGGCCCTGTTCTCGTCGTTTCTCAAGGCGCTGTTCTTTGCCGCCTGCCTTGCCTGTGCCTTCCGCCCCTTGAGCAGACGTCTGGAAGCGTGGCGCGGCCCGCTGGTGGCCGCCGGTCTCACCACGGCGCTGGCAGGCATGTGCCTCGTCATCCCGGTGGCGGTGGTGGGCAGCCTCGCCGCACCGCAGGCGGTGCAGGGCCTTGCCGTACTCGACGGTCTGCGCGAATCGAACTGGTTCACCAGCCCTGAGGCCCAACAACTTGTGGATGACATCGACGCACGGCTACGCGACCTGCCGGGGCTGGAGGGGGGTCTGCGCGGGCTTGCACGCAATGCGGCGGGCATCCTCGGCACCGCGGCGCGGACGGCGCTGGCGGGAGGGGTGGGCCTTGCGGGCGGTGCGCTCAACGCCGTGCTTCAGGGCTTCATCGTGCTGATGCTCATCTTCGTGTTCACCGCCTACGCCCGGCACATCCAGCGCTTCGCGCTGGCGTTGCTGCCCATGCCCCGCGCGATGCTCGACCGTTGCGTCACGGCCTTCAGGGGGGCTGTGGTGGGTGTGCTGGCGGGCGTGGTCCTTGTGGCCGCCATACAGGGCGTGCTGTGCGGCATCGGCTTCGCCGTGGCGGGCGTACCGCAAGCGGCATTCTGGGGATTCATCGCCGCGATGGTGGCGCCCATCCCCGTGGTGGGCACCATGGCGGTGTGGATTCCCGCCTGTGCGTGGCTGTGGTTCGCAGGCAAGACCACGGCGGCCATCGGTCTCGTGCTGTGGAGTGCCATCATCGTCTCGGGGTCGGACAACATCCTGCGGCCCATCTTCCTGAAGACAGGCATCGAAGCCCCCATCGCACTGATATTCCTTGCCATCATCTGCGGTCTTGCAGCCTTCGGCCCCATGGGGCTCCTGCTTGGGCCCGTGCTGCTTGCCCTCGGGCTGCAACTCGCACGCGAAGGACTGCCCGGCGCACCCGGCGTATCAGGCGTTTCTGGCGCGGTCGAACCACGAGAGTAGCTATCCGGTCGTTACCGCCGAGATGTTTCGATGCACCACGGCCTCGCGGTAACGCCCGATAAAACCCGATGGCACCTTAGGGCACCTGATGACGCCTGTGTCGGTGTCTTCCGGTGCCTGTCGGGGCCTGATGGGGTCTGTTGCGATGCCATACACCGCACATGACGAACAAGCGAGGGTCAACGGCGCGGGGATACGCCAACGGCGTCGGTCACCTAGTAGACCCTGCGCCTGAACAGCCATGTCGCCACGGTCATGCAGAAAAGGCCGATGGCGGCAAGCGGCCATAGTTCACGGGCCAGCACCGCCGCGTCGGCCCCTTCGAGGAACACCGAACGGATGATGACGAGGATGTAGCGCAAGGGGTTCACCACCGTCATCTGCCGCACCCCGTCCGCCATGTTGGCAACGGGCGTGGCGAAGCCGGAGAGGATGACGGCGGGCATGGTGAACAGGAAGGTTCCCAGCAACCCCTGCTGCATGGTCGCCGCCAGCGACGAGACCATGAGCCCCACGCCCACGACCGAGAAGAGAAAGAGCCCCAGCCCCGCATACAGCGTGAGAAGGCTGCCCCGCATGGGCACGTCGAACCAGTAGACCGCAAGGCACAGGATGCCCGTCACCTCCACGAGGCCGATGACCATGCCGGGCACCGCCTTGCCGACCAGCACCTCCGCAGGGCGGTACGGGGCCACCAGCAACTGGTCGAAGGTGCCCTGTTCACGTTCCCGCGCCACCGACAGCGCCGTCACCAGCAGCGTGACCACCAGCGTGACCATGGCGAGGATGCCCGGTACGAAGAACCAGCGGCTGAGCAGGTTGGGGTTGTACCACGCCCGCATCACCAGATTCGCCGGAGGCCCTGCCCCGGAGATGCGGTGCAGCACCGTCTCGTTGTATCCCGCCACCACGGTCTGGAGGTAGTTGACCGCCAGCGTGCCCGTGTTGGAGTTGCGCCCGTCCACCACCGCCTGCACGGTCACCGCGCCGGAGTGCACGGCGCGCTCGAACCCCTGCGGGATGCGCAGGGCCATGACCACCTCCCCCCTGTCCACGGCATCCGCCATCATGCGGGCGTCCGTGGCGACGAGGGCCACGCGGAAGGCGCGTGAACCCTCAAGCCGCGCCAGAAGTTCGCGCGACGCACCACTCCTGTCCTCGTCCATGACGGCGCAGGGCACCCTCTCCACATCGAAGGTGGCCGCGTACCCGAACACGATGGTCTGGATGAGCGGAGGGATGATCACCACCACGCGACTGCGCCTGTCCTTGAACAGGGCGAGGAACTCCTTGCGGATGAGCGCCATGATGCGGACGAGCGTCTCCATGCCCTACTCCAGCCTTTTGTGCATGCGCCGCCGCGCAAGGCCCAGCAGCACGGTGGCGAGGATGGCAAGCGCCAATGCGTCGGGCAGCAGCACCGCCGTGACGTCGCCCGCGAGGAAGATGGTCTTGAGTGACGAGGCGAAATACCGCGCTGCGATGAGGTGCGACACGGCACGGATGGGCGCGGGGGCCGCTGCGAGGTCGAAGATGAAACCC
Source organism: Nitratidesulfovibrio vulgaris str. Hildenborough (assembly GCF_000195755.1). Taxonomy (NCBI): domain Bacteria; kingdom Pseudomonadati; phylum Thermodesulfobacteriota; class Desulfovibrionia; order Desulfovibrionales; family Desulfovibrionaceae; genus Nitratidesulfovibrio; species Nitratidesulfovibrio vulgaris. The sequence goes on along the minus strand of NC_002937.3, from coordinate 162,647 downwards.
GACAGGAAGAAGGCCGGGAGGAACGCCACAAGGATGGCAGCCTGTCCGGCGACGAACTGGTTCCGCGCCAGCACGGAGATGAGCAGCCCCATCCCCAGTGCCGCCAGAAGAAAGAGCGAGGCCATGCCAAGCAGCACGAGTGCCGAGCCCCTCAATGGCACGTCGAACAGCCACAATGCCAACGAGGTGCACAGCCCCATACCCGCCATGCCGAGTACGAAGTAGGGCAGCAGCTTGCCCACCAGCAACTCGCCGATGCGCACCGGGGTCACCAGCAGCGCCTCCATCGTCCCCCGTTCCCACTCGCGGGCCATGACCAGTGCCGTGAGCAGTGTCCCGATGAGCGTCATCACCAGCACCACCAGCCCCGGCACGAGGTAGTTGCGGCTTTCAGCCTCGGGGTTGAACCACACGCGCGCACTGACGTTCACGGGCGGCCCTCCCCGCAGCGGGGTGCCGTCATCCTGCATCGTGACCATCGACGGGTAGCCGGGCCTGCCCGTCGCCCGCGAGGCAAGCCACCCCTGCCATGCCCCGTTCACGTAGCCCATCACGAGGCGCGCCCTGTTGGCGTCCACACCGTTGACCACCAGCTGCACCACCGGGGTGCCTCCCGCTTGCAGACCGCGGGCGAACCCTTCGGGGACACGCACCATGGCCTCCACTCGTCGCTGACGGAAATCCTCGAGGGCCGCCGCCGCATCCCGGTACACCGCCCCCTTGAAGGTGGTTCCCGAAAGGAAGCGCGCAGCCAGCGACTCGGCCTCGTCGCTGCGCTCGTCCAGCACCACCGCCACGGGGATGTTGCGCGCGTCGAGGCTTACGCCGTAGCCGAAGAGCAGAAGCAGCACCACGGGCATGACGAGGGCGATGGCTATGCTGCTGGGGTCGCGCACAATCTGCAACGCCTCCTTCACCAGCAGCCCGCGCATCCGCATCAGATAGGCCTGCAACGGCGAGACATCGTCCTTCGCACGTGTCGCGGCCCGCTCAGCCCGTTCAGCCCCTCCCGCCCCTTCCATGGCAGGACACACCGCGCCGTCAACGGACGGTCCCGGATGCGACGGTCCCGGACGCGACGATGCCGGACATACCGTGAAAGACGGCGCGTCATCGTGCGAAGGTGGTGACAACCGTGCCGGGGACGTCTCCGGAGACGTCCCCGGAGAGGACGACAGGCCCGTCGTCTCCCCTTGCGGCCCCTCAAGACCAAGAGAGTCCGGAACAACAGCGGCGTCCCCCGAGGTGGATTCCCCGGCTGGCGCCCCACCCTGCGGCGACGCACGACGGCGTTCCACCAGCGTGATGAACGCCTCCTCGATGGACGTTCCGCCGCCAAGCGCGCGTACGTCGTCGGGTGTCCCCAGCGCCAGCAGTTCACCCCCTGCCAGCACTGCCAGCCTGTCGCAGTACTCCGCCTCTTCCAGAAAATGTGTCGTGACGATGATGGTGACCCCGTCCCGCGCAAGCCCCGTGATACGACGCCAGAAAGCGCGGCGCGCCAGAGGGTCCACGCCCGAGGTCACCTCGTCCAGAAAAAGGATGCGCGGTTCGTGCAGCAGCGCACACGCCAGCGCAAGGCGTTGCCTGTGCCCAAGCGGCAGCGTCCCCGCTGCGGTATCCCGCCACGGGGCCAGCCCCATCTCCTCCAGCGCCCAGAGGATGCGCTCGTTGCGACGCGCCCCCCGCAGCCCGTAGGCCCCGGCGTAGAAGTCGAGGTTCTCGCGCACCGAAAGCCCGCCATATTGCGAGAACCGCTGCGCCACATACCCCACCTGCCTGCGTGCCTCGGCCGCCGCCGTACGCAGGTCGACCCCGCCCACACGCAGCGTTCCCGCCGTGGGCGGCAACAGGCCGCACAACATCCTGAAGGTGGTGCTCTTGCCCGCGCCGTTGGGCCCCAGCAGGCCGAACACCTCACCCTGCCGCACATCGAACGAGACGTCATGCACGGCACGGAACGCCCCGAAACGCCGTTCGAGACCGCGCACCTCCACAAGGGCAGGTCCCGGCACGGCATGCGGGTGCGCCCCTTCACTGGAGTGCCCCGTCACCGTGTCATTCCCAGAGGATGCCAGCACCACAGGGCGCGATGCCGACGACGAGGCCCCATCTCCGTCTCCGACGGGTGGAGGTGTGACCGTACGAAGGTCATCCCGCCCCTCCAACATGTCCGGCCCTGCCCTTCCGACTCGCCCTGCCACCCCACCCGACGCGCCTGACGCACCAAGAGCACCAGAGACGTCGGCCTCGGCGGGTGCGACATGGGTGAGGTTCTGCCCCTCCCCTGCGGCGTCGGGAGCAGATGGCGTCTCGCCGTCGGCCCTGCGGCGTCGGAAGAGGGCCATGAAACCGTCCTCGAAACGTAACGGACGGGGCATGAACGGGCCGTCACCCGGTAGACTCTCCACAGTCCGGGGCGTCGCGCACAGCAGGTGCACGCGGCCGTCCCGCACCGTCGCATCCAGCACGCCCGGCACACCGTACAGTCCGTGCTGCACCTCGCGGGGGGGCCTCCCGTCTGGTGCGACGGCAAAGGCGCATCCCGCAAGACCCTTGAGGTAGTCTGCGGGCTGGGCGTCACCCAACACCCTTCCCCCGGCCAGCACCAGCACCCGGTCGCACATCTCCGCCTCGTCGAGATAGGCAGTGCTGACGAGTACCGTGATGCCGTCCTCCCGGACGAGACCATGGACGATGTTCCACAACTCACGGCGCGACAGGGGGTCGACCCCTACGGTGGGTTCATCGAGAAGCAGCATGTCGGGCGACTTCACCAGCGTGCAGGCGAGGCCCAGCTTCTGCTTCATACCGCCCGAAAGCCTGCCAGCCAGCCTGTCCATGAAGGGGGCCAGCCCCGTCAGGCGCATGAGATGCGGCCAGCGACGCTTACGCGCTTCGTACGTCACGCCTTGCAGGTCGGCGTAGAGGGTGAGATTCTCGGCCACGGTGAGGTCTTCGTACAGGCCGAAACGCTGCGGCATGTAGCCGATGCGCGACTGGATGGCGAGCGGGTCACGCACAGCATCATGACCGAGCACGGTCATCTCGCCCTCGTCAGGGACCAGCAACCCGGCGGCGATGCGCAAGAGCGTGGTCTTGCCAGCGCCATCCGGCCCCACGAGGCCTGTCACCGTGCCTCTCGCGAGTGATACGGTGACACCATCAAGGGCACGGACACGCGCCTTGCCGGAACCGAAGCCCCGAACCAGCCCCCGGCACAGGAGCGCAGCCCCTTCGCCTTGCACCGTGCACACCGCGCGAGGGACTTCATGTGCCTTGCCGTGGCCCTGACGACGGGTCACGAATCGTGCCCCCCGCCATGCGCCGCACCGCTCGCCGCAGCAGCGCTCTGGCCAGCGTCCCCCCTGTGCGGCATCGCACGTGACCTGTTGCTCGCAAGTGGCCCGCTGTCGGAGGCGTTCACGTCTCCACCCGAAGAGGCTGCAGAAGGAGCGAGGGACACCAGCCGTACCGTGGCGGGCATGCCGAGTCGCAGCAGCCCTCCCGGGTCATCCACGAGCACCCGCACCTCGTACACCAGCGATGTGCGCAGTTCAGGCGTCTCCACATTGCGGGGCGTGAATTCGGCAGACGCGGCCACATGGGCCACCCTGCCCGCGAAGACCTTGCCCGGTGCGCCGTCGACGGACACCTCCGCCGCGCGCCCCGGGACCATGGTCGCAAGCATGGACTCCGGCACGAAGACCCGCACCCACTTCACCCCGGTGAGGTCGATGGTGCACACCGGGCGCGACGGGGCAGCCATATCGCCCGGTTCGAGAAGGCGCTTGCGCACCACACCCGCCGTGGGGGCGACGAGCACGCTCTCCACACGCCGCCGCTCGAGCACCGCCAGTTCCTGACGGCGCGCCGCCAGTGCGGCCCGCGCCTCATCGATGTCTTCGGAACGCGGCCCCTCGCGCACCAGCGCGAGTTGGGCCCTGGCCTGCGCGGCGCGGCCCTCGGCCACATCACGCGCGGCACGGGCGTTCTCCTCATCCTGCGGGGCCACCCCCCCGACGGCGAGCAACGCGGCCATGCGCGCATGAACGGCACGGGCATTGACCGCATCGGCTGCCGCCGCCGCCACGTCGGCCTCCGCACGGCGAATCTCCTGCGGGCGGGACCCGGCTTCAAGACGGGCGAGGACGGCCTCTTGTGCCCGCACCGTGGCACGGGAACGGGCAATCTCAAGGTCGAGGCGCTCCGTTTCCAGCGTGGCGACCACATCCCCGGCGGCAACGGCGTCACCCTCGTCCACTTGCACCGTGGACACACGTTCTGCATCCTTGAAGGCGAGGTCCACCTGCCGATGGTCGATGTTCCCATGCAGCACTTCCGGGCCATCTCCGGGCGCATGCCGGGTCACGTACCACCCCGCAGCGCTCGCCACACCCAAAAGAACAAGGAGAACGAAAAGGCGTTTCTTCATGCAACGCTCCTGTGTGACGGCTTCGAAACAGGACGGTGCGGGGCTTCAGGTCATGCCCGTGAAGGCTGGCGTGATGCGGCCTGCAACGTGTTCCGGCGAGATTCCGCACCCGGTCTACCGCCCGGTGTCCCGTGACACCCTGCACCGGATGCCGCTGTACGAAGGCCCACCTTCACATCCCGTCATACACCTTGGCCTATCGCTACCACAAAGCCATGGCAGGAGCGAGGATGGGCTCAGGTTCCTTCAGACTGCGTACCCGAACAGGAACATGTTCCCTCAAAGGAACATCGTTGGTGGAACCGTTCCATTCCCTTCCCGCAAACACACACGAGAAACACGACATCGAAGATGTAACCATCTGTGATTGAACACCTAAAAGGCATGGCACTCCATTTGCTCATGGCAAGGTAAACTTTTGCCCTCAGGAGTGTCCCATGTCCCAGAACGTCATCTCCCAGCCTGTCGAAGCCCAGCAGAGTTTCGCACGGGCCGTGACGGAGAGCCTTCCCGGCCTGCTGCTGGTCTGTGCGGTGGCCCTCGTCGCCAGCTTCGTGGCACCCAAGCTTGAAGCCTATCCGCTGTTCAAGACCTATCTCTCGCTCAAGGACTTCATCCTCGCCATCATCTTCGGCATCATCATCCGCAACACCGTGGGCGTTCCCGCCGTGTTCCAGCCGGGGCTGCGCTACTCGACCATCATGACCAAGACGGGCATCGTCATCATGGGTTCCAGCTATTCGCTGGCTGGCCTTGTCTCAGTGGGTGCACAGGCGCTGGTGTTCATCGCCGTGTTCCTGTTCGGAACGGCGCTGGTCATGATGTGGCTGTGCCGCAAGGTCGGCATGTCCACGCCTCTTGCCGCGTGTCTCGCGGCGGGCATGTCGGTGTGCGGCGTTTCCGCCACCATCGCCATCGCCCCCGCGGTCAAGGCCAAGAACGAGGACATGGCCTACTCCATCGCCGTGGTGCTCATGTTCGGCCTGCTGGCGCTCATCGCCTTCCCGCTCATCGGCAAGGTGTTCAACCTCACCCCCGAGCAGTTCGGTGCCTTCGCGGGCGTCGGCATCGTCAACTCGGCGCAGGTGCTGGCCGCGGGCTTCGGTTTCAGTCAGGAAGCGGGCATCGTCGCGGGCATCTACAACATCGGCCGCGTGGTCTTCCTGCCCTTCGTGGTGCTGATGCTCGCCATCATGGCCGCCGCACAGGAAGCCGAACAGGGCAACGAAGTCGCCAAGATCAACAAGTGGCAGATGATCCGCGACAAGTTCCCGCTGTTCGTCCTGGGCTTCCTCGCCATCGTGTGCCTCAACACGGCGGGCGTTCTCACCAAGCCCGAAGTGAAGATGGCCAAGCACTTCATGGAATGGGCCTTCCTGCTGGGCTTCGCCAGCATCGGTCTCACCACCCGTCTTTCCGACCTGCGCGCTGCGGGCCTCAACGGGTTCCTGTTCGGCTTCGGCGTAGCTGGCCTCAAGGCCGCCCTCGCCCTTGCCGCTGTCCTCCTCTTCATGAGCTAAAGGAGCATAACCATGTCGTTCTTCAAGTCCCTCTCCAAGTCGCGCCGTCAGGACGCCATCGTCGTCTTCCTCGGTTTCGCCGTGATCACCCTCGCCAAGTTCCTCGCCTAGCATCACTGGGCATCACCAGCATCGCCAGCACAACGCCGCCGCCGGAACCCTCCGGCGGCGGCACCACACAAGGAGAACGCCATGCGACGCATCCTTCTCGGCAGCGACGGTTCCGTAGAGGCACGGCACGCCGAAGACCACGTCATCGCCACCCTCCGCCGCGAAGGCGGCAGCGTGATGGCCCTGCATGTTGTGGATACCGACCTCATGCATTATGGCTTGGTGGACCAGCTTGCCACGCAGAGTGACAAGGAGACCTTCCTAAACTACGTGCGCGAGCAGGGCGAGAGCGAATGCGAGGCGCGTCTGGGCGGTTTCGTCGAGCGGGCGCGCAAGAGCGGCGTCCACGCGCTGCTCGGGGTGCGATGGGGCGAACCCCTGCGCGAGGTACTTGCCGCCGCCACCGAGAACGGCGCAGACGAGATAGTGCTGCCCCCGCACAGCTGGGGCATGGACTTCACCACCCCGCATCTCGCCGAACGCCTCAACCGTTCGAGCCCTTGCAAGATAACCATCATGGCCTAGGCCCGCGACGGGCCGAAGGCCCACTGGCCCCTTCGGGCCGGAGTCGCATATGGCCCGCCCCCTTGCCCTGATTCTCATCGCGCTGTGCCTCGCGGTCGCGTCGTCTCGCGCAGCCCCGGCGCATGCCGCCACGCCCCCGCCCGAAGCCGGAACACAGCAGCAGGTCAATGGAACGGGCACGAAGCCCCGCGCCTACCGCTTCGGCGTCATCACGCTGAATCACCCGCTGGTCATCTACCAGCAGTACCAGCCGTTCCTCGACTTTCTCGCCGAACGCCAGCCATGGCGCTTCGAACTGGTACTGGAACACCGCTACTCGACCATCGTGGACAGGCTGGAGGCGGGCACCCTCGACATCGCGCTGCTGGCGGGCCGCACCTTCCTGCAGGCACGGGGCCGCACCCCGCTGATACCGCTCTGTGCCGTCCTGGGCCGGGACGGGACCCCCACGACGCGAAGCCTCATCGTGGCACGCGAAGACCGGCAGGACATCCGCTCGCCGAACGACCTCAAGGGCAAGCGTTTCGCCTTCGGGTCGCCCGACTCCACCGCAAGCTACCTCGCGCCCCTCGACCACCTCACCGAACACGGCATCACCCTCGAAGATTTCGCCACCTATGCCAACCTGACAACGCACGATGCCGTGGCGCGTGCCGTCCTTCGCGGTGAATACGACGCCGGGGCCCTTGGCGAACCCATGGCCGTGCGCTACCTCGGGGTGGGACTCAAGGTCGTGGACGCCACGCAGCCCTTCCCCGGCTTCATCATCGTGGCGCGGGCCGATGTCCCCGAAGAGGTACGCAACGCCCTGCGTGACGCCTTGCTTGGCATCGACCCCGACGCCCCCGACGTGGCCCGACTCTCGGAAGGCTGGAACGAAGTGCTGCGCCATGGATTCGGCACGGTGGACGCCTCGGTGTACGAGATGTTCCGCACCATGGAGCGCAGGGTGGGGCTGTCGCCGGATACGCAGGAGGCACAGCCGTGAGATTCGGGATGCAGGCCAAGTTCATCCTCTTCGCGGTGCCGTGCATCGCCATCTTCGCGGGTGTGCTCAGTTTCGTGACCATCCAGCGCGAAGAGGACCTGCTGCTGCGCAACGCCACGCAACAGGGCATGGGCATCGCGCGCATCTCGGCGGTGCTGTTCACCAACGCCCGTATTTACGAAGACCTCGGCATGGTCGACACGTCGGGCATGTCGGACTATCTCGACTATTTCGTGGCCGACGTCATGCGCCTCGACACGCGTATCGTCTATTTCATGGTCTTCGACCCCGAAGGCCGCGTCATCGCGCACAACAACCTGCGCGAATACGGCAGGCGGCACACCGACGAGACGACCCGCACGGCACTGGCGGCGACTTTTCCGACGGTATCGAGACAGGACACGGCAAACCTCGGGCCCCATCTGGACATCGCGGTGCCGTTGTCCATCGGTTCCAAACGCTGGGGGGTGTGCCGCATCGGCTTCTCGCTGCGCGAGATGTACCGCAGCCTCGACGCCCTGCGCCGCGAGGTACTGGGCATCAGCGCGGTACTGCTGCTGGTGGCCCTCGCCGGGGTCTGGTATGCGGGGCGGCACTTCGCGCGCCCCCTCGCCGCCCTTACGCGCACCATGAACGACATCACCGCACGCGGCGACCTTGCGGGCCCGCTGCCCGACCTGCCCCGTCGCGATGACGAGATAGGCACGTTGCAGGCCAGCTTCATGTGGATGACGCGCAGGCTGCGCGACGCCGAACGCGAACGCCTGCGGGCAGTGGAGGGCATGTACCAGACCGAGAAGCTTGCCACCATCGGCCAGCTGGCGTCGGGCGTGGCCCATGAAATCAACAACCCTCTCGGCGGGGTCATCCTCTGCTTCCGCAACCTCACCGAAGGCGGCATGGACGAAGCCACCCGCCGCCAGCATATCGAGGTCATCGACGACGGACTCGAAAAGATACGGCGCATCGTGCGCGAACTCATGCACTATGCGCGCCCCGCCCCGCTTTCCGTGCGCGAGGCGCGTGCCGACGACCTCATCGACCGCACGCTGGCCCTCGTGGACTACACGCTGCAACGCAGGCGCATCAACGTAGTGCGCCATGTCTCGCCCGACGTGCCCCCCCTTGCCATCGACCCCGACAAGATGGGGCAGGTGCTGCTCAACCTCGTCCTCAACGGGGCCGATGCCATGCCCGACGGTGGCACGCTCACCATCACGGCCCGTCGCGCCGGAGACGACGTTCGCATCGAAGTGCAGGATACGGGTTCCGGTGTGGCCGAAGAGCACCGCGAACGCATCTTCGACCCGTTCTTCACCACCAAGCCCGCAGGCAGCGGCACAGGACTCGGCCTTGCCGTGTCGGCGTCCATCGTCATGCGGCACGGCGGCACGCTGACACTGGAACCGCCGCATGACGAGGCGGGGCCCTCCGATTCCGCACTCTTCATCCAGACGCCGCCTGCACAGTCGCCGCCCGCACCGGAGGCACCATCCGCAGAGGCATCCCCCGAGGGCTGCCCCGAAGCCCACAAGGGAGCCTGTACCGACACGCCCCCGGACACCACCCCGCACGCGCACGGCGGACAACACGCAGGGCAAGACCACCCCGCCGGTGCCACCTTTGTCATCAGCCTGCCACTCGCAAGGGAGACGCCATGACCCCCCACTCCATACTTCTCGTCGAAGATGAACTCTCCATGCGCCTCGGCATGCAGCACGCGCTCTCGCGCGCAGGCTACGAGGTCGCCGCGGCGGACACCGCCGAGGCGGCACGCCACGCCCTGCACCGACGACCCTTCGACCTCGTCATCACCGACCTGCGCCTGCCCGGCATGAGCGGCATGGAACTGCTCGACAGCATCCGCGAGATGCATCCGGGCACGGGCGTCATCCTCATCACTGCCTTCCCCGAAGTGGAACTGGCCGTACAGGCCATCAAGGCCGGGGCCTTCGACTTCCTGTGCAAGCCCTTCCAGAGTGACGGGCTGCTCATCGCCGTCGAACGGTTCTTCCGCTTTCTCGACCTCAAGCGCGAGAACGACAGACTGCGCGGAGAACGTGAAGAAGGCGAGTTCATCGGCGAAAGCCCGGCCATGCTCAAGGTCTTCGACCGCATCCGCGCCCTCGCCGACGCCTGTGTGCCGGTACTCGTGCTCGGCCCCAGCGGGTCGGGCAAGGAACTGGTGGCGGGTGCGCTGCATCGCCGCAGCAAGCGCCGCGACAGGCCGTTCATCAAGATCAACTGCGCGGCACTGCCGGAACAGTTGCTCGAATCGGAGTTGTTCGGGCACGAGAAGGGAGCCTTCACCGGTGCCCAGCAGGCGCGCATCGGCAAGTTCGAGGCTGCCGACGGCGGTACGCTGTTCTTCGACGAGGTGGGCGAGATGCCCCTGCCCCTTCAGGCGAAGCTGCTGCGTGTGCTGGAAGACCAGGAGGTGACCCCCGTGGGGGGCAACACCCCGCGCAAGGTCAACGTGCGCACGGTGTTCGCCACGGCACGGAACCTCGAGGAGGCCATAGCCGACGGCAGATTCCGCGAAGACCTCTACTACCGCATCAACGTCGTGCCCGTGACGCTGCCGCCCCTGCGCGAACGTGGCAGCGACGTGGCCCTTCTCACCGAACGCTTCCTGCGGCGATTCTGCGCCTTGCACGAACGTCAGGCCACGCTCTCGGAACAGGCCCGCCTTGCCCTGCTGGCCTACGACTACCCCGGCAACGTGCGTGAACTGCGCAACGCCGTGGAACATGCCGTACTGCTCTGCACCGAAGGGGAGATTCACGTGGGGCACCTGCCTGAACGCATCCGCGCAGCCACGCAGTCCATGCCACCCGCCTGCGACGATGACGCGGGCGACACCCCGGCGTCCCTTGCCGAAGGGGTGGCACGCTTCGAGAGACGTCGCATCATGGAGGCGCTGGAACGCACGGGGGGCCGCAAGATACAGGCTGCCGACCTGCTCGGTATCAGCCGCAAGCAGTTGTGGCTCAAGCTCAAAGAGCTTTCCATCGACATCTAGCAGAGACATCCGGGCGGGGTTTGTCCGATGCGCACCGAAACCTCCCCGACCTCCTGCCCAAGGGCGGCCCAAGGACGGCCCGAGGGCGGTACAAGGCGCGATTGCGGATAGCTACGGGTGGCCACAGGCTGCGGGGGGGCTGCGGGGCTGCACCCGGTCGACCGCCGGTCGGCAGACTGACCGCAACCGGATGGATGAACGCGGCATGGCAAACCGGATACGCCCATGCAGGCAACGGCACGACAGCGCAGCGTATGGGCGCAATCCTCAAGATAACAGGAAAACCATGTCGCCACAGGTCTCCATCGTCATCCCCAACCACGACTACGGCAGGTACCTCGACGCCTGCCTCGACTCCCTCGCGGCCCAGACCCTTCCGGTGCAGCGGATGGAGGTCATCGTGGTGGATGACGCCAGCGGCGACGACTCACTCGAACGTGCCGCCCGCTGGCAGGCATGCCACCCGTGGAAAGCGTTCACCGTCGTGCCCCTGTCGAGGGTCGGCCGACCGGGCCCCGTCCGCAATGCGGGACTGCGGCGTGCACAAGCGGCGCTCATGCTGTGCCTCGACCCGGACGACACGCTGGCACCAGAAGCCCTTGTACGCATGGTCGAAGCCCTCGACAACGCACCCCATGCCCATGTCGCCAGCAGCGACTACTTCGAACACAGGGGCGAACACATCCGCCGTGTGAACATCCCCGACGACGACAGTAACGTCCTGCCGACGCAGAACCCCTGCCATTCCGCCTCGCTCTTCCGCCGCGAGGTATGGGAGGCCACAGGTGGCTACACCGCCGCCACGGCCTACGAGGACTGGGATTTCTGGGTGCGTGCCGCATCGTGCGGTATGCGGCGGGTGCGCGTACCCTATCCGCTGGTGCACTACCGGCTGCGCGACGACGGATTCTGGGTCGGGGCCTCGGCGGATGACGCGAAGGCCAAGGCCGCCATCGTCCGGCGCACGCCTGCCTTCTTCGCACCGGAGGTACGCGGATGGGCCGTGGCCATCCTGCGCGGAGAGACGTGGATGCCCGCCTTCCCGCGCGGTGTCATTCCCACTGCCGAAGCATTGCGTGCCTTCCGCGACGACTGCATGGCCCGACTCGGCCCGCAGGCGGACAGTCTCTTCACCGCCTTGCCCGGTTGGCCCCGGAAAACCGGGGAGTCCAGTCGGTCCGGAGAAACCGGGCAATCCGGATAGTCCGTGGCCCGACGGCTACCCCCGTAGCGACTGTACAGCCTCGGAGGTCACAGCCCCGACGCCACTCCCGCCGACAAGGTGACGAAGCGCACCCCGCGCTGCAACAGGACGGGAAGGGCCTGCGCCAGCCCCTCACGCGTGCCGCTGGAAGGGCGGTTCATGTGGCACAGCAGGATGGCCCCGGACGGCGCGGCCTCCACGTTGCGCCGCACGGCGGGCGCAGGCAGGGTGGCACCCGCGTCGGCGGCGACGGTGTACCCCGCCACGGTCATGCCCAGCGCCCCCACCACCTGCACCGCCACATCATCGCAGAAGGCAGTGCCGGGTCTGAAGAAGGCGGGGCGCTTTCCCGTGGCGGCAAGAATGGCTCGCGCAGGAAATTCCACCTCCTCCACAAGTTCACGCACGGACACCGTCCCACGGATGCCGTAGGCACTACGCCCCGTCACCGAAGCGGGGCGATGTCGTTCACCATGGTCGGCCATCTCGAAAAGCGGGTCGGCGGCGAGGTCGGCGAAGGCGTCGGGGTGTTCCCGTATCCACCGCCCGGTGACGAAGATGGTCGCCGGAATCCGCAGTCGGCGCAGTATAGCGATAATGCCAGCATCATAGCCGCCACCGCAGGCATCGAGGGTGAGGGCCATGACCTGCGCCCCGGCTGTGTCGGCCAACTGCCCGGACGTGGGGACCTGTTGACCGGATGCTACGCCCCGATGCGGGGTTGCGGGGCCCTGCGCCGGAGTCGCACCACGCTGTCGTGCAAGCGAATCGTCCCCCGTGGGCGATGGCGTAGCGCGTAGCGCAGCGGCAGGAAGATGCGTGAGTACGCCGGGAAGCCGTTCGCCCCACGCCGTGGGTCGCTGTCCGCCAAACCGTGCTTCAAGGCGGGCTGTCAGTGCATCCAGCGACACCATCGGGTCTTCAGCGACGGAAGCCCCCGGTTTACCTCCACGCAGGTCGCTGCCGTCAGCGGCAAGGCCGTACGATGGCGCGGCAATGCATGACACCCACAAGCCCAGCGCCACTGCACCAGCTAGAGAAAACCCGCGACGCACGAAGCCAGCCTGCGTGACATCATCGCAAAGCGATCGGAAACGCATCGACAGCCAACCGACAACCAGCATACTCTTCACCTGAAAAAGACGAGACCCCTGACCACCGCCAAGCATCCGCCAAGGGCTATGCCTCAGCGCATCCGGTCTCGCGCTTGTCGCCACGGCGGAACGCCACAGAAGCCCGCCCAGAAACTCACCCCGACAACTCGTCCCAAACGCTCACCCTGCGGTCACCCGGCACTCACCACTGCGGCCTCTCATGGTCGGCATCCCGGTAGACACCACCCGCCTCAAGTACCCGACAACGCCCCACCCCCCCCGAGGGCCAGTCAACACCCGGTCGACCCAACAGAGCCCCGGCAGACCCGATGCCTTAGCGGGAGAGGCGGCGTCAACCTCTGCGCCACTCACAGCCCGAGGGCTTCCGCAATCAGACGACGCGCACCCTCGGCAGGCAGGTCCAGTCCCGTCCAGATGCGGAATTGCTCGCGCCCCTGTTCCACGAACATGCCAAGCCCGTCCTGCGTCTCCCACCCTGCCGCACGCGCATCGGCGAGAAAGCGCGTCGTGAGGGGGTTGTACACAAGGTCGTAGGCCATGCCACGGCCCGAGAATGCCCCTTCGGGCAAAGGCGATTCGCCCATGCGTGCGCCCTGCATCCCGCACGGGGTGGTGTTGACCACAAGCCCCGCGGCGGCACTCCCGCGCTCATCCCACGGCACGACATCGGCACCGAACGCCCCGGCAAGTTCCATGGCCTTGTCGTGGGTACGGTTGGAGATGCGCACCCGGCGCACCCCCAGTTCGACAAGCCCCGCCAGCACGGCGCGCGCAGCACCGCCCGCACCCAGCACGAGGGCTTCGTCGATGCGCACGCCACGGGCACGCAACGGGGCGAGAAAGCCTGTCACATCGGTATTCTCCCCGCACACGACCCCGTCTTCAAGAAAGAGCGTGTTCACCGCCCCCACCGCCCGCGCCCTGTCCGTGACACGGTCGCACAGGCGCAATGCCTCCTCCTTGTGGGGGATGGTGACGCTGGCACCATGCACAGGCAGCGTGCGCACAGCCTCCATGAACGACGCGAACCTCCCCGGCGGCACGGGCCACGCCATGTACACCGCAGGCAGGCTGTGCAGGGCGAAGCCCCAGTTGTGCAGCAACGGGCTCAGGGTGTGGCCGAGCGGATGCCCGACGATGCCGTACAGCCGTTCAGGGATACGGAACGGGACGCGATGGGCCGATTCGCTCGAATCTGCCGCACAGGGCGATTGAGACAACTTCACCGACCGGGTGGGAATGGGTGCAGACATGGGGCCTCCTGTCATGGAGGTGGAAGGACGATGAGAAAAAGACAAGGGCGGGACGGCAGCGCCGCCCCGCCCGGACGGACAGGCTGAAGATTCGGCCAGCTAGATGACCTTGTTCAGGGCATATTCGATGATGCCCTCGGCCCCTGCCTCACGCAGGCGGGGAATGAGGTCGCGCACCACCCCGTTGTCCACCACGATCTCCACGGCGAACCACGTGTTGTCGCGCAGCCCTGCCACCGTGGGCGAGTTCAGGCTGGGCAACTGGTCGAGCACCGCGTCGAGGCAGCGAGTGGGCACGTTCATCTTGAGACCCACCAGCGAATCGGCACGCAACGCGCCTTGCAGCAGCAGGTCTATCTGCTCGATCTTGCGGCGGCGGCAGGGGTCTTCCCACGCCGCGCGGTTGGCGATGAGCACGGTGTTGGTGAGCAGCACCTCGGAGATGATGCGCAGGCCGTGGGCCTTGATGGTGGTTCCCGTCTCCGTCACCTCGACGATGGCGTCGGCGAGACCTTCCACGACCTTGGCCTCGGTGGCGCCCCACGAGTACTGCACGTTCACCTCGATGCCCGCATCCGCGAAGTACCGCTTGGTGACGCCCAGAAGTTCGGTGGCGATGCGCTTGCCCGCAAGGTCTTCGGGGCGGGTGTAGGGCGAGTCGCCCGCCACGGCCAGCACCCAGCGTGCGGGACGGTTGCTCACCTTGGAGTACACGAGGTCGGACACCACGACCACATCGGACCCGGTCTCGAGCAGCCAGTCCTTGCCGGTGAGTCCCACGTCGAGGATGCCGTCCTCGATGTAACGGGGAATCTCCTGCACGCGGCACAGACGGGCGGTGAGTTCGGGGTCGTTGATCTCGGGGAAGTAGTTGCGGTGATGTTTGCGTATCTTCCAGCCGGAACGGGCGAGCAGGTTGATGGTGGCCTCTTCGAGAGAGCCCTTGGGAATGCCCAGCTTCATGGGAGTGCGGATACTCATTTGTAGACCTCCTTGGGGTCGAACACCTTGGGCGAGCAGATGGAGACCTCGCCGTCCTTCATTTCGCGGTAGAAACAGCTTCTGTACCCTTCATGGCAGGCCGCGCCACCTCTCTGTTCCACGAGCAGCAGAATGGTATCGCTGTCGCAGTCGAGGCGGACGGCCCTGATATGCTGGGTATGTCCCGACGTTCCGCCCTTATGCCACAGCCGGCCACGGCTGCGGCTGAAGTAATGGGCTTCACCGGTCTTGAGGGTCATCTCGAAGGCCTCTGCATTCATCCAGGCCATCATGAGCACCTCTCCGGTGTCGGCATCCTGGGCGATGGCAGGCACAAGCCCGCCAGCCTTGCCGAAATCGGGAACGAAAGCCGTCATCAGGGTGTCCTTTGCTGGAGGTTATGAAACGCCACAAGGGGTGGAATCTACATTTTCCGCAAATGGGTGGCAAGCACCGAAGCACAACCGGAGCATAGGCGTCGCCTACGCGCCCCTACGTGATGCCACGACGTGATGCCCTGACGTGATGCCACGACGAGGTGACATCACCGTGACCATTCCGGTCGATGAGGGAGCGCAGGACAGCGTCAGCCCGCGAGGACAGGGGCAAGGGGTGCAACGTAGGTCCGCACGGGCAGTGCGGCCCGGACGATTCGACGCACCGGGGTGGCAGGTCGCCGGAGTGGCACGTCCGAAAACGGCAGGATGGCCTGTACAGGCAAAACGGGCAGAGGAGGCAGGACGGGCGGGGAGCGTCTCTCCACCGCCCCCGGAAGGGGAACAAGGCGCAATGGTGACGCGCTAGGGAGCACACCGTTTATCATCGAAGACACGGTACGGATGCGAGCCGAAAACGATAGAGCAGAAGAGCACACAGAGGGGCTACCCCGGAGCGGATACACAGCTGCGGGATGGCGGTGGCGAGAACACGGCACAACCCGAGAGGGGGCCAGGGGCGGGCGGGAGGTCGACTGGCATCGACCGGGTAGTCCCCGGATGTCCTTTGACAGGTAGCTTCGCTACTGACGCTGGCATGGCGACTTCGGCAACCGCGCCTGTCCCCCGCCGCGTAACGACTCCATGCGGGCTATGTAGGCAGCCACGTCGAACTTGCCCCGTGCACCGTTGTAGGTCATGCAACGTATCGTGCCCTGCACCGGGCGTTCGCCCCACGGCCTGTCATGCACACCGCCCAGCGACCATGCGATGCCCGCGTAGCCGTTGCTGTCGCGACCGTCGAGGGCCCATCGGTCGTTCTGGCGCACGGCGATGCGCATGGCCTCTTCGGGCGTGGGGGTCCACAGCAAAAGCTGCTTGGCCCAGTACATGCGCATGTAGCCATGGATGACGCCGCACCGCATCAGTTGCGTCTGTCCCGCATTCCACAGGGGGTCTGCGGTACGCGCCTTCTCCAGCGCCGCCTCATCGTAGAGGTGGGGCCGCGGGTCGTCCCTGTGCCTGTCCAGTGTGCCCTGCGCCCATGCGGGAAAGCAGGTCACGGCGTCGTAGTCGGGCGTGTGCAGGCAGAAATTGTCGGCAAGCTCGCGTCGCACCACGAGCTCTTCGATGAAGGAGGCTCGGGCGTCCGCGCTTCCGGCGGTGCTCGCCGTCACCCTCTGCACCACCCGCTGCGCCGCCATCATGCCGAAATGCAGATAGGGCGACAGGCCCGACACGGCATCCGCATTGGGGTCGTTACGCTTCTCGTACCGGTGGATGCGACTGGTGAGAAAGGTCTCCAGCGTCCTGCGGGCCCCCTCTTCGCCGGGGACGGGCGCATCCGGCCCGGTGAGGGCTGGCACGCTACGGTCGGCGGGGTGTGCGGCAAGAAGCGCGTCCCAGTCGGGTGCTGCCATCGCGTCGGGCACGGGGGCTTTCCACGCCGCGACGCCTGACGCCTCGGTCGCAAGAGACGGGAAGGGGTCGAGGTATTCTGGCAACAGGCGGTGAATCTTGGGGCGTAGCGTACGCGCCGCGTACTCGCGCTTGTCGGAGGCCATGCGGCACGGCACCACGTTACGTCCGTCGACCTCGTGCAGCGGGCAGGCGAGTGCCTCGCGCACCTGCCCCAGCCACGCACGCTTGAGGCGCAGCACATCGAAGTCGGTGACAACCAGTCCGGTGCCGTGGGTCGCGGCGAAGCGGGGCACCTCATCCGCAGGGTCGCCTTGCAGCAGGAAGAAGGGGATGCCGTGCTCGCGCAGGGTCTCTGCCGTGCCCCGCATCCCGCGCAGCAGAAAATGGAACTGCCGGTAGGCGGCATCAAGGAACCGGGGCGAGAGGCACCAGACCACGGCGAGAGGTGCACCCGCGGCCTTCGCCTCTCCGATGGCGTGCACCAGTGCCCAGTTGTCATGGGCACGATGCTCGCGGTGCATCCAGTACAGGACGGGGCCGCGCACGGCGCGGCTGTCGCCATGGCGCCACACCCTTCCGGGATGCACCCGCCCGCTCACCTGCTCTCCAGCTGTTCGCGGCACGAACGCAGGTCGCACATGAGGTCGAGCCCCTCCAGCGTCTGATTCACGCGCCAGTAGAACTCCTCCACCTCGAAGGGCTTGGTCAGGAAGTCGTTGGCCCCATGCTTGAGGAATTGTGCGGTCAGCGGCCCGGACCCCACAGCCGAGACCCCCACGATGGCAATCTTGTCCATGCGGTGGCGCTGGCGCAGTTCACGCACCAGTTCGATGCCGTCCATCTCCGGCATCTGATAGTCGGTGATGACGAGGGTCACCTGCGGGTTGGCCTCGAGCACCGCCAGCCCCTCCACACCGTTCTCGGCTTCGAGCACGTTGACGCACTGCACTTCGAGCAATTGCCGTATGATGCCGCGCTGGGTGCGGGAATCGTCCACCACCAGCGCATGGACGAAACGGTTCTTGAAGACACGCTCGATGCTCGTCACCATGGGGTCCATGTCCTGAATGGAGCCCTTGAAGAAATAGTCCACCACCCGCCGTTCGATGAAGCGGCGTCGGATGTCCTCGTTGAACGTGGCCGTGAGCACGATGGACGGCATCTGCCAGTGCAGGCAGAGGTCGACGGCCTCGCCGTCGGGCGCGTCCGGAAGGTTGAGGTCGATGACGGCGACGAAGATGGTGTCATGCGCCTCGCGCAACACGTCTTCGGCGTCGGCCAGCGAGTGGGCCACCCGCACGTCGAACTGTGTATAGGCCTGAATCTGTTTACGGATGATCTTGGCCTGAACCGGACTGTCCTCGATGATGAGCACCGTCCGGGCGATGCTTGCCTGTGTCATGGTCTCCCCCGTGATGGAACATCGTCCACTCTTCAGGCTACACGGTCGTGCGCCGGGACGCAACGCACCTCTCCCCGTCAGCCCCTGACCGGGAGGAATGGTGAAAACATGCCTGCGAAGGCGGAACGCGCGGCTAGGAGACCTGCTGCTCGACCTTGAGGCCGTAGCGTTCCATGCGGGCCAGCAATGTCGGACGCGACATGCCGAGAAGGCGCGCCGCACGTGTGCGGTTGCCGCCGGTATATTGCAGGGCCTCGCGCACGACGATGCGCCCCACATGGTCCATGATGGTCTCGAAGGCGTTGTCGTCACCCCCGGAGAGGGTACGTCGCACCAGTTGCAGCAGGTCGTCGCCTGCCCCTTCGTCGCCTTCGCGGGTGGAGGTGCTGCCGCGCACGCCTTCGAGCGCCTGCCGGATGTCCTCTGGCAGCAAGGGGGCGCCACGGTTGAACACCAGCGCCTTCTGGATGGCATTGCCGAGTTCGCGGACGTTCCCCGGCCATGGATGGGCCTCCATGTAGGCGAGGGCCTCGGTCGAGATGCCGGGGTCGGGGGTGTCCATCTCACGTGCGAAACGGGAGAGGAAGAAGCGGGCAAGCGGGGGGATGTCTTCGCGGCGCTCGCGCAACGGGGGCAGCCACAGGGTGACGACCTTGAGCCTGTAGTAGAGGTCTTCGCGAAAGCGCCCGTCCGCCACGGCGGCTTCGAGGTCGGTGTTCGTGGCGGCGATGATGCGCACGTCCACGGGGATGGTCTCGCGTCCGCCGAGTCTTTCGATCTGCCTCTCCTGCAACAGCCGGAGCAGCTTCGCCTGGATGCCGAGGGGCATGTCGCCTATCTCGTCGAGGAACACGGTGCCGCCGCTCGCCTGCTCTATCTTGCCCACCCTGCGATGGGTGGCGCCGGTGAAGGCCCCCTTCTCGTAGCCGAACAGTTCGCTCTCGAGAAGGGTGTCCGGTATGGCGACGCAGTTGATCACGAGGTAGGGGCGTTCGGCCCGCAGGCTGTGCTGGTAGATGGCACGGGCCACCAGTTCCTTGCCCGTGCCCGACTCGCCGCGTACCAGCACCAGCGCGTCCGTGGGCGCGGCACGGCCGATGGCCTTGTAGACCTCGTGCATGGCGCGGCTCGTGCCCACCAGTGCCTCGGCGTCACCGCCGTCACCGGGCTCGGGCGTCATGGCCACCCGTCCGCGCATCCGGCGGCCCGCCTCCACCGCCTTGTCGATGAGCGCGAGGATGTCGGGGATGTCGAAGGGCTTCAGGATGTAGTCGAACGCACCGAACTTGGTGGCTTCGATGGCCGTCTCGGTGGTGGCATAGGCCGTCATGATGATGACCGGGAGACGGGCGTCGATCTCCCGCAGGGCCTTCAGCGCATCAAGGCCGTTCATGCCCGGCATGCGCACGTCCATGATCACGCACTCGGGCAGTTCCTCGCGCACCATGCGTAGGCCCTGCTCGCCCGATGATGCGCCACGCACATCGTGCCCCTCCACCGCCAGCAAACGCTGGAAGCTCTGCCTCAACTGGTGATCGTCGTCGACGATCAGGATCTTAGCCATGAGTCGTCCTTGAGCGCAGGCAGCACGGCCACAAAGGTGGCGCCGCGGCCCGGCGCGGAATGCAGATGAAGCCAGCCGCCATGCTCTTCGAAGATGCTCTTGGCGATGGGCAGACCAAGGCCCGTGCCCTCCTCCTTGGTGCTGAAGAACGGCTGGAAGATGTCGTCGCGGCGGTCGATGGGCACACCGGGACCGCTGTCGGCGATGCGGATGACGACGGCACGACCAAGCGGGTTGATGATGCCCCGTTCCTCGGTGATGTCGAGTCGTCCGTCGTAGCCCATGGCCTCGCACGCATTGAGCACGAGATTGACCAGCGCCTCCTTGAGTTGCTCCGGGTCGCCCTTGACCACGGGCAGCCGTTCGGCGCGGTGCAGTTGCACCTGCACGTTGAAGGACTCGATGCGGTGCTTGAGCAGTTGCAGCGTGTTGTCCACCACATCGGACGGGCTGACGGTCTGCATCCTGAGCTTGGGCCTGCGCGAGAACTCGAGAAAGTTCGAGACGATGGCGTCCAGATGGCGAATCTCGTCGGCGATGACCTCGAAGTCCTCACGCTGCTGGGTGTCCAGCGTGAGGCTACGTTCCAGCGAGAAGAGACGCAGTTTGACCGACGTGAGAGGATTGCGCACCGAATGCGCCACCCCTGCCGCAAGCTTGCCCACAAGCGCCAGTTTCTCTGTCTGGCGCAGGGTCTCGTGACTCTCTTCAAGCTGCGCCTGCGTGCGGTGCATGGTGTCCAGCAGGTGGCGCACACGCCCCACGAGAACCTCGACCTCGTTGCCTGTCACCTCTCCGCCGAAGGCCCCTTCGAGGGCAAGACGCCGTATGGGCCCCAGCACCTGCCGGTAGATGACCACACCGAGAAGCCCGGCCAGAAAGAGAATGGTGCACAGCAGGGCGATGGCATCGGCCGCCGGGTTCGCGGCGAAGTCCGCCAGAGGTTCGGGCAGCGTCAGACGCCCCCCCACCATGAGTAGGGGCAGGGCTGCTGCCGCCATGGATACCACCACCAGCAGAAAGAGCAGAAGCCCGACGCGAAGCCGCAGGCTCGACGTGATTCCGCCGGGGGGGATGAGCTTCCAGTTCATTGTCGGGCCTCCATCACCGCCACATGTACCCCACTTCTCCAGCACGAACAATCCGTTCGGGAGAGGCGCACGGGGTGCGCGCGCGTCTCGCGGCACGGCGGGACGGCATGAACGGTGCCTCGCCACACCGCATAACGTGGCATGTGGTCATGCGCCCCGATGCATGTCCGAAAGCCCGGACGCACCGCGCCACCGGAATGCACCAAGCGCAGTATACATCATATAGATAGGCGCTTCGCCCTCTGCTGGAGACGTGGCTCTCTCCCGGCAGCCACACGCATGAGATGTCCTTAAAACGTCTCATATCGAAGGGGCCACGGGCAGACGTCGGTCGCCCAGGGCTGCCCCCACAGCCATCGCCGGTACCGCGACCTGCCGACACCCCAGAGGAAAGAGGCACTGGCCACAGAGGAACATGCCCTGAACCGTCGTATGCAGGATGGTGAGGCAAGTCGACCGGAGTGCCCTGCCCCCCACTCACACACTGAACGACCAAACAAAAACATGGGGTGAGACAGACACGGGGCCTCGTTTCTGCTGCCCCCAGAGAACAGAAAACGCGCGTTTTCTGCTCCGGCACCACATCGGAATCGATGACTTGAGGAATGAAAAAAAGTGAAAACGCGACGCGCCCGCCGCGTGTTTTTCGCACATGACTGCGCTTGCGATGGCGGTTGGCCCACGCCTACAGGACGCGCGAGCCTGCCGCCGATTCACAAAAACACAATCAAATCATACGCATATGGAATGCGCCCCTCTTTCCTGCATGACAGGCCACCACGGTGTCACGAGGTGTCCTCACGCAAGAATCGCCTCACTTGCCCCTTCGAAAACGACAAAAAACGCGTCTCGACCCGATCGAAAAACGTGGTTTCCTTCCCGTCGAAATGATCAAAAAAACGCTCTGCGTAGTGGAGCAAAACACTCAAAACCAGCGCACTCCACCTCGCGTTTTCTTGCATTCAGCAGCGGATTGTGCGAAGTTTTCGCGGTTGTACCGCAAAGCATCTTCCGAACAACACAGCCGCGCGGTCAGGCCGCGCACCGCAAAGGGAGGTTCCATGAAACGTCTCGTCAAGCTCGTACTCGGCCTCGCCCTCGTACTCGGCCTCGCTGCCACCGCCTCCGCGAAGCAGCTCGTGGTCGCCCACGACACCAATTTCAAGCCCTTCGAGTTCAAGGGTGAAGACGGCAAGTACACCGGCTTCGACATCGAACTGTGGCAGGCCATCGCCAAGATCGCGGGCGTGGACTACAAGCTGCAGCCCATGGACTTCAACGGCATCATCCCCGGCCTCCAGACCGGCAACGTCGATGTGGGCATCGCTGGCATCACCATCAAGCCCGAACGCGCCGCCGTGGTCGACTTCTCCGACCCCTACTACGATTCCGGCCTGATGATCCTCGTCCGCGAGAACGAGACGGGCATCAAGGCTGTCGAAGACCTCGCGGGCAAGATCGTCGCCGTGAAGACCGCCACTTCGTCCGTCGACTTCATGAAGTCGTTCGGCAAGGCCAAGGAACTGAAGCTGTTCCCCAACAACGACAGCATGTTCTTTGAACTGATGGCTGGCGGTGCCGATGCCGTCATCTTCGACATGCCCGTCGTGAAGGAATTCGCCATGACCGCCGGCAAGGGCAAGGTCAAGGTCGTGGGCCCGCTGTATCAGGGCCAGTCCTACGGCATCGGCTTCCCCAAGGGCAGCGAGCTTGTGGGCAAGGTCAACGACGCCCTCAAGCAGCTCAAGGCCGACGGCTCCTACGACAAGCTCTTCGTGAAGTGGTTCGGCTACGCCCCCGAAAAGAAGTAGCCTGCAACGCCTTGCGCATGTAACACATAGGGAAGGCTCGGGCCTTCCCTATGTCCTTTTCCGAACCGGGGCGACGGTGGTACGCCGCGCCCGCAAGACAAAGAACGACAGCCCATGGCATTCGACTTCCAACCACAGGTGATGCTGGATACGGCTCCGCTGCTGCTCGCCGGCGTGAAGCTCACCGTCCTCATCACGCTCGGCGGGCTCGCGCTGGGCTTTCTGCTCGGCGCAGTGGCGGGCCTTGCCAACTCGGGCCGCAAGGCGGCCTTCAAGGTTCCGGCCACCATCTATATTGAAGCCATCCGTGGCACGCCGCTCATCGTACAGGTCATGTTCCTCTATTTCGGCGTTCCTCTGGCCACCGGAATGCGCATCCCTCCCGAGACGGCGGGCATCCTTGCCATTGCCGTGAACTCCGGGGCCTACATCGCCGAAATCGTGCGAGGCGCCATCGCCTCCATCGACACGGGGCAGTCCGAGGCAGGCCGTTCCATCGGCCTCACACGCCTCCAGACCATGCTCTACATCATCTGGCCGCAAGCCTTCAGACGCATGATTCCGCCGCTGGGCAACCAGTTCATCATCTCCCTCAAGGATACTTCGCTGCTCGTCGTCATCGGCGTCGGCGAACTGACCCGGCAAGGGCAGGAGATCATCGCCGTCAACTTCCGCGCCTTCGAGGTGTGGCTCACCGTCGCCGTGTTCTACCTCGCCATGACCCTGAGCATCGCGTGGGCCCTGCGCCGTCTCGAGCGCAGCTTCTCGGCGCGCTCGGCACGCTAGTCACGCACGGCGTACCCGGAAGGGGCAGCTACAGCGAGCCTCTTCCGGTGCACGAACCGCACAGGAGTTTCCCATGACCCCCATGATAGAGATACGCAACCTGCACAAGTCGTACGGCGACCATCACGTGCTGCGCGGCATCGACCTCACCGTGAGAACCGGCGAGGTGGTCGTCGTCATCGGCCCTTCGGGGTCGGGCAAGTCGACGGCCCTGCGCTGCATCAACCGGCTTGAAGAAATCACGTCCGGTACCATCATCGTGGACGGCTACGACCTCTACGACCCCAAGACCGACATCAACCATGTGCGCACCGAGGCGGGCATGGTCTTTCAGCAGTTCAACCTCTTTCCGCACATGAGCGTGCTGGAGAACGTGACCATCGGCCCCGTCAAGGTGCGCCGCATGGCCCGGCAGGAGGCGCAGGCCCTCGGCCTGGCCCTGCTGGAAAAGGTGGGGCTGGCAGACAAGGCGCACGCCTACCCCGACCAGCTTTCAGGCGGGCAGAAGCAGCGCGTGGCCATCGCCCGTTCGCTGGCGATGCAACCGAAGGTGCTGCTGTTCGACGAACCGACCTCGGCCCTCGACCCCGAACTTGTGGGGGAGGTGCTTGAAGTCATGAAACAGCTGGCGCGTGAAGGCATGACCATGGTCGTGGTCACCCATGAGATGGGCTTCGCCCGCGAAGTGGCCGACAGGGTCATCTTCATCGACTACGGCAAGATTCAGGAGGAAGGCCCGCCGAACGAGCTTTTCGCCGACCCGAAGAACCCCCGCCTGCGGGAGTTTCTGGGCAAGGTCATCCATTAGACGACACCCTGCGGGACGGAGCGAACTCCGTCCCGCTCATGTTTCAGGCGGGTGGACACAGGGAAAGCCCGACATATGGGCTGAACGATGGAGCGTCCGCCCGGACAGGTCGTCAGGACGGCGAACGAGGGCACGACCGGACAAGCGTTCGGATGCATGGCCCGATGTGCCGCAAGAACGCTGACTCGCCCCGCAGCGGACTCACGCCCTGCCAATGGCTGGCGTGCTGCACGAAAGGCAGGTTCACCCCCTCGAAGAGGCCGACCGCGCAGCCCGGTCTCGCTTGGGCGAGAACCACGCGGCCAGCAGGAACAGCGCACAAGAGAAGAGCACCACCGCCGCCCCTGCGGGAACGTCGAGATACCACGCCACCAGCACTCCCCCCACGCCCGACAGGGCTCCGAAGAACATCGCCAGCAGGAACATGCGCCCGAGGCTGTAGGTGAGCTGATAGGCAGCGGCAGCGGGGCTCACCAGAAGGCTGTAGACCAGCAACCCGCCCACGCTGGGCAGGCACGCCGTGACCGTCACCCCGGTCTGCAGCAGGATGGCGTAGAACACCGCCGTGGCGGGTATGCCCACGGCAGCGGCCACAGAACGGTGGCACGCCACCGCCTGCACTTCCTTGAAGAACACCGCGACACCCACGACGGCGACTCCCGCCACCGCCGCAAGCAGCCACACGTCGCGGGGGCGCACGGTGAGTATCGACCCCCAGAACAGGTTCAGGGCCTCGGTCTTGGGGCCGGGCAACAGCCCCATGCACAGGACGGCGACACCTATCATGGCCGAGAAGACGATACCCACGGCGGTGTCGGGCGAAATCTCACCCCTGTCAGCCAGTGGCCCGACCACCAGTGCGGCGACCATGCTGCTGGCAAGGGCTGCGGGCAGCGAGGGCAGTCCGAAGGCCAGTGCCAGCAAGCCTCCGGCGAACGCGGCATGGGCGAGGCACACCCCGATGAACGTCAGCCGCATCAGCACGGCGAAGACCCCCGCCACGGAACAGGCCACTCCGGCGAGGGCGCCTGCGGCGAGGGCATGCAGCATGAAGGCATGATCGAACGGTGACGAACCCACGCGGCCTCCTAGAACAGAACCACGGGCCGAGGCCCGTGACGGATGATGTCGATGGGGGTTCCGTACAGGGCCGTCAGGCGTTCGGCGTCCAGTGCGTCCGCCACGGGCCCCGACCATGTCACACGGCCCTCTGCCATGCACACCACCCGGTCGGGCACGGTGCGCCGCGCCTCACCCTCGCCACCGTGATACAGGGCGTTGAGGTCGTGCGTGACCATCACCGTGGTCAGCGGGCGCGCCGTATGGCGGCGTTCGGCATGGATGTCGGCCACCAGCGCGAGGATGCCCCGCTGGGCATGCCAGTCGAGGGCCGAGGTGGGCTCATCCAGAAGCAGGATGTCGGGTTCCTGCGTGAGGGCACGGGCAATGGCCGCCCGCTGTCGCTCACCACCCGAACATTGCCCGAAGGGACGATGCGCCAGATGCGCGATACCCGTGCGTTCGAGGTGCGACAACGCAAGTTCGCGCAATGCCTTTCCGGGCCTGCGCCACAGCCCCAGCCTGCCGTAGCCGCCCACCATCACCGTCTCGAGAACGCTTATGGGCAGCCGTGCATCCACGTCCACCATCTGCGCAACGAGGGCGACACGCTTGCGCACCCGCCAGCCCCCGAAGGAGCGCATGTCGCACCCCAGCACCTCGGCCCTGCCGTTGCCGGGGCCGCCACTGCCGGGCCTGAAGAAGGCGGGCCTGAAAAAAGCGGGGCGGACGAAGCCGTTCATCACGCCGAGGAGTGTGGATTTTCCGGCCCCGTTGGGGCCGACCACGACCACGAATTCACCGGACTGCGCTTCGAACGACTCCACCGCGAGGATGCACCTGCCCCGCCGGACGACGGAGACCTCGCGCAGCGACACCACAGGCGCCGCGACGGCAGCCGGGGGCGCTGCCGGACCGCCATGCAAGGCGGACGAAGCAGGCGGACAGTCGGAGGAATACGCGGTGCACATGCCAGTTGCAGGCGTTTCAGGATGCACCGTGTTCATGGAAGGCCCACAGGCGCAGGACATGCGGTACGGAGTGTGGTCGATGCGACGGGTACCGGCGACATCGTACCCCCGTCGCCATGAGCCTCGGCAACCGAGACGCTGTCACGCAAGGCCCCCAGCACGATTTCGACGTTTCGGCGAAGCGACGACTCCCAGTCCGGCGCATCCGGGAACCCACCGGGGAAGTTGGTGAGCACCACATGCCGTGCACCGAGGTCAGCGGCAAGGGCCGCCCCTGCCCCGCCCGTGGATTGCAGGTTGTCCACGGCCAGCACCGCCCCGGCCTCGCGCGCGGCGGTCATGGCCCGCCCGAGGGCCTCTGCGCCCATCTCCTCGAAGCGCCCATAGTCGGCCACCACGCGCAAGCCCATCCACTCCAGCAACGGCCGTTGCATGGCGTCGGCAATGACAGGCTGACCCACGACTCCGGTGCGCTTCACGGCCTCGCGCACCTCTTCGCCCACGGCCCCGATGCGGGCAACTCGCTCACCACCGCGACGGGCGTAGTCTTCTGCGAACGCCGTATCGGCCTCTGCCAGCAGGGCGGTCACAGCAGCAGTACCGCGCGCCTGCACCTGTGGGAGCATCCAGTTTCCGGGGGCTTCGGGCACACGCACCTTGCCTGCCGCGCCTGCGTCGGTGGCGAGCATGGCCTTGATGTGACTCTGCCCGCGTTGCCAGTCGTGCAGCAGGATGATGTCGGCACGGGCGAAGGCTGCGATATCCGAGGCGCGCATGTCGTAATGCCCGGGGCACGCGGCCCCCGGAATGACGGTGCGCGTCTCCACGCGCGCGCCTCCCACGTCCTTGACCACGTCCTCGATGAGGGTCGTGCCCGTGAGCACCATGAGGCGTTCCGCAGCCCGCGCCTCTGAAGGGGCCATCATGAAGCACGAGAGCATCAGGATGACCAGCGCGGACGCCAAGGCCACAGGCCCGGCACACAAGGCCATGCCTCGCCCGACATCTGGATGTACTTCGTTCATATCGCCTCCTTCACGGGCTCATGTACCGTGCAATCCACCACTGAAAGCCGGCGGCGTGCCCGCCTGCACCGCGACCGGCGTGCCACTTCCGCAACGGTCGGCCTGCCCGGGATTAGGGACCGCGTCGGGCCGCAGCCAGCCAGCGGGTCACATTGATGCGTATAGGGGTATCGCGGGACCGCCGGTCTCAGCCGCGCCGCATGAAACGCACCAGCCCGTAAGTCCGGTCGGCGTCGTGCCACACCATGTCCACCTCGAAACCGGCGGCCTCTCCCAGTGCGCACAGGTCGCTGAAACGTTCCTGATGCCCGTGGCACGACCAGTGCCGATGCACCATGCCCACCTCTTCAGGCGTCAGGAAATGCCAGCGTTCCCGCCCGATGGCCTCCATGCGTGCCAGCATGGTCTCGCGCGTGTCGTCCTCGCCCATGATGGGGTCATGCGCCAGCACCATGCCACCGGGTGCCAGCAGTCCATGGGCCGTGTGCAGAAAGTCCGCCTTCAGGGCGCGCGGAAGGTGATGCAGGAACAGTCCCATCCACAGGACGTCGACACTGCCTTGCGACGTGTTCAGCGCAAGGCGGTAGTCGCCCTCGATGAGGGTCACCGGGCACCCCAGTGCGGCAAGATGCCGCCGCGCCTCGGCCAGCGCTGGCGCGGACGTATCCACCCCCGTGTAGGCCCCCACCGTGACGCCCTCGAGGGCCTGCACCACGTCGGCGGCCTCGCCGCATCCCACGTCGAGGATACGCAACGCGCCCCCCTGGCCCGGTGCACCGTGCGGGAGGGCTGCATCGCAGGCAAAGGCACGAAGCAAGCCGGAGAGCACACCATAGACGGCGGAGTGGTGCATGGCGTCGTTCTGTTTCAAGGCGGTGAACACCCGTCGCGCCTCGAAACCCGCCTCCACACCGGAACCGTTCCCTTCCGCGTCACCGGCGATGGCAGACTCCGCACCCTCCCCACCCGCTGAACCGCCCGCACGCCCTCCGGGCGTACCGGGCGTACCGGGCACGCCACCCTCCCCGGCGCGGCAAGTGCGCGGCTTGCGGGCGCGGGCGACGTACATGCCGGGGCCGTCGGTGATGGAACCTTCCACAAGGCCCGCGTCGTGCATCAGCCCACGCATGGTCGCATCATCGGGCAGCGCGTCTTCGGCCACGGCAGGATGCCCGCCGTGGTGTCGGGCGAGTTCGGCACGGCTCAACAGGTGGGCGATGACGACCTCGCCTCCGGGGCGCACCACCCGCGCCATCTCGCGCATGGCGGCTGGCTTGTCCGCGAAGTGGGGAAAGGCCGCGAAGCATACGACGCGGTCGAAGACGCCGTCACGGGCGGGAATGCGCATGGCCGTGGCCTGCACGCACAGCCCCTTGGCGTCGCGTTCCTTGCAGCCCGCACGGCGGACCATCTCGAAGGACACGTCGAAGGACAGGATGCGCCCTGCATCGCCCACGCCATCGCGAAGGTACGGGATGAGCACTCCCGTGCCCGTGCCCATGTCCAGCACGCAGTCACCGCGTTCCACGCCGAAACGCGGGACGAGCGCAGCCAGCCTCCGGCGTGCTTCAGGCGGGTAGCAGCGCTGCTCCCATGTGGCGGCACGTTCGTCGAAGAACCGTGAACGCGGGTCGGCCGACGCCTCGTGGCTGGCCTTCATGCTGCCAGCGGCAGAAGCGGATGCCGGGGTCGCAGCCCCGTGGAGAGGTGTCATTCCCTTTCGCTCCTCTTCGCGCCAAGGCGCGGTATGCCCGCCCCCCGCCGACATGCGGCAGGGGACGGGCGTCATCCCACAGTGCGGCGGCGAAAGCCGCCCCGGTCATGCTAGAAGGTCACGCTCAACCCCACCGTGGCACTGGAACCCGGCATACGGTAACCGGGGCGGTATTCGTAGTCCGAGTCGGTGATGTTCTCCAGCGCGAGGTAGACCTCTGCTTCCTTGATTTCCCACGGCGCGTAGTCGAAGACATAGGCGATGCGGCCGTTCACCACATGGTAGGGGTCGACCTCGCTCGCATTGACGGCATTCTCCGTGCGGCCCTGACTCAGTACCTGCTCGCCCGTCACATACTGTGCGTCGAGACTGAGCCTGAAGTGTTGCAGGAAGCGCCAGTTGAGGCCCGCGCTGAAGGTCCACTCGGGCGCATAGGGGAGGTCACTCGGGAAGGTGTCCAGCCATGTGGCCCCGGCGTACACCGAAAGGTCGGCGAAGGGGGTGTAGGTCAGGGTGCCCTCAAGCCCCTGGATGGTGAACGATTCGATGTTGCGGAACCGCTTCGGCGTTCCCTGCACCACCGCGTAACGGTCGGTTCCCTCATCCCAGAACGCGGTGAGGTCGGCCTTCACCTTGCCCCACAGCTTCTGGCTGACGCCCGCTTCGAAATGGTCGACGAGTTCGGGGTCGAGGTTCTTCCAGTCGTCACGGAAGGGGCCGCCCATGATGGGTGGAATGACGTTCTCGGAGAACACCGCCACGTTCAGACCGGGGTAGTTGACGCCGCGTGCGTAGCCCGCGTGAAGTTCCGTGTCGCGGTACCCGAAGACGAGTCCGGTATGGGGTGCCACCTGGTCGCCGAACTCGTTATGCGTGTAGAAACGCATCCCCGCCGAGGGAATGGCGTAGAAATCGTCACGGGAACCGAACTCGTGACTCACGGCGGCGTAGGGCGAGAAGAGGACGAAGTCCTCACGTTCGAACTCCGACGAGGTGCCGTTGTCGTTCTCGAAAAGGGCCTTGCCGCTCATGACGTCGTAGTCGAAGCCCGCCGTCACCTCACCGCCCTCCCACGCGCGAAACGCCTCGCGGGCGCGCAGCCCGTAGAGGTCCCAGTCGCTGATGGTCGTGTCGGCATTGCCCTTCTGCCCTGCCCAGTTGGCGTAGCCGTTGTTCCAGTAGACCTTGATGTGTCCGTCGGCATCGCCGTAGTCGTTGGCGAGGGTGATCACGTTGAGCACGTCGTCGGTGTAGAAACGCCCGTCGTTGCCCGTAGAGAGGCTGCTGCCGGGGTCGCGTGCCACGTTGCGCGTCACGTTGCCGAACCACGATACGTTCCAGTTCTCATACAGGTCGTAGCCGAGTCTGCCGAAGTAGTTCTCTATCTGCCCGTCGGAATGCTCACGGTGCCCGTCGGAGAGACGCACACTCTGTCCGGCGTAGTAGTCGACGCCACCCTGCTTGCCGCCGTGTTCCACCCCCTGCGTGAAGGTGTTGTAGCTGCCGTACGAGGTGAACAGGCGCGTGCGGTAGCCGTCTTCGGTCATGCGCTTGGGGATGACGTCGATGGCGGAGAAGGCGTTGCCGAATTCTGTGGGCTGCACCCCCTTGTACACGCGGATGGACTGTGCCGGGTCCATGGGCAGCATATCGAGCAAGGGATGGCTGAAGACAGGGTTGTAGCGCGGCACACCGTCGTACATGGTCATGATTTCGCTGCCGGGACGGCTGGAACCCATGCCCCGGATGAAGACACCACCGCCTTCGGCACCGCCGAACGACCCCACGGGATTGTAGCGGGAGATGTTCACGCCGGGGGTGCGTCGCAGGGCGGATGACATGTCCTGCGCGTTGAGGTCGGTAATCTGCTCCTGCGTGACCTCGGTGTACTGCCCCGCGTACCGTGTCACCTCGTTGCCTTCGATGATGGGCGCGGAGACCACCACCTCCTCTTCAAGCAATGTCGCCCCGCCGGATGCGGGGGGTGCGTCCTCTGCGTGTGCCGTACCGGCACAGACCATCGCCGCCAGTGCCAGTGCCGCCATCAGCCTCTTGCCCATGCTGCCTCCCGGTCGCCACACCCACGCCGCGCTTTCGCCAGACCCGAAAAAGGCCTGATGCGTCACACGGCTTGCCCATCAGTGTGACATTTTGATAGATGAATATGAGTTCAGTTCATACGAAAATATAATTCGTAACACACTGCTAGAGGCAATTCCAGCGCATGTCAACACGCAACAAACCGGGTTCATTGACGCACTCCGGGCGCGACCCCGGAAGGCTGGCGCGCGCCAATCCCCCCGTCGAAGAGGAGACGCCGGTCGTGTGCACGCCTCCGGCGTGGGACTGGGGAAACATGACGAGATGCCACGCCCGGGACGGGGCAACGGACGCAGTGCCACAATCGTGTGCTGATGGGCTTGTTGCCGCACAGCCGGAGGAATCGAAGAAGAACACCCCGCCAGCCGCAGGACAGCCGCTGCCGGACATGCCCTCCCTGCACACGGGTTGCAGCCGGAAGACCTTCACAGCAAAGGGCATGGGAACGCGACTTGCCAGCTGGCGCGGGGTGTGGGGTTCGGTACTCGTCCACCTGTGCGCCGTGGCGACACTGGTAGCCGCCCCCCTTGGGGGCAGCACCATCACGTCCTCGTCGACGGGGCACATGATGGTCAGCCTCGCAAGCCTGCCGGGTGGCGCAG
The DNA here is from genome assembly GCF_000195755.1 of Nitratidesulfovibrio vulgaris str. Hildenborough. Classification (NCBI taxonomy): domain Bacteria; kingdom Pseudomonadati; phylum Thermodesulfobacteriota; class Desulfovibrionia; order Desulfovibrionales; family Desulfovibrionaceae; genus Nitratidesulfovibrio; species Nitratidesulfovibrio vulgaris. The sequence goes on along the minus strand of NC_002937.3, from coordinate 130,704 downwards.
GGCAGGGCACATCGGGGGCACCTGCTGAACCTTCGGGGCGCATGTCCCGTGAATCAGCCACGCCCCACCCTTCACAGCAGACGCAGCAAGAGACGGTAACGCGACCGGAAACCACGCCCACCCAACGCAGCCAAGCCGCCAAGACAAGCCCGAGGGACATCGCGCCCCGACACGACAAGCGGCCCGAGAAGCGAGTAGACAATCGGCCCGAAATGAAAACTGCACAGCCCGCCCCGAAACCTGTGCCCGAAAAGCCCACCGCCGCGACGACACACCCTAGCGATACGACGGCAACAGACGTCACCTCACCGCCCGACACGCCTGCGCATGAAGCCACTGCCCCGGCATCCGCAACAAAGGCGACATCGGGGACACCAGCCAACGCTGCCCCGCGCAGTGGCAACGACGGCACCGGCGACATCACCGGCGACAACAGCGGCAGCGGCAGCGGCGAAACCGCCAAGACAGGGCAAGGCAAGTCGTCAGGGCACGGCGAGGCAGGTCCGGCAACCCCCTTCGGGTATGCCCTCGCCGACGTGGACGCCCCCCCGTCCGTCTGCAGCAAGGTGCCCCCGGACTACCCGCGCCGGGCACGCCGTACAGGGACCGAGGGCCGGGTCGTGCTGCGCCTTCTGGTGCATGAGAACGGTGCCCCCGGTCACCTTTCCGTCGTGGAATCCACCCCGCCCGGCATCTTCGACCAGAGCGCCATGGAGGCTGTGGCCCGGTGGCGCTTCGCCCCCGGCAGACGCGAAGGACGCGCCGTACCCACATGGGTACTGCTGCCCGTCCGCTTCGACCTCGCCAGCCGCTGACTCCCGCCCCCGTCACTCCTTCTGCCCCAAGGGGTACAGGGGACGATTTCCTCTTGTGCCCGACGCCCATACATGGCAGAACCCCCCCTGAACACAATGGTGCGCCAGCCGCACCCAGACCCACCGGACAACATGAACAGAACCTACCGTATCCTCCGCGCCGGGCTTCCCGGCCGCCGCACACGCCGCCCGGCAACGGGTCGAACGTCGTGCGCCCAGGCGTCCGCCAGTGACGCCCGGGGCCGTGCCATAAGTATGCACGCGCCCTGCACCCGGTAGGCGTCACCCACCTCCGTTTCACCAGTCCGCCCCCGGACCGACGCCCGACCCCGGAGCAGGAGCGCATATAGCGCACCGGCACCGGGCTTCGTTTGCCACCCCCTAACAGACGGCGGGTATCTCCCGCCGGAGCAAGGCATGGCGGAAAAGGACAACATCATTGAATTGCGCGGCGTCACGAAGAACTTCGAAGACACCTGCGCACTCGACAATATCGACCTCGAAATCCGTAACGGCGAATTCCTGACGCTGCTCGGCCCTTCGGGCTGCGGCAAGACCACCATCCTGCGGCTCATCTCCGGCTTCGAGAAGCCCGATGCGGGTGTCATCACCCTCAAGGGACAGCGCATGGATGACGCCCCGCCCGAGGCGCGGCAGGTCAACACGGTGTTCCAGAACTACGCGCTCTTCCCGCACATGTCGGTGCGCGAGAACGTGGGGTTCGGCCTGCGGATGCAGCGTCGCCCCAAGGACGAGATCGCCCGGCGCGTGCACGACGCCCTGCGCATGGTGCATCTCGAAGCCCACGCCGACCGCCGCCCCCGCCAGCTTTCGGGCGGGCAGCAGCAGCGCGTGGCCATCGCCCGCGCCGTGGTCAACAACCCGCTGGTGCTGCTGCTCGACGAACCGTTCAGCGCACTCGACTACAAGCTGCGCAAGCAGATGCAGCTCGAGATCAAGCACCTGCAACGGCAGCTCGGCATCACCTTCGTCTTCGTCACCCACGATCAGGAAGAGGCATTTGCCATGTCCGACCGTGTGGTGGTCATGAACGACGGCAAGATCGAACAGATAGGCTCGCCGCAGGAAATCTACGAAGAACCCGCCAACCTGTACGTGGCGCGCTTCGTGGGTGAGATCAACATCCTGAACGCGGTCATCGCCGCGAACCACGGCGACGGGCTGTACGATGCCGTCATCGAGGGAGTGACCTTCCCGATACGCAGCCAGCGCACCTTCGCCCCCGGCGACAAGGTGAACGTGCTGCTGCGCCCCGAAGACCTGCGCGTGTACACCCTCACCGAAGACCGCCCCGCGGGGCCGCATCTCACCGGACGCATCGAGGAGTCGGTGTACAAGGGTGCCACGGTGGACCTCATCGTCACCCTCTCCGATGGTCGCAGGCTCATGGCTGCCGAGTTCTTCAACGAGGACGACGTCGACATCAACTACAATCCCGGCGAGACCGTCACGGTGAGCTGGGTCGACGGCTGGGAGGTCGTGCTGCCCGATGGCGAAGCGTAACGCCTTCCGCAACGCGAGCATCGCAGTCGTGGCGCTGTGGCTGGGGCTCTTCGCCCTGCTGCCCAACGCGGGGCTGCTGCTCGTCACCGTGCTGCAACGGGGCGAACAGGACTTCGTGGAACCCGTGTTCACGCTGGCCAACTACGCCCGCCTCTTCGACCCCACCTTCCTGCGCATCCTGTGGGACAGCATCGCGCTGGCGGCCACAAGCACCTTCGTGTGCCTGCTGGTGGGCTACCCCTTCGCCTACCGCATCGCCATGGCGCGGCGCAGCGTCCGCCCGTGGTTCCTGCTGCTGGTCATCATCCCCTTCTGGACCAACTCGCTCATCCGCACCTACGCGCTCATCATCCTGCTCAAGTCGCAGGGGCTGGTCAGCGACGTGCTGCTCTTCCTCGGCTTCATCGACGCCCCCATATCGCTCATGTACAGCGATCTCGCAGTGTTCGTGGGTCTCACCTACACGTTGCTGCCGTTCATGATCCTGCCGCTGTACGTCTCCATCGACAAACTCGACCGGAAACTCCTCGATGCGGCCAAGGACCTTGGCGCAGGCAGTCTGCGCGCCTTCTGGCACGTGACGCTGCCGCTCACCATGCCCGGCATCGTGGCGGGTTCCATGCTTGTCTTCCTGCCTTCGCTGGCCTGCTTCTACATCCCGGAGATTCTGGGCGGGGCCAAGGCCATGCTCATCGGCAACTTCATCAAGAACCAGTTCCTCGTGGCGCGTGACTGGCCGCTGGGCGCCGCCGCGAGCACCATCCTCACGCTGCTTCTCGTGCTGCTCATCGTGGCGTGGTGGCTGGCAAGCCGCCGGGTGGCCGCGCGCGAGAAGCACGAACAGGATGCAGCGCTGTTCACGGAGGCCGGGTAGCCATGTTCATGCGTCGTCTCGGCATGGCGTGGGTATGGCTGGTCTATGCCTTCCTGTACCTGCCCATCCTCGTGGTCATCGTCTATTCGTTCAACGCCTCGAAGTACTCCACGGCGTGGAGCGGTTTCACCCTCGACTGGTACGCGAAGTTGCTCGCCAACACGCCCCTCGTCGACGCGGCCCTGAATTCGCTCTCGGTGGCCACACTCTCGGCCACGCTCGCCACCCTTCTGGGCTCGCTGGCGGCCATGTGCCTGCACCGCTACCGCTTTCCGGGGCGCAAGGTGCTGCACAGTTCCATCTACGTGCTCACCGTGTCGCCTGACATCGTCATGGGCATCTCGCTGCTCATCTTCTTCATCGCACTGCGCATGGAGCTCGGCTTCGTCACCCTGCTCATCGCGCACACCACGCTGGGCCTGCCCTTCGTCACCGTGACGGTGCTGGCCCGCCTTGCCGAGTTCGACGAGCACCTCGTGGAGGCCGCGCGCGACCTCGGAGCCTCTGAAGCCGCAGCCTACCGCCACATCATCCTGCCGCTCACCCTGCCCGCCGTGGCCGCCGGGTGGCTGCTGTCGTTCACCCTCTCCATGGACGACGTGCTCATCAGCTTCTTCGTCACCGGCCCCTCCTTCGAGGTGCTGCCGCTGAAGATCTATTCCATGGTCCGTCTTGGCGTGAAGCCCGACATCAACGCGCTCTCGGCCGTCATGTTCGGGGTAACCATCGTACTGGTCCTGCTGGCGCAGGCCCTGACCAACATGAGGAGGAAGTAGGATGCAGAGACTGCTTGCGACCGTCGTCATGCTGCTGCTCTGGACCGGCGTCGCCGTCAGTGCCGAGCCCAAGGTGCTCAACGTCTTCAACTGGTCGGAATACGTTCCGCAGACGGTGCTCGACCGCTTCACCAAGGAGACGGGCATCAAGGTGGTGTACACCACCTACGAATCGAACGAGGCCATGTACGCCAAGATCAAGCTCTTGCGCGGCAAGGGCTACGACATCGTGGTGCCCTCCACCTACTTCATCGACATGATGCGCAAGGACGGCCTGCTGGCGAAAATCGACAGGGCCAAGCTCACCAACTACGCCAACCTCGACCCGCGCGTGCTGCATCAGCCCTTCGACCCGCAGAACGAGTTCAGCGTGCCCTACATGTGGGGCAACACCGGCCTGATGGTGAACCGCAAGGTCGTCGACCCTGCCACCATCTCCAGCTGGAACGACCTCTTCCGCCCCGAGTTCAAGGGTGGGGTCATCCTCTCCGACGACCTGCGCGACACCTTCGGCATCGCGCTCAAGGCGCTGGGATACTCGGTCAACTCCACCAGCGAAGCCGAGATAAAGGCCGCCTACGAATGGCTGCTCAAGCTGAAGCCCTCGGTACGCGTCTTCGACGTGACCGCCACCAAGCAGGCGTTCATCGCCGAAGAGGTGAAGGGCGGCATGAGCTGGAACGGTGACGCCTTCATCGCCATGAACGAGAACCCCGACCTCGCCTTCGTCTACCCGAAGGAAGGCCTGCCGCTGTGGGTGGACAGCCTTGCCATCCCCATCGGGGCCGAGCACAAGGACAACGCCCACAAGTTCATCGACTTCCTGCTGCGCCCCGACATCGCCAAGCTGTGTGTCGAGGAATACAACTACTCGACGCCCAATCTCGCGGCCCAGAAGATTCTCGACGCCAGGCACGCGCAAAGCCGCGCCACGTCCCCCACCGACGCCGACCTGAAGAACTCCGAGTTCACCAACGGCGTGGGCAAGGCTCTCGACGTATACGAGAAGTACTGGGAGATGCTGAAGACCGCCGACTAGCCTGAAACGACATCCGCAAACGAGAAGGCCGGTTCGTGAGAACCGGCCTTTTTCCGTTCACCTGTTCCACCGCCGTCCACCGCGAGAGACAGGCGGACGGGAACGGCGCATGGTGCAAGCAGCGCCTCCGTCCCAAAGCCCTACGCCGTGCGCAACGTCTCCATGACGCCCCGGAGTTCCTGCGCATGGCGTGCCAGTTCATGGACGGCGCTGCGGGCCTCGTCCATGCCCGTCATGGTCTCCATGGACACCCTCTCCGCCTCGTCCACGGCATCCAGTGCGAGACGACTCGCCGCGGCCTGCGCATCGACGGCACCGGAGATATCGCGCACTTCATCGGCGGCCACCCGCGTCTTGCCCATGATGCCCTGCAGCACCTCTTCAGAGGCCCGCACATGCGACGAGGCCTCCTCGACCGCGGCCACGGCACGTTCGACCTGTTCGACACTGGCGCGGGTGCCGTCCTGTATGGCACGCACCACGTCGCCGACCTCGCGCGTGGCGTTCATGGTCTTCTCTGCGAGTTTGCGCACTTCGTCGGCGACGACGGCGAAGCCCCGTCCGGCATCGCCTGCACGGGCCGCCTCGATGGCCGCGTTGAGTGCCAGAAGGTTCGTCTGGTCGGCGATGTCACCGATGACCCCCATGATGGCCCCGATACCCCCGGCACGGCGTCCGAGTTCGTCCATGCCGTCACGCATCCGCCCGGTCTGGTCGAGTACCACGGCGATGGCGCGCATGGAGCGCTCGACGGCGGCCCCGCCTTCCAAGGCCTGTTCGCTGGCGGCACCGGCCCCTTCAGCGGCGGTTACGGCCTTTGAACGCACGGCCTCACCGCCCGCACTCATCTCTTCCACCCGCCCTGCGACACGCGCCAGCGCATCGCGCTGCTGCATCGCCCCGCCGCTCACCTGTTCGACCTGCGCGGCCAGTTGCGAGGCTGCGGCACCCAGCCTTTCGACCACGCCGCTGATGCTCGATGCCGCCTGTTGCATACCTTCGGCGGTAGCCTGCGCTGCGGCCTTGCGCGCAGCCACGGCGTCGGCCACGGCGGCCACGGCGCGTTCATGCTGGGTCTCCGCGTCGCGCTGTGCCGCTTCAGAGCGCGCGACCAGTCCTGCGAGGCCATCCACCATGGAGGCCAACGAAGCCGCCAGTGTCGCGAATTCCGCCGTGTAGCGCCCTTCGAGAGGGGCGGTTGCCCCCTCCTGGGCCACGGAACGCGTGTATTCCACCAGCTGGGACAAGGGACGCGTCACCGAACGCACCGTGAGCCACGACAGCACCAGGGCGAAAAGCACCGCCGCCAGACTCAGCCCCAACGCTCGCGTCCGGCGTGCCTCGTAGTCGGCGATACGCACCTTGAGCAGCACGTCGAGTTCACGGGCCGAGGTCTCCCACAGGGCCAGTGTCGCGGCCTCGCTTGCCGCCACGGCACGTGTGAAGCCGGCCGTGTCGGCGCTGCCTCCTCCGGCGAGGTTGTCCATGATTCGCAGTAGGCCCGTGGTCTCTGCCCTGTAGCGGGTCAACGCACCGTCGACAGCCCCGCGCAACGACGCCGAAGCCCCGTAGAATTGGGCGTCCTCGTTGAGTGCCGTGGCAAGCGACCCTTCGATACGCGCCATGTCCGACTCGCGCAGATGGGCCGCCAGTACGGCCAGTTCCATCCTTGCCGCCGGAGAATCGTCCCCGGCCAGAAGGTCCCGCCCTCTGGCAGCGATGACGCCAAGCCGGTCGAGGGTCTGTGGCAGCGCCAGCAGCACCACGTCCATGAGGTAGTAGCTGTCGAGGTCGGGGTCGAGGATGAGGTTCGAGGTGTCACCTGCATGCGTGATGGCGGTGCGCACGTCTGCCACCAGCGCAAGCGTCGCCTCTTCGGCCTTCTCCGGGGGCATGGCCCGCCAGCCGTCGCGTACGCCGCGCCATCGCGCGGCAAGACGGGTGGGGTGCACACCTTCACGCTTGCGCAGGGCCAGCCCTTCGTCGGTGAATTGCAGGGCCTCACCCGCTTCGGCGTTGACTTCGTCCAGATGCTGCATCGCCCTGTCGACGTTGCCAGCGGCACGTTGCACCGCCTGCGCGTCCCCCGTCCGGACGGCACGCCCCACCTCATGAAGCGGAGACAGCATGGACACGAGCGGACGCAGGTAGGCATCACCGTGCAACTCCAGCGTGGCGAAACGGATGCCCGCATTGAAGCCCTCCACCGTGAACCACAGCAACACGGCGAGGGGCACTCCGAAGGCAAGCACAACCCCCGCAAGCCGGGTTCCCACGCGCGCGTTCTTCACGACTCCCAGCATGTAGCACCCTCCGTGAAATTACAATATCGCAAATCTAATGCATTCTTTGCACGACATCTATGCCTCTTAAAATACAAACATGTCAAATGCGACTTGCACGCCACGGCTCGCCACGACAGAATCGTCACCACAACGTCAGGCAGCGACACCGGTCAGCCACCGCACCGGCACACGGCGGGCGCATCCCCTCTCCATACACCCCGAACGCCCGCCAGCAGGCAAGGAGGAGGCATGTCCGCAGACACCCTGAAGGTCGACCTGCATGTCCATTCCCGCTTTTCGACCCGTCCATCGCAATGGCTGTTGCAGAAGCTAGGCTGTTCGGAAAGCTACACCGCACCGCAAGCCATCTACGACATCGCCCGCAAGCGGGGCATGGACCTTGTCACCATCACCGACCACAACACCATCGCCGGCAGCCTTGAAATCGCCCACCTGCCGGGAGCCTTCATCAGCGAGGAGGTCACCACCTACTTCCCCGAAGACGGTTGCAAGATACACGTGCTGGCGTGGAACATCACAGAGGCGCAACACGGTGAAATCACCATGCTGCGCCCCAACGTCTACGACCTCGTCGACTATCTCGTGGCCACCGGCATTCCCCATGCCTGCGCCCATGCCATGTACTCCATGAACGAACGCCTCACCGTGAGCCACATGGAGAGACTGCTGCTGCTCTTCAGGGTGTTCGAACTGAACGGCTCGCGCGACGCCTACCAGAACGCCATTCTCCGCGACCTGCTACGTGGCCTGACACCACAGACCATGGACGCCATGGCCGAGCGCCACGACCTCGCCCCCCGCATGGACATGCCCTGCGTGAAGCACCTCATGGCCGGGTCGGACGACCACTCGTCGCTCAACATCGCCCGTAGCCACACCACCGTGCGCGGCGTGCGGGGAGAGGGGCTGGCGCGCGTCGAAAGCCTGCTTGAAGGCGTCATGCAGGGTCGCGGAGAACAGGCTGGCACGGACGCCTCGCCCGAGACCATGGCCCACAACCTCTATGCCATCGCCTACCAGTTCTATAAGCAGCGCTTCCAGCTGGCGCGGCATGTGGGTTTCGACCCGTTGCTGCGCTTCGCCGACCACGCACTCACCGCCACACCTGAACCCTCCGGGGGGCTGCTGGCACGGCTGCACGGACTCATCCACTTCCGCCGCCCGCGGCGGGCGACCACATCACGCTCCGTACAAGAGCACCTGCGCCACGAAGCTTTGCGGATCATCAGCGACGACGTCGAATTGCAGGCACTCGCCGCAGGTGACGGTGCCACTGGACACGAGGTCGAACAGGCATGGATGCGCTTCGTCGACCGCGCGTCGGACAAGGTGCTCAGGCATTTCGCCGACACGCTGCTGGACAACGCCGTCGGTGCAGACCTTTTCAGCGTCTTTCAGGTCATCGGGTCGGCCGGGTCGCTGTATGCCATCCTGTCGCCCTACTTCGTGGCCTACACCCTGTTCACGAAAGACAGGGCCTTCGCCCGCCAGTGCGCCGCCCACTTCCTGCCCGCACACGGCGAACGCGAACGGCTGCATGTGGGGCATTTCACCGACACCTTCTACGATGTGAACGGGGTGGCCCGCACCCTGCAGACGCAACTGGACATGGCGATCAAACACGGCAAGCGCCTGCAGGTGCTCACCTGTGCCCCGCCGGACGAGGTGCAGCAGCCCTTCGCCGGACGCGCCGACGTACGCACCTTCACGCCCACGGGGGCATTCGCCATGCCCGAATACCCCGAACTGAAGCTCCACTATCCGCCCATGCTCCGCATCCTGCGCCACTGCTATGATGCAGGGTTCACCCACCTGCACTCGGCCACACCCGGGCCCATGGGGCTTGTGGCCCTCGCCGTGGCGCGCATACTGAAACTCCCCATTCACGGCACCTACCACACGGCCTTCCCGCAATACGTGATGCAACTCACCGAAGACGCAGGGCTCGAAGAGGCCATGTGGCAGTACATGATCTGGTACTACGGGCAGATGGACAAGGTGTATGTGCCGTCGCTCGCCACCGGCGACGAACTCGTCGCCCGGGGCATCCCGCGAGAACGCATCGTCTTCTATCCGCGCGGCATCGATACGCAGGCGTTCAGCCCCGTTCACCGCAACGGCTACTTCAACGCACACCCGCAAGCCGCAGGACGCACCCGCCTGCTCTATGTGGGCCGCCTCTCCCGCGAGAAGAACCTGCACATCCTCGCCGAGGCCTTTCGCACGGCATGCGCCCAGAATCCGGGGCTGGCCCTCGTACTGGTGGGCGACGGGCCCATACGCGACGAACTGGCACGCACCCTCACCGACCTTCCCGTCATCTTCACCGGGTACATCGAGGGCGACGCACTGGCTGAAGCGTATGCATCGTCGGACATATTCGTCTTCCCGTCCGGCACCGACACCTTCGGCAACGTCGTGCTCGAGGCTCAGGCTTCGGGCCTGCCTGTCATCGTCACCGACCGGGGCGGACCCAGAGAGAACCTGTTGCCCGGCCGCACCGGATGCATCGTCCCCGAAGGCGAGGCCGACGCCCTCTCCGCAGCCATGCTCGACCTTGCGGCAGACCCCGTCCGGCTGGGACGCATGAGTGCCGAGGCACGCGCGTACGCCGAAAGCCGCTCGTTCGAATCGGCGTTCACCCGGCAATGGGAGTTGTACAGGGAGGTCGCCGCCTGACACGCCAGAGACATCGCTGCGCAGTGCAGCCGCCAGCCTGCGGGCGACAGCATCTCTGCATCAGTGGGCATCATGTGGCTTCAGGGGGCAGGGGCTTGCAGGTGCCATACACCAGAGCACGAAGAGCCCCCGTCCTCCCCTCTGCGTCATACGGGCCCAAGGCCGGTGCCGCAGTCAGACACGTCGCATTGCGCACTGTGGTGGCCCGTGGTAGCGTGCCCCTGACCACGCATCGTTGTCTGCAAGGGGGAAATGATGGGGGAGACACCGGATGTCTGCGCAGGTCGGTCGGGGGAAAACGGCACGCGCGACAGTATCGGAACATCGCCGCTGGTCATGCCGGAGGGCACGGTCTGCACACCTGACATCGCAGTACCAGACAAGACGACTTCCGCGGCGGGCCTGTCGGCACTCCACGGACATGTCCTGGATGCCGACCCCACACCCCGCTTCGTTCTCGACGACCACCTACGCCTCGTGCTGCTCAACCCTGCACTGGCCGACCTGCTTTGCCACGACGCCATCGGTCGCCACGGCAACGCGGTCGGGCCATCACCGGACACCCTCACGGGACGGCATATCACAGAGGTTTTCACGCCCGACGCCTTCACCCAGATGGCAACGGCACTCGCCGATGTCCAAAGCGGCCTGAGTCCGGCGCACGCGCTGCTCATCAAACCGGCTATGGGAGACAGCTACCTCCGTCTGCGCATATTCCCGGTGCCCCATGGGGACAGGACCTTCATCGCGGGAGACCTCGCCCCCGCCGACACACCCTGCCGCAGCGAGTTGCAGATGTTCGAGCAAGAGGCCACACTACGCGCCATTGGCGACAACCTGCCCGACTGCGCCATCTTCTCGCAACGCGTGCTTCCCGACGGCACCATCATCCCGCGCTACCGCAGCCGCAGCGTATCCTCACTCTTCGGCATCCCCTTCGAGATGGCCATGAACGCGCAAGAACTTCTGCGACTGGTGGTCGTCCCTGAAGACAGTCACATGTTCGACGCCAACGCCATTCAGGCGCAGGGTTCCTTTCACGGGGCCATACGTATCCGCCGTATGAACGACGGGGCCATGCGCTGGATACAGGTGCACGCCGCCGCGCGCCCGCAGCCCGACGGCAGCAGCATCTGGGACGGCAGCGTCAGCGACATCACCCATCTCAAGAAGCAGGAACGTTCACTACGTGAACGTGACCTCACCATCCGTTCCATCGGCGACAACATGCCCGACGGCATGCTCTTCAGCGTGGACGCACCACCTGACGGCCCGCACAGGTACACCTACGTCAGCCGGGGCGTCGAACGCCTCTTCGGCCTTTCCGCCGAAGCGGTCCTCGCAGACCCGCGTGCCCTTGAGGCCCTTGTCGTCCCCGAGGACAGGTCTCGCCATACCGCCCTGCAACAACACGCCATCCGCACCCGCACCCCGTTCGACATGATGCTGCGTATCGCCGTGGCGGATGGCAGCCGCCGCATCTTCCATGTGCGTGCCAAACCCCGCCATGACGACGGAAGCAGCCACGCATGGGACGGGGTCTGCACCGACGTGACAACCGCCGTCGAACAGCAGCACGCCCTGCGTGAACGAGAGAGCATGCTCGCCGCCATCGGCGACAACCTGCCGCACGGCGGCATCTTCCGGGTCTCGCTGGACGCACAGGGACTGCGGTTCATGTACGTGAGTCAGGGAATCGAGAGACAACTCGGCATCAGGCCAGAGTCACTGTACAAAGACAGTTCCGTCCTTCTGGCCAGGTTCGACAGGAGCGACCGCGCCCTTCTCCGCGAAGCCTGCCAGCGCTGTCTGGACGACGGCACCCCCGTCGACATCACCGTGCGCTACACCCACGTCTCCGGGCGCATCCACTGGCTTCACCTGCGCATGGCCCGTCATGCGTCAGACAGGGCGTGCCGGATACTGGACGGCCTCGCCATCGACGAGACCCAACTCGTACTGCAACGCGATGCCCTGCGGGAGCATGAACGCATTCTCACTGCCCTCGGGGACAGCCTGCACGAGGGGGCCATCTACACCTGCGAGGTGTTGCCGGAGGGAACCAGCCGCCTTCTCTATGCCAGCAGCCAGGCTGGCAGGCTGATGGGCGTTCCCATCCAGCGCCTCTACGACGACTTCGACGCGGTCGTCGCCGAACGCATCCACCCGGAAGACCTCGAAGGGCTTGCCAAGGCAGAATGCCACGCCCAGAGGACGCTCGAACCGCTCGACCTGCGCTTGCGCATCCTCGCCGATGAAGGAGAGGTGCGCTGGCTGCATGTGCGCTCCGCCCCTTCCCCAAGGGCGGGAGGCGGCTTCCTGTGGCAGGGCGTGGTACTGGACATCACCGCGCTCAAGCGCACTGAAATCGCGCTGGAGACGACCCGACGCCACCTGCATGACATCATCGAGGCCATGCCCTCGGCCCTGTTCGGCATCGACGCCGATGAGAACGTCACCTGCTGGAACGCCGCGGCCCGACGGCTGCTCGGCTTCGGTGACCCCAGACCGCACGAAAGGGCAACGGCCTCGCCAACTGGCGATGGAGAGCCTCGCGAGCATCCCGTGATGCCGCTCACCAGCCTGCCGCGTCTTGCCCCTTATGCTGCACTGGTGCGCACATCGCTTGCCAGCGGCACGACATTGCGGGCCGAACGCACGGCCCTGCGCCTCGACAGCGGGCAACGCTTCGACGATGTGGTCGTCTACCCGTTGCAGGATGCCCTGAAAACGCACAGGGGCGAAGCCATGCTCCGGCTTGATGACGTCACAGACAGGGTCCGCCTTGAGGAGATGGTCGTACAGAACGAAAAGATGCTTTCCATCGGGGGGCTTGCGGCAGGCATGGCGCATGAGATCAACAACCCCCTCGCGGGGGTGTTGCAGGGTGTGCAGAACGTACGAAGGCGCTTCTCGCCGACGCTTGCTGCCAACGCCGCCGATGCAGAGGCCTGCGGCCTGTCGCTGGAGGCCATGCAGCAATATATGCAGCGACGCGGCATCCTGTTTCTTCTGGACGGCATCCGCGAATCGGGCGAACGCGCGGCGCGCATCGTGCGCAACATGCTGGAGTTCAGCCGTCGCAGTTCGCTCGAAAAGATACCCACCGACCTCAACGCCCTGCTGCACAAGGTCGTGGAGTTCGCCTCTGCCGACTTCGACATCCACGACGACTACGATTTCAAACGGGTGCGCATCCTCTTCGAGACGCAACCCGACCTGCCGCCCATTCTCTGCGCCCCCGGGGAGATGGAACAGGTTCTCGTCAACCTCGTGCGCAATGCACTGCACGCCATGGCGGCAGTCCGTAGTACCACCCCGACCATCACCCTGCGCAGCCGCCGCACGGAGAAGGGCGTACGCATCGAGGTCGAAGACAACGGCCCCGGCATGTCTGAAGACGTCCGTCGCAAGGTGTTCGAACCGTTCTTCACCACGAAGGCTCCCGGCAAGGGGACGGGGCTGGGCCTTTCGGTCTCGTATTTCATCGTCACGCGCTTTCACAAGGGGCTGCTGCGCGTGGAATCGGCCCCCGGCGAAGGCACCCGGTTCATCATCGAACTTCCCGCCTAGCAGGCGGCGCACCGTCACCACACCGCGACGGCTTTACCGCTACCGGCCCTACCGGGCTATTTGCCGTCCTTCAGGCGCAGGAATACGTCGGTGTGCAGTTTATCGGCACTGGGCACCATCCGCGTCTCGAAGATGTCGAGGTTCTTCACCAGCGTACTGAGTTTGGAATAACCGTAGTTCCGCGAGTCGAACGAGGGGCGTATCTTCGAGATATGCGAACCGAGGTTGGACAGCGAGGCCCAGCCGTCCTCTCCCGACACCGCAGCCACGGCCTTGCGCAACAGCTTGAGCAACTCCTTGCTTGCCGCCGACTCGTCCGCCTTGCCCGTTGCGGCAGGCTTCTCCTGCGTTTCGCCCTTGCCCAGTATCTCGGTGAAGATGAAGCGGTCGCAGGCTGCCACGAAGGGTTCGGGTGTCTTCTTCTCACCGAAGCCATAGACTGAAAGCCCGGCTTCGCGAAAGCGGGTCGCAAGGCGTGTGAAGTCGCAATCCGATGAGACGATGCAGAACCCATCGAAATTGCCAGTGTACAGAAGGTCCATGCCGTCGATGATCATGGATGCGTCGGTGGAGTTCTTGCCGCGTGTGTAGCTGAACTGCTGCATGGGCTGTATGGCATACTTGTGCAGCTGCTTCTTCCAGCCTTGCAGGTTGGTGGTGGTCCAGTCGCCGTAGGCGCGCTTGACGGTAGCCACTCCGAACTTCGAGACTTCGGCAAGCAGGTCGGATATGGCGTCGGCCTTGGCGTTGTCGGCATCGATGAGAACGGCGAGTCGCATAAGTCTCCCGGTGTTGCGGGTTCAGGGATACGGCTTCGGCGGTCGATGGGGCCTATGCCCCGCCGTGGACAGTCTGCCCGCCAGCAGAAGCGCGTCCGCCGAGATGCTCAAGATACCACGCATAGGTGGAGGTGATACCTTCTGCAAGCCCGATGTGCGCCCGCCAGCCTGTGGCCGCAAGTCGTGTCACGTCCAGCAGCTTGCGCGGTGTCCCGTCCGGCTTTGAAGCATCATAGACGATGCGTCCGGTGTAGCCCACCACCTGTCCGACAAGGCCCGCCAACTCCGCGATGGTGACATCCTCGCCCACCCCGACGTTGACGATGTTCTCGCCCTCGTACACCTCCATGAGATGGACGCAGGCATCCGCCATGTCGTCGACATGCAGGAATTCGCGACGCGGCGTCCCCGTCCCCCACACCACGACCTCGGGTTCCCCCGCCTGCTTCGCCTCGTGGAACTTCCGCAACAGCGCGGGCAGCACGTGCGAACCGGAAAGGTCGAAATTGTCACCCGGGCCGTACAGGTTGGTCGGCATGACCGCGATGGCGTTGAAGCCATACTGGCGGCGGTATGCCTGACACATCTTGATGCCCGCTATCTTTGCCACGGCATACCACTCGTTGGTCGGCTCAAGTTCGCCCGTGAGCAGGTGTTCCTCTTTCATGGGCTGCGGCGCGAACTTGGGGTAGATGCACGACGACCCCAGGAAACAGAGTTTGCGGACTCCTGCACGATGGGCCGCGTCGATGACGTTCACCTCCATCTGGAGGTTGTCGCGTATGAAGTCAGCCGGATAGGTGTCGTTGGCGAGAATGCCCCCGACCTTGGCGGCGGCGAGGAACACGTAGTCTGGCCTCTCCGCGGCGAAGAAGTCCTCGACAGCCCGCTGACACCGCAAGTCAAGCTCTGCACTACTGCGCATGAGCAGGTTGCCGAAGCCCCGCGAGCGCAAGTTGCGGACGATGGCCCCGCCCACAAGTCCGCGGTGGCCCGCAACGTAAATCTTGTCGTTCTTCTCCATGTTTCGCTTACTCCTTCGTAACCTGCGCCCTGTTCGACCAGGCAACCCGGTAGCCTGCACCGTCACGGCAGGGGCCTCACCCGCCTTGCAGTCATCCCCCAAAGACATACAGGCTTCACCCTGTCGCGCCTGAAGGATGATGGCCTTGCCGCCTGCCAGTATTCCCGGAGAAAGGCTTTCCCGGCATTCATTCGGCATGCGATACCCCATGGGGATATCCTCGTGACCGTGCCACCCAGGACATCTCGCCACAGCCCGGTGCGACCTCTTGGCCCATCACCGTGTACAGCCATCAGAATCAACACATCAAGCCGTACATCGCGACAGGCACAAAGGGAATCCCCTCCGTAGAATCTCGCAATGACGACAGGTCACGTCCGCCTCGGGCGACGGCGAAGCAGCCATGCAGCAGGTGCGGGCCATCAGGAGATGCCCCTTTGCACATGCCCCCACTCCGGACATGAGTCCTGCAACAACGCCGCACGTCTACCTG
The DNA here is from genome assembly GCF_000195755.1 of Nitratidesulfovibrio vulgaris str. Hildenborough. Classification (NCBI taxonomy): domain Bacteria; kingdom Pseudomonadati; phylum Thermodesulfobacteriota; class Desulfovibrionia; order Desulfovibrionales; family Desulfovibrionaceae; genus Nitratidesulfovibrio; species Nitratidesulfovibrio vulgaris. Next base: position 114,822 of record NC_002937.3, on the reverse strand, counting down.
ACGGCAAGGCTGTAATAATGGCTGCCAGCCCATTCGCCATGTACCGTGCATCAGAATGGTGCACCTACCACGGGAGGGAGGACATGATACGACTGTGTTTCGCCATTGTCTGGCTGGCGTCATGCGGTATCGTCTTCCCGACCCATGCGGCACAGCCGGTGGTCATCCTGTGCGACGACAGCTACCCGCCCTACTCGTATGCCGATTCCGGAGAGGTCAAGGGCATCTATGTGGAAATCGTCAGGGAAATCGCCTCGCGCATGCCCGGATACGCCGTCAGCATCCAGCCTGTACCGTGGAAGCGGGGCCTGCTGCAGGTCATGAACGGAGAGGCCTTCGGCATCATCCCCCCCTACTACCGTCCACATGAACGGCCCTACATAAGCTATTCCGACCCCATCCTCAAAGAACGACTCTCTCTGGTCGTCCATGAACGGTCCATGACCCGCCCGCGCGAACATTGGCCCGACGACTATGACGGATTCGCCATCGGGACGAATGCGGGCTTCTCCACCCCACTCTGCAGTAAAGCGACCAAAGCCATCACCGAGGGACGCATCCGCTGGGACAACAGCGGCACGACCGAACAAAACCTTCTGAAGCTCAATCGGGACCGGCTTCAGGGGTACGTCAACGACCCGGCATCCATCTTCGTGGAGTGGGAACGCCTCGCCCGCCGGGGAGACGTGACGGGAAAACTCGTCGAGACCGCTGTCCTATCAGAGGAATACGGGCATCTGGGCATCACCGACAATGACAAGGGGCGCTTTGCCTTCAAGTACGATTTCATCACGCAGTTCAACCGCGTTCTCGCCACCATGCAGCGGGCAGGAACCGTCGAGGCCATCCGCAATGGCGTGATGAAGTCCTACTCCAGACACGAGTAGCCTCGCCCTGCCGCACAGGCCGGTATCGGCGTCATGCCGGAACGCGCACCCGCAATCAGGAACGCTCGCCGCCGAAGAGCGCATCGACCTCCCGACCGGAAGGACGCCCTGCCAGCGACCCCGCCACGAACATGACAAGGGACAACAGCGTGGTGGGCACGATGGCATGTATGCCGCCCATGTCGGGCTTGGCGATGGTCAGCCACACGAAGGCAGTCACGCCCGAAAGAATCGAGGCGATGGCACCGGTGGCATTCCCGCGCCGCCAGTAGAGTCCAAGAACCAGAGGCCACAGGAAGACGGCTTCGAGGCCCCCGAACGCGAAGAGATTGATCCACACCAGCAGGTCTGGCGGTTCCATGGCCGCGACGAAGACCAGCACGCCGATGACCGCCGTACTGGCGACGCTCATGCGCTTCATGGTGACCGGGCGCAGTCTTGAAGTGTCCCCGCCAAGGCGATAGCGGACATAGAGGTCTTTGACGATGGCAGCCGAAGCCAGCAGCAGCATGGAATCCACCGTCGACATGATGGCTGCCAACGGCCCCGCGATGAAGACCCCCGCCCAGAAAGGCGAGAGCAGCTGTACGATGAGACTTGGCATGGCGAGGTCGCCCGCGGGCAGGTCCGGCAGCACGGCCCGTCCCAAGGTTCCCGCAAGGTGGGCGCACAGGATCATGAAACCGATGAGCAGTGTGCCGATGATCATTGCGTCGTGCATGGCCCGCGAATCCCTGTAGCCCATACAGCGCTGCGTCGTCTGGGGCAGGCCAAGCACACCCAGTCCTACAAGAACCCAGAACGAGAGCATGAAGGGCTGAGGGACCGCATCGCCCGGCCCCGTCGGGGTGATGAGCCCGGGGTCGATGGCCTTGAGCGTGGCGATGCACTGCGTCATCCCACCGCCAGCGTCGATGACGGCAAGGAGCACCACGACAACCGCCACGACCATGACGATGCCCTGTACGGCATCGGTCACGACAACGGCCCTGAATCCGCCCACGGCGGTATAGAGGACCACCGTGACGCCAAAGAGGGCCAGCCCCACGACATACGGGTAGCCTGTCACGGTCTGGAACAGGCGTGCACCACCGATGAACTGGGCAAGCATGGCCGCCATGAAGAAGACGAGCAATGCGGCGGAACAGAGAATCACCACGGTATGGCTTCGGTAGCGTGCCAACAGGTAGTCTGTGAGTGTCACGGCACCGGCCCTGCGCGCGACGATGGCGAAACGCTTGCCCAGTACACCAAGCGTCAGGAACGTGGTCGGCACCTGAATCATGGCCAGAAGCACCCAGCTGAGGCCAAGACGGTAGGCCACGCCGGGGCCGCCCACGAAACTACCTGCGCTGGTGTAGCTGGCAATGATGGTCATCGCCAGCACGAAGCCCCCCATGGACCGCCCGCCGATATAGTACTCCTCGATGATGTCCTTGGCGCTACCGCCTTCCGCTGTCCTGCCACGTGCCCACAACGCCACACCGAACGAAAGCGCCAGATACAGCACCACAGGGACCGTCGTCATGAACTGTGCGCTCATGCTCGCCCTCCTTTCGTGCCGTCGCCGGGTTCAACACTGAGAGTCGGACCTTCACCGGCCCCTGCAGAGGCGGAACCACCACAGGCGAACCCGGCAAGGGGTGCAGGCCGACATGTGTCGTGCGAGGCTGCCATGGCATCCGTCACAGACGAGGAAGGACAGACGACCTTCGCGTCCTGCGCCTTCGAAGGGGACGCACCGCCGTGAGGGCTGCCGGGGTCGTCATCGATTTCCCCTAGCGGCATATCCTTGAAGAACAGCCGTACGATGGCCCAGAGAGTGAGCGTGATGAGGGGATAGCCGACGATGCAACTGTAGAAGAACCAAGCCGGCATGCCCAGCACGTAGCTGTAGTCGTCTGGGTTTCCGCTACCCAAGCCATACGCGAAGACATACCACCAGATGAAATAGAGCGCGTAGGCGAACAGGGCGAGCAATGCCTCTCTGTCTGCCTGTCTGAAGCGACGGTCCTTTCGTGTTCCTTGTGCCAAAACCGGGTCTCCGTTGCGTGTGATGTTCGGTCGGTGCAGCGACTTCCTAGTCCGTTTACGACCAATGCGCCAGTGCCTTCCCCTTGGTACATCCTGCCGTGGTCACGGTCTCGGTCATGCACCCCCTGCGATGAAAGGCGAGTGAGTCGAATCAGCCCCGCACACCCCTCTGCAGTCAGCTTCCTGTCCATGGCCGAAATGCCTCTCTCCGAGGCAGCGACAGGAGGTTGCAAACTCATGAGACGTACGCACCGGGTATCAGTCAGGCAGCGTCACATGTGGCATACGGCCTCATGCACACTTTGGGCCTCATTCTGACGTCTCTGGCAAGATAGAAACGGAAGTCAGGCCGTCCATCATGATGATACAGCCGAAAGGAAGTAATGAGCCAGTACCTCACTCTGTGCCTTGTTGGGGCGGCCACGGGGCTACCCCACTGTGGGTGTATCCTGACAGCGGGTTACGTTGAGACGACACCAACGGACAGACAACACCCACACGGCAAGCAGCGCAGGGCAAGGTCAAGATACTGAAGCCCCTATTACGTACGTATCCCTGGACTCTTGGCGGGGAAGGTCACTGCACCCTCATCCTCCAGTCGGAAAGCAGCTCATCAAGCTGAATAGAGACGCCAAAGAGCGAGCCTTTCCAACAAGGCTATGCAAGCTTGGCACAGCAGAAAGAGGGCATCCGAGGGAGAGCCCAGGCAGGGGCCTATCCTGCGGCAAGGAGGGATGCTCCGAGCGGATGTCGGCGAAGGGGTCAGAGGGCTTGATACGCTCCAATGGGGGGCCTCGAGGAGGGACGTCATGCGGCCCAGAGGGGTGGGCTTCGCAAGGCGGCACGGCTGGTGCCAGAACGCACGAAGGCGCGGCGACCGATATGGTCACCGCCCCTTGTGTTCTGAAAAAGAAAAGTCCTGGCGTCGGCCTACTTTCCCACGAGCTACCCCGCAGTATCATCGGCGATGGAGGGCTTAACTTCCGAGTTCGGAATGGGATCGGGTGTACCCCCTCCTCCATGGACGCCAGGACAGATTCTTTGGTCACCGTCCGGGAAGGCTGGCTATGCTTACGCCGCCACTTCGTACGGGACCGAAATAGAATCAAATAGGGTGGAAAGGAGTTTTATGAAGAAAACAAGGCGCTCGGGCTATTAGTACTGGTCAGCTCCATGCGTCGCCGCACTTCCACCTCCAGCCTATCGACCAGGTAGTCTACCTGGGCCCTTCAGCTCTAAAAGAGGGGAGAACTTATCTTGAGGCAGGCTTCCCGCTTAGATGCTTTCAGCGGTTATCCCTTCCACACATAGCTACCCTGCTATGCCGCTGGCGCGACAACAGGACCACCAGAGGTATGTCCATCCCGGTCCTCTCGTACTAGGGACAGGCCCTCTCAATTCTCCTACGCCCACAGAAGATAGGGACCAAACTGTCTCACGACGTTTTAAACCCAGCTCGCGTACCACTTTAAACGGCGAACAGCCGTACCCTTGGGACCTGCTTCAGCCCCAGGATGTGATGAGCCGACATCGAGGTGCCAAACCGCGCCGTCGATATGAACTCTTGGGCGCGATCAGCCTGTTATCCCCGGCGTACCTTTTATCCAATGAGCGATGGCCCTTCCATGCGGAACCACCGGATCACTAACGCCGACTTTCGTCCCTGCTCGACATGTCTGTCTTGCAGTCAAGCTCCCTTATGCGTTTGCACTCGACGCCTGGTTTCCAATCAGGCTGAGGGAACCTTTGCGTGCCTCCGTTACAATTTGGGAGGCGACCGCCCCAGTCAAACTACCCACCAGACACTGTCTCCCTCCCGGATCACGGGTAGGGATTAGAGCCTTAGACTTGCAAGGGTGGTATTTCAAGGATGGCTCCCCCCATACTGGCGTACAGGGTTCACAGCCTCCCACCTATCCTACACATGCAAGCCCAAAACCCAATGTCAAGCTATAGTAAAGGTGCACAGGGTCTTTCCGTCTTTCTGCGGGTACACGGCATTTTCACCGCGACTTCAATTTCACCGAGTCTCTGGCCGAGACAGTGTGGAGATCGTTACGCCATTCGTGCAGGTCGGAACTTACCCGACAAGGAATTTCGCTACCTTAGGACCGTTATAGTTACGGCCGCCGTTTACCGGGGCTTCGATTCGGAGCTTCGCTTGCGCTGACCCCTCCTCTTAACCTTCCGGCACCGGGCAGGCGTCAGTCCCTATACGTCGTCTTGCGACTTCGCAGAGACCTATGTTTTTAGTAAACAGTCGCCACCACCATTTCACTGCGGCTCTCCGAGGCTTTGGATGTATACCCTACACCTTAGAGAGCACCCCTTCTTCCGAAGTTACGGGGTCATTTTGCCGAGTTCCTTGGCCAGAGTTCTCTCGAGCGCCTTGGGTTATTCACCCCACCCACCTGTGTTGGTTTCCGGTACGGTCTGTACGCACTATACTTAGGAGCTTTTCTAGGGAGCATGGACTCGGCGACTTCAGACCTTGCGGTCACGGACTCGTGTCTCGGCCTTAAAGGGGGCGGATTTGCCTCTCCCCCAAGCCTACGCACTTGCACCGGCTAAGCCAACAGCCGGCTCGCTTATCCTTCTCCGTCCCTCCATCGCGCGAACGCACAGGTACGGGAATATTAACCCGTTTCCCATCGACTACGGCTTTCGCCCTCGCCTTAGGGACCGACTAACCCTGGGAAGATTACCTTTACCCAGGAAACCTTGGGTTTACGGCGAACAGGTTTCTCACCTGTTTTATCGTTACTCATGTCAGCATAATCACTTCTCTGCAGTCCAGCGTGCCTTCCGGCAAACCTTCAGCCCACAGAGAACGCTCCCCTACCGATCGTACTAGACGATCCCGAAGCTTCGGCTCCATGCTTAGCCCCGTTACATTTTCGGCGCAGAGTCATTAGACCAGTGAGCTATTACGCTTTCTTTAAACGATGGCTGCTTCTAAGCCAACGTCCTGGCTGTCTGAACAACTCCACCACCTTTCCCACTGAGCATGGAATTGGAGGCCTTAGCTGTCGATCTGGGCTGTTTCCCTTTTGACGACGGACCTTCGCACCCGCCGTCTGACTCCCGGGGTACATCTCTGCGGCATTCGGAGTTTGAAAGGGTTTGGTAATCTGGTGGGACCCCTAGCCCTGTCAGTGCTCTACCTCCGCGAGACAATTTCCCGAGGCTATACCTCAATATATTTCGGGGAGAACCAGCTATCACCGAGTTTGATTGGCCTTTCACCCCTATCCACAAGTCATCCAAAACGTTTTCAGCCGTTACTGGTTCGGTCCTCCACAAGGCTTTACCCTTGCTTCAACCTGCTCATGGATAGATCACCCGGTTTCGGGTCTACTCCGTCGTACTTATCGCCCTTATCAGACTCGCTTTCGCTACGGCTCCACTTTCGCTTAACCTCGCACGACAGAGTAACTCGCTGACTCATTATGCAAAAGGCACGCGGTCACATCTCAAGGATGCTCCCACAGCTTGTAGGCAACAGGTTTCAGATTCTATTTCACTCCCCTGACAGGGGTTCTTTTCACCTTTCCCTCACGGTACTAGTGCACTATCGGTCGCTGGTTAGTACTTAGCCTTGGAAGATGGTCCTCCCAGATTCCCACGAGGTTTCACGTGCCTCGCAGTACTCAGGTGCCTCTAGGGTGACGTTCGGTTTCAGATACGAGGCTATCACTCGCTATGGCGGAGCTTTCCAGCTCACTTCTCCTGCCTAGTAGTCAATCCCACATCGAGGTCCTACAACCCCGGATGGTCGAAACCATCCGGTTTGGGCTAATCCCGGTTCGCTCGCCGCTACTTCGGGAGTCTCGTTTGATTTCCTTTCCTCCGGGTACTGAGATGTTTCACTTCCCCGGGTTGGCTCCCTGCAACCTATTTGTTCAGTTGCGGGTGACAGGACATGACTCCTGCCGGGTTTCCCCATTCAGACATTCCCGGATCAAAGGATGTTTGGCTCCTCCCCGAGACTTATCGCAGCCTACCACGTCTTTCTTCGCCTTCCAGCGCCAAGGCATCCACCTGTTGCCCTTGGTAACTTGTTCTCTTCGAACTTCCTTTCCAACCCTATTCAATTTTCAATGAGCTTCGGCTTACCGCCGAGGCCAGGCGCGAACCTGGATGACATCCACGAATCTTTCGTGACTGCGACCATATTCGCGCATGACAAAGAACCATCCGTCGTCCACCAAATGGTGGAGGCGAACGGGATTGAACCGTTGACCCCCTGCGTGCAAGGCAGGTGCTCTCCCAGCTGAGCTACGCCCCCACTTGGTGCGTGTCGCCTGACGTGGTGGGCCTGGGAAGACTTGAACTTCCGACCTCACGCTTATCAGGCGTGCGCTCTAGCCACCTGAGCTACAGGCCCGTCGGCTCTGCTTTGCAAAGAGCACTTCGGCTCCTTGAAAGTGAGCAGCGAGTCGGGAGTTTCGTATTCGGTAAAGGAGGTGATCCAGCCGCAGGTTCCCCTACGGCTACCTTGTTACGACTTCACCCCAATCATCGGCCCTACCGTAGACGGCTGCCTCCATTGCTGGTTAGCTCACCGGTGTCGGGTAAAACCAACTTTCGTGGTGTGACGGGCGGTGTGTACAAGGCCCGGGAACGCATTCACCCGAGCATGCTGATCTCGAATTACTAGCGATTCCAACTTCATGCAGTCGAGTTGCAGACTGCAATCCGGACTGGGACGCACTTTTTGGGATTGGCTCCACCTCGCGGTATCGCTGCCCTTTGTATGCGCCATTGTAGTACGTGTGTAGCCCTAGGCGTAAGGGCCATGATGACTTGACGTCGTCCCCACCTTCCTCCCCGTTAACCGGGGCAGTCTCACCAGAGTGCCCAGCATTACCTGGTAGCAACTGGCAATAGGGGTTGCGCTCGTTGCGGGACTTAACCCAACACCTCACGGCACGAGCTGACGACAGCCATGCAGCACCTGTCTCGGAATTCCCCGAAGGGCACCCTTCCTTTTCGGGAAGGTCTTCCGGATGTCAAACCTAGGTAAGGTTCTTCGCGTTGCATCGAATTAAACCACATACTCCACCGCTTGTGCGGGCCCCCGTCAATTTCTTTGAGTTTCAGCCTTGCGACCGTACTCCCCAGGCGGGATGCTTAACGCGTTAACTACGGCACCGAAGCTCAAGGCCCCGACACCTAGCATCCATCGTTTACGGCGTGGACTACCAGGGTATCTAATCCTGTTTGCTCCCCACGCTTTCGCACCTCAGCGTCAGTACCGGTCCAGGTAGTCGCCTTCGCCACTGATGTTCCTCCAGATCTCTACGGATTTCACTCCTACACCTGGAATTCCACTACCCTCTCCCGGACTCTAGCTCGGCAGTATCAAAGGCAATTCCGCGGTTGAGCCGCGGGCTTTCACCCCTGACTTACCAAGCAGCCTACGTGCGCTTTACGCCCAGTGATTCCGATTAACGCTCGCACCCTCCGTATTACCGCGGCTGCTGGCACGGAGTTAGCCGGTGCTTCCTTTGGAGGTACCGTCAGACCACGGCTGATTAGCACCGTGGCGGTTCTTCCCTCCTGACAGAGGTTTACGATCCGAGGACCTTCATCCCTCACGCGGCGTCGCTGCGTCAGGCTTTCGCCCATTGCGCAATATTCCCCACTGCTGCCTCCCGTAGGAGTCTGGGCCGTGTTCCAGTCCCAGTGTGGCCGGTCATCCTCTCAGACCGGCTACCCATCGTCGCCTTGGTGGGCCGTTACCCCACCAACTAGCTAATGGGACGCGGACTCATCCATGAGCAGTAGCTTGCAAGCAGAGGCCACCTTTCCCCCGAAGTTGAAATCGGAGCGTATTCGGTATTAGCGACCGTTTCCAGCCGTTATTCCCAACTCATGGGTAGATCATCCACGCGTTACTCACCCGTGCGCCGCTTTACTCGGGCCGAAGCCCTTTCACGCGCGACTTGCATGTGTTAAGCACGCCGCCAGCGTTCAATCTGAGCCAGAATCAAACTCTCCAGTTAGAAAATGGAGAGACCACATCCCTTTCGGGACATGACTCAAATAGGCTGATCTTCTATTCTCCCGACTCGCTATTCACTTTTCAAGGAACCGAAAAACAGGCCGCGCGTTTCCGTCGCGGCGAGGAGGCGTTATGCCCCGCTTCGCCTTCGCTGTCAACCGCCTTTCGAAACTTTTTTTCGATGGCGTCGCGAACCTGTCTCTCAAAGATCGTGCGACTCGTGGGCCATGCAGCCGTCCTCGTCGCGGAGGAGCCTTCTAGGCCTTTTCACGCCCCGCCGTCAACGACTTTTTGCAGCAACTTCGCATTTTCCTGCTTCGCCTTACGGCAAAACGTTGGGGCCCAACGGTTCAGGCTTCTTAAAAAGGGGGGGGGCATGGGAGAGACATGATCAGGACATCGCCCCGCAAGCCCCCGGTGCGACTCTGCCGCCCACCGACTCCACATGACATCGATGGGCGGCAAGACAGGACAGCTATCGACGATTACAGCCCACGCACCATGGCAGGGGGTGTCACAAGCCCGTTCGACACCATCTCCTCTATCTGTGCCACGTCCTTGTCGCCGCGCCCGGAGAGATTCACAACGATGATGGCGTCCTTCGGCATGGCAGGCGCCATCTTCATGGCATGGGCGAGAGCATGGGACGATTCCAGCGCGGGGATGATGCCCTCGGCACGCGACAGGGTGAAGAAGGCATCAACAGCCTCCACGTCCGTCACACTGACGTATTCGGCCCGGTTCATGTCCTTGAGGTGGCTGTGTTCAGGCCCGACACCGGGGTAGTCCAGCCCTGCCGAGATGGAATACACGGCAGCGGCCTCACCCTTGTCGTCCTTGAGCATGTAGGAATAGAACCCGTGCAGGACGCCGGGTTCACCAAGGCACAGGGTTGCGGCATGGTCGCCGTAGGTGAGACCGCGTCCGGCAGGTTCGACCCCGATGAGACGCACCGACGTATCCGGCACGAACTCCGCGAAAAGACCGATGGCGTTGGACCCACCACCCACGCACGCGATGCAGCAATCGGGCAGGCGTCCTTCGGCCTCAAGTATCTGGGCACGCGCCTCACGACCGATGACCGACTGGAAATGACGCACGATGGCGGGGTATGGATGCGGCCCCACCGCCGAACCCAAGAGGTAGAACGTCTCGTTGGCGTCCTGCACCCATGCGGCGAGGGCCTCGTCCACCGCTTCCTTGAGGGTGCGCTGACCGCTCATGGCGGGCACGACCTCCGCCCCCATCATGCGCATCCTGAAGACGTTGAGCTTCTGGCGCTCCATGTCCTCAGCCCCCATGTAGATGGTGCACTGCATCCCCATGAGCGCCGCGGTGGCTGCGGTGGCAACGCCATGCTGCCCGGCCCCGGTCTCGGCGATGACCTTCTTCTTGCCCATGCGTTTGGCAAGCAGAATCTGGCCGATGGTGTTGTTCACCTTGTGGGCCCCGAGGTGGTTGAGGTCTTCGCGCTTGAGATAGATACGCGCCCCCCCAAGCCGTGCGGTCAGATTGGAGCACAGGAAGAGAGGCGTCGCCCGCCCGGAATACCGGGTGAGGTAGTAGGTGAACTCTTCGATGAACGAAGGGTCGTCCTTGCAGGCGTCGAAGGTGGCAGCGAGGTCGTCGAGGATGGGCTTGAGCTGGTCGGGCACGAACTGCCCGCCATACGCGCCGAAGAAGCCGGTGGAGGTGTCGGGACGATGAAGGGTGGTGGCGGTAGCGGTCATGGCTGGTCTCCTTGAAGGTATGCCGGCCCGACCTCTGGCGCATATGAAAACCGCGGTCGGGATTCCCGGCCGCGGTTTCTTGTGCGTCATGCTTGCCTATACGCGCGCGTGACAACCCGGCCCTGCTAGCAGGGCCACCACCAATTGGAGGCGAGGTTGAAGATACGTGCGCTGTTCATGGGCGAACCATGCACCGCCTGCCGTACCTTGTCAAGAGATGGGGATGCGGTCGGCACCATCCGCCTAGAGTGCCACTATCTTTTATACGAACAGGCGACATCCTGTTCCAACGAGTATGCGCGCCTCCCTTGTCCTTCCCCGGGCCCACCGCCACGGATAGCCCACACTCTGGCAGGGGCCGAAGTCAGCCACAGACTCGCGTGACCATCCGGCGCCCCCGGCAAGCTATCGCCCGCGCATCTCACCCTTCTGCGCGGCCTTGCCACGCCTGCGCCATGCGGCTACACCCGTTGAAAGCCCGCGCCACGGCGTCGGCAAACATCCCGGAGGTTCACGATGGAACGCCATATACGCTACGACGCCGCGTCACGGTCGCTCATACTGCTCGACCAGCGCTACCTGCCCACCCGCGAAGAGGATTTCGTCTGCCGCAACACCGACGACATCGTGACCGCCCTGCAAGTCATGGTCGTGCGTGGCGCGCCCGCCATCGGCGTCACCGCCGCGTGGGGTTGCGTACTCGCGGCCTACGAAACGGCCGAAAGCGGCATGGAGACATGGCGCCCCGTGCTGGACGGCCTCATCGAACGCATCGCCAATGCCCGCCCCACCGCCGTGAACCTGCGCTGGGCCGTGGAAAGGATGCGCGCGGCATGGCACTCGCTGGGCAGGGCCGACCTCGCCACGCTCATCACCTACTGGACGAACGAGGCCAAACGCATCCACCGCGACGACATCGCCATCAACCGCCGCATGGGAGAACACGGTGCGGAACTGATCGACGACGGTGACGCGGTGATGACGCACTGCAACGCGGGCGCACTGGCCACGGCAGGCTACGGCACGGCACTGGGCGTCATCCGTGGTGCTGTGGAGGCGGGCAAGAACATCACCGTCATCGCCAACGAGACGCGCCCGTTCCTGCAGGGGGCACGTCTTACGGCCTTCGAACTGCACGAGGATGGCATTCCCGTCACCGTGGCGTGCGACAACGCCTGCGGCCTGCTCATGAAACGTGGCATGGTGCAGAAGGTGGTGGTGGGGGCAGACCGCATCGCCGCCAATGGCGACGCCGCCAACAAGATCGGCACCTATTCCGTGGCCCTGCTGGCGCGTGAGCATGGCATTCCGTTCTATGTCGCAGCGCCTCTCTCGACCATCGACCGCGAGACCCCCGACGGCGACCACATCCCCATCGAGAACCGTACCCCCACCGAAGTGACGCATGTGGGTGCAACGCAGATCACGCCCGATGGCGTGCCCGTGTTCAACTTCGCCTTCGACGTGACCCCGGCGCATCTCATCGCGGGCATCGTCACCGAAATGGGAGTGTTGCGTGCCCCCTACCGCGAGAGCATCGCCGAGGCCTTCCGCAAGGCCGGTCTCTAACGGCTGAAGCCTTCCGCACAAAGCCAGCTTCAGACCCTTCCTTTCCGGCGACACCGGAGGGGAAGGGTCTTCTACTCCTCCGGCCGGGGGGACGTGGCGCGCACCAGACGTGGAGACGGGACATCCGGGGCAGAATCCCCACGCATCGCCGCCTCTTCCCATAGGCGCGAGGCGTGACGCACATCCTCCACGAGCGTTGCAAGGTCGAGACCGAAGGCGGACGGCATGAACGGGACAAGATGCTCCACTCCCCGCACCGCCAGACGAAGGGCCCCGCGCAAGTTGCCGCGTCCGGCATGCCAGTAGGCCACGCCTACCTGCAACACCCCCTTGTAGATGTCCCGCACAGGGCTTCCATCTTCACGCCACAGGTCTTCCAGCACATCATGGCATGCATGGTACTCGCCCCGTGCGAACAACGACACGGCCTCATCAAGGCGTGCCGATGCCTGTGGGGTCAAAACCGCACCCCGTCGAACCTCGTCCGTCATTTTTCCTCCCTGCTTGCACCGGCTCATGCGTATACATCTTTACCTTGGGCCACGCTCTGTTAGAATGAAGCCCCTCCCTTACCGCATGACTGGCGCGGCAGAGGGGGAACGACTTGCGGGAGGCACTCCATGGACAACGACAGTACACCACGCGGCACGGTCTGTGTCACCGGGGCGACAGGCTATGTGGGCGGCAGGCTCGTCCCCCGTCTTCTCGACCACGGCTGGCGCGTTCGCGCCCTCGTCCGAACCCCTGCCAAGCTGCTCTGTCGCCCGTGGGCGCGCCATCCCCGCCTCGACATCATCCGGGGCGACCTTGACGACGCCTGTTCACTGGTGCCCGCACTCGAAGGGTGCGACGCCGTGTTCTACCTCGTCCATTCCATGAACCCGCACGTCACCGGGCGCGACACCTTCGCCAAGGCGGACAGGGCTGCGGCCTCCAACATGGTGCGTGCCTGCGACGAAGCCCGACCGGGACGCATCATCTACCTCAGCGGGCTGGTACCCGAAGGAGAAGAGCTTTCACCGCACCTGCGCTCCCGCGCAGAGGTCGCAGACATCCTCGCCCGCGGAGAGACCCCTCTCACCGTCCTGCGGGCCGCGCAGATACTCGGTTCGGGCAGTGCCTCGTTCGAGATGGTGCGCTACCTCGTCGACCGCCTGCCTGTCATGCTCACCCCGCGCTGGGTGCACTCCCTCTGCCAGCCCATCGCCATATCCAACGTCCTCGGCTACCTCGAAGGCTGTCTCGACCACCCCGAGACCATGGGCCAGACCTACGATATCGGCGGGCCGGACATCCTCTCCTATCGGGAGTTGTTCGACATCTTCGCCGAGGTGGCGCAGCTGCGACGGCGCACCATCATCCCCGTCCCCGTGCTCAGCCCCGAACTTTCGGCCCACTGGATAAATCTGGTCACCCCCATACCCAAGGCCCTGGCAACACCGCTGATACAGGGGCTTCGCAACCGGGTCGTATGCGCCGACGACCGCATCCGCGACATCATCCCCCAGCGGTTGCTGTCATGCCGCGAAGCCATAGGCAAGGCCCTCGACAGGGTTCGCGAGCAATCCGTCCCCACATGCTGGACAGACGCAGGCAGACCCGACATGCCCGAATGGATGACCTGCGGGGACGCCTCCTATGCGGGGGGAGACCTGCTCGAATGCGCCTACGCCATTCAGGTCGAAGCCCCGCCCGAAACGGTATGGAAGCCGGTAAGCGCCATCGGCGGCGAAACCGGATGGTACCATGGCGACCTGTTATGGCGGCTGCGCGGAATGCTCGACAAACTGGTGGGAGGCCCCGGTCTGCGCCGTGGCAGGCGGCATCCCACCGATATCGGCGTCGGCGATGCGCTGGACTTCTGGCGGGTTCTCGACGTGCGCCCCGGCGAACGTCTGCTGCTGCTGGCAGAGATGAAGGTACCGGGCGACGCCCTGCTGGAATTCAGACTCGCCCCCACCGCCACGGGCGGGACCGAACTGTGGATGCTCTCGTGGTTCCTGCCGCGCGGGCTGGCGGGACTGGCCTACTGGTGGGCCCTCTACCCGCTGCACAAGGGCCTCTTCAAGGGGATGCTGTGCGGGCTCGCCGCGGCCACGGGTGCCCCCGTGTCACGCGAACCATGGGCCTTGCCGCCCCGGCGCGAATTCGCATGCGCCCTTCCCCTCACGGATGCGTCCGCACCGGGCAGGCGGGATACGACCGCACAGTGACGCCGGCGGCGCGGACGCGGTCTTTATAACGGCATGACAAAACGGGTGTGGACGAATACCATCGGTTCACGTTGCTCTCACGCCGGAGGCATCATGCTCTCGACAGACCCGGACATGCTCGACTTCATCGACGACCCGCAGGACGATGCCGACTCGCCCCTGCCTGCCTCGCAAGGGCCGTGGGACGTACTGGTGGTGGACGACGACCCGGCCGTACTGACCGTGACCAACCTCGTACTCAAGGACGTGACATTCGACGGGCGGGCCATCGCCCTCACGGGAGCATCCAGCGCCAGCGAGGCCCGCACCCTGCTGGCGGAGAAAGAATACGCCGTGCTGTTGCTGGATGTGGTCATGGAGACGGAACACGCGGGTCTCGACCTCGTCCGTCACATGCGCGACGTGATGCACAACCGGCGGACACGCATCATCGTCCGCACGGGCCAGCCGGGGTCGGCCCCGCAAGAGCGTGTCGTCCATGAGTATGACATCAACGACTACCGCGAAAAGACCTCGCTGACGGCACACAGCCTCGAATCTTCGGTGGTGGCCGCCCTGCGGGAGTACCGGCATATCCGCGAACTGGAGGAGGCCCGCGCCGCCCTTTCCGCCGAACGCGCCGTCAGCCGTGCCGTCCTCGACGCCATGCCTTCAGCCGTGGTGGTCTGTGACACGGAGGGCCGCGTCCAGTACTGGAACAACGAAGCCTCGAAGCTATCCGGGCTGTCGCCGGATGAGGCGCTGGGATTCCCCTTCGAGGATATCGCCCCGGCACTGCAACTGGAAGCCGCCCTGCTTCAGGCAGGGCTGCGCACGACGACCCCGTTGCGGCAGGCACGCCACGCATCGCGCCACGGCAGGCATACCACCTACAGGGATGTGGTCTTCTACCCCGCCGCCACGGCCGAAGGCCGTCAACTCGTCGTACGGATAGACGATGTCACCGACCGCGTCCGCATGGAATCGCTCATGCTCCAGACGGAGAAGATGCTCTCGCTGGGGGGGCTGGCGGCGGGCATGGCTCATGAGATCAACAACCCGCTCGCCGTCATCCTGCAAGGGGCGGACACGGTACAGCGCCGCCTCGCGCCCGGCTTGCCTGCCAACCGCGACATCGCGAGAGAGATAGGGCTCGACCTCGACCTCATGCACACCTACCTCGAACGGCGCAAACTGCCCCGGTTCATAGCAGGCATCGCAGAAGCCGGACGCCGTGCGGCAGACATCGTGGAGAACATGCTCAGCTTCGGCAGGGGCGATGAGGGCAGGCGCTGCGCCATCGACATCAACAAGGTGGTCGAAAGGGCCCTTGAACTCGCCGCCCATCATTACGACCTCAAGAAGAAGTACGATTTCAGGCAGATCCTCATCGTGAAGGACCTTGCGGAGGGCATGCCGTCTATCGTCTGCAACCCCATAGAGATGGAGCAGGTGCTCTTCAACCTGCTTCAGAACGCCGCGCAAGTGCTCTATGAGGCCCCCCCGCAAGACGCACGGCCCACCATCCACCTGCAGACCCGCTGTGTGGGCCGCCTGCTGGAAATCCGCGTCACGGACAACGGGCCCGGAGTCCCCCATGAACTGGCACGGCGCATCTTCGAACCGTTCTTCACCACCAAGCCCCCCGGCATGGGCACAGGTCTCGGGCTTTCGGTCTCATACTTCATCGTATCCGAGCACCACGGCGGCACCCTCCGGCTGGAACGCCTGCGACTGCCGGAACATGGCGCGCGGTTCATCGTGGAACTGCCCCTCGATGCGATGAAAGAACCGGGAGCGGAAGAGGGAGACGACACGCACGACTGCGGCGGCCCCGTGTCCTGAGAGCCCCCCTGCGGTCTCACACCCGGACGCACCCCCTTGCAACGCGGAGGCAGGTGTCAGGCGGCAGGTGCTGTACTTGCGGATTTCAGCGGCGCCACCATGCATGTGGAGACAGGGCGTACGACCCCGCAGGTTGGGAGCGCGCAGGACGTTCAGCCCATGTCGTGCGGGTGCGCCATCCGGACAGGGTCGACGGCCCTGTCGAAGGCTTCGCCGTCCATGAGGCCAAGGCGCAGGCACGCCTCCCGTAGCGTCAGTCCCTCGGCATGGGCAAGATGGGCGACCTCTGCCGCCCGGTCATAGCCCACATGCCGCGACAGGGCCGTGACGAGCATGAGCGACCGGTCGACATGCGAGGCGATGCGTTCGGGCACCGCCCGCAGCCCCCGCACCGCATGCATACGGAATGAACGCATGCTGTCGGCCAGCAGACGCGCCGATTCGAGCACATTTCTCGCGATGAGTGGCTTGAACACGTTGAGTTCGAGATGCCCTTGCGAACCGGCGATGCCCACGGCGTTGTCCAGACCCATGACCTGCACCGCCACCATGGTCAGGGCCTCGCACTGGGTGGGGTTCACCTTGCCGGGCATGATGGAAGAACCGGGTTCGTTGGCAGGCAGTTCCAGTTCACCGATACCGCAGCGCGGGCCGGACGCCAGCAACCGGATGTCGTTGCCCACCTTGAAAAGGGCCACTGCCAGCGTACGCAGGGCACCGCTATAGGCCACAAGGGCCTCGTGCCCCGCAAGAGCGGCGAAAGGATTGTCCACTGGCAGGAACGGCAGGCCGGTGTACCCCGCCAGACGCGCCACGGCACGCCGCGCGAACTCGGGATGGGCATTGAGCCCGGTGCCCACGGCAGTGCCCCCCAGCGCGAGGGCGCACAAGAGGGGCATCATGCCCTCCAGTTGACGGCGGCACAACGCAAGCTGAGCCGCATACCCCGAGAATTCCTGCCCCAGAGTGAGGGGAACCGCGTCCTGCAAGTGGGTTCGGCCCACCTTCACCAGACCCGCGAACTCGTGTGCCCGTGCCTCCAGTTCGGCCTCCAGCGCTTGAAGCGAGGGCAGCAGCATGCTGCGCAGGCCCAGCGCCGCTGCGATGTGCATGGCCGCAGGAAAGACATCGTTGGACGACTGGCAGAGGTTGACGTGGTCGTTGGGGTGCACGAGTTTCCGGTCGCCACGCACACCGCCCAGCAGTTCACATGCACGGTTGGCCACCACCTCGTTGACATTCATGTTGGTCTGGGTGCCGCTACCTGTCTGCCACACACAGAGGGGAAAATGGTTGGGCAGTGCACCGGACGCCACCTCGGTGGCGGCACGCGCCACGGCGTCCGCAGTCTGCCGGGGCAGGAGCTCCAACGCGGCATTGGTCTCGGCCGCCGCCCTCTTGATGAGCCCTAGCGCCTGCACCATCTCCTGCGGCATCCGTTCCGTGCCGATGCGGAAATGCTCCAGTGCGCGCTGCGTCTGGGCCCCCCAGTAGCGGTCGGCGGGAACCTCCACAGCCCCCATGCTGTCATGTTCGATGCGTACGGCCGGTGTCATCATCATGCCCTCCGTACCGGGGATGCACGCCCCGGAATGCTCATCCGAGTGCCACGTCCAGCGTCATCATGACGGCGAACCCCAGCATGACCCCTGCCGTGGCAAGGTCGCCGTGCCCCGAAGCCTGCGATTCGGGCACGACCTCCTCCACCACGACGAAGACCATCGCCCCGGCGGCGAAAGCCAAGGCATAGGGAAGCAGGGGTTGCGCCACCGTCACCGCCGCCGCACCTATCACCGCCGCCACGGGCTCGACCGTGCCGGAGAACTGCCCGTACATGAACGCCTTCGTCCGCGACAGCCCTTCACGGCGCAACGGTACGGAGACGGCGGTGCCCTCCGGCAGGTTCTGGATACCTATGCCCATGGCAAGTGCCAGTGCCCCCGCGAGGTCGGCAGAGGGCAGCCCCGCGGCCACGGCACCGAAGGCGACCCCCACGGCGAGGCCTTCAGGGATGTTGTGCAAGGTGATGGCAGCCACCAGCAACGTGCTGCGCCGCCAACTGGACGACATGCCCTCCTTCTGGTTCTGCATGACGTGCAAGTGCGGCAGGAACCTGTCCACCAGCCGCAGGAACACCCCGCCAAGAAGGAACCCCGTCACGGCAGGGACGAACGACCATGTTCCCATGTACTCGCTCATCTCGAGTGCAGGCGCGAGCAACGACCAGTAGCTCGCCGCAAGCATCACCCCGGCGGCGAAGCCGAGCATAAAATCGAGGACACGCCGTGGAATCTCCCGCGCCGTGAAGACGAAGGCCGCCCCGAGAGCAGTCATGGCCCACGTGAAAAGGCCGGCGCACAGGGCCTGGGCGACGGGCGGCAGCGAAAGCAGAAACGACATCCATGGCCTCCGGGAGAAACGTTCGCCCGCTTACACGGGCACGAGACGGTGTAGCCCTGCTCAATACCACATCAGAACGGAGCGCAACAAGAAAAAGACACAGGGAAGGCATCCCGCGGGGGAGATTCGGCGGGCACACGCAGTGGGGTGCGGGGAGAGGCTGAAGGTGAGACGCGCCTTCGGAAAGGGGCTGCGGCATATTGCATGGGAAAACATGTGTGGCGACGGAGAATGGGCGAAAACCAAGGGTACACCATCGCGTCCCCGGCACAGGCCCCGCGTTCAAGGCATGGGCCTCATGCTCGCACACGGCTTCACATCATGTCAGACCGTGGGAGTCGGTGTGGTGTGCGGCAGTGCCCCTGCGTAAAGCTATGCGTCGCGCCGAAGGTGGGGCTTCGCAGCATCCTGCCTGACCGGATGCCCTATCCCTTCATCCGTCGCCTGTGCGCTATGCCGTCCGAACCACAACTTCATGACCACGATGGCGAGGGTGAGCAGCATACCCACGGCGTTGGCGACGATGACCGGCCCCGCCTCCCGCCCCATGCCGTACAGCAGCCACAGGCCGATGCCCACGGTGAGCAGGCAGAAGGTGGGCAGCGAGATGTCCGCCACCGAACGGGTCCGCCACAGCCGCACCACCTGCGGCACATAGGCAAGCGACGTGAGCAACCCCGCAGCGTAGCCGATGAGGTCGAGGGTATCGGGCATGGGCTCCTCCACTACGGTCTGTCTGAACTTCGGCCCTACGGCCCGGTCATGCCATGGAACACGCCTGACGCCGTTCCACGATGGCCTCCACGTCCTCGGCAAGACGACGCAGCGCATGGTAGAAGGCATAGAACTGCATGAGCTTGCCCAGATAGAAGCGCCGTGTGGCACCATCCTCGCGCAGGGCGGCGAGACGCGCTTCGGCGGCGTCGATGACACCGCGCAACGCCGGGGGCGGTGTGGCGGCATCAGGGGCCGCCAGCCAGCGCAGGCCCTCCGAGGCTGCGGCGGCGAGGTCGCGCAACTCCTTCGCCATGATGATGGTGTACCCCTCGCCCCGGCAGCCGTTCAGGCTGTGCAGCATGGCCTGAAGATGGCTTGCGGCGTGGTCGGTAGCCATGACCAGCGCTTCGAGATGCTCGTGGTCGTCACGGTGCAGGAACGATTCGTGCCGCCGCGCCTTGCGGAGTCTGTCATGATTGCTCTTGAGCGTACCCGCCACGCCATCGAACATGTCTTCGGGCAGGGCCTGCTGTTCGGCAAGAAAGGCCTCCACCAGCACGCCCACGCGCTCAGCCGCCGCCTGCAACTGCCGGGCGAGGTCGGCACGCAGCGCCTCTCCGGCGCGCAGGGGCCACAGCGTGAGCGATACCAGCACAGCGCAGACCACGCCCACGAGAATCTCCAGCACCCGGAAGAGGCCGAAGTGCATCCTGTCCGGCTGCCCCACGCTGGCGAGGATGACGATGGTGACGGTGATGGCCGCCATGCGGTAGCGCGCATCCCACCGGGTGAGAAAGGCGCAGAGGCCGGTGGTGATGAACAGCCCCGCGCCGTTGCCCTCGAAGGTGTCGGGCAAGGCGAGGATGGAGACGACGCCCATGAGTGCGCCTATCATGGTGCCCACCGTGCGGTACAGGCTCATCTCGATGGACTCCGCCACGCTGGTCTGCATGACGATGACGGCGGTGATGGGCGCCCAGTAGCCGAAGTCGAGATGCAGCCATTCGGTGACGAGATACGACAGGAGGGCCGCCAGCCCCGTCTTGATACCGTGCCGCACCGAAGCGCCCGGCACGCGGCTGCGCAGACCGCGCACGGCCCGCCCGCACAATGCCCGTCCGTCCATGAAACCTCCTCGCCTGATGTGGGCTGCTGCGTCGCCCTGCAGGATACGCAGCCTCGCAAGACAGGCCACCCGACGCCCATCGTCGACGCCAGAACCTCGCCTATCGTAGCACCGTCATATACGCTGGCACGACACCCTGCGCCGTCTATCCCCCCTGCCTGCGGTTGGCAAGACGCAGTCCCCCCCATGCAGTCGATATACCACATGTGCCGACGTCTGCGACACGTCATATCGACTACATGGTCAGCACCGCCTGCATCGGGTAGCACGGGCCATGCACAGCGAAATACAGAGGAAAGACCGCAAAACGGGCGGCACGGCCTCATGCCGCACCGCCCGCGAAATCATCCCTTTCTTTCGCGCTATCGCCGCAGAAAGGCAGGCAGGGCGAAGTACAGACGCGCCAGCGGGTCGAACAACGCTCCCGGCAGGTACGTCGCCAGCCGGAAAAGACGGAACTTGGGCGAGGCGTCGAACGGGGCGATGGTGGCGCGCGCCTCGGCCCCCCTGCCCTCGCGCCACAGCGCCACGGCCCGCTGGAAGGCGGCGCGGCGGCGCAGCAACGCCACGAGGTCGGCGTACCGCTCGTCATAGCCGGGGTACATGGCCCGATGCTTGTCGAGGATGCGCAACGTCTCTTCGGCGAACTGCCCGAACTTGCGGAAGGTGGTGTTGGCCCCGTGCACCCGCCAGCGGGTGAGCGGCGCATCCACATGGTCGAGTTCCCAGTCCCACGCGATGCGGTAGAAGACGTCGGCCTCTTCGCACACGTTGAGCGACTCGTCGAACCAGTGGTCCATGCCGTCGAGGGCATTGCGCCGGATGACGGCAGAGGACATGGAAATCCACTGCGTGGTCATCAGTTCGCGGAACACGTGACCACGCGCAGGATGCGCGTGCTCGAAGAGCCTGTTCAGGTCCTTCGCGCCCGTGAACATGACGGTGTCGGTGCAGACGAGGCCCACGCGCGGGTTGGCGCGGAAGAGCGCCACCTGCCGTTCGAGTTTCTCGGGCAGCCACACGTCGTCACAGTCGAGAAAGGCGATGAACTCGCCCCGCGCCTTGGCGATGGCAAGGTTGCGGGCAGCCCCCAGCGGCACGGTCTCGGTGGCGCGGAAGTAGCGCACTCGCTCGCCGAACCCCTGCGCTATCTCCGCGCTGCGGTCGGTGGAACCGTTGTCCCAGAACACGATCTCCCAGTCGTCGAAGGTCTGGGCGAAGACGCTTCCGATGGCCTCCGCAAGGTCGCGCTCGCAGTTAAGGCAGTTCATGATGACGCTGACAGCGGGCATGTCGCCGTGGGCGTCACTGGACGAAGGGCCGGAGACGAGGCCCCGGCGCGTGGGTACGGTCGTCGACGAGGGCATGGCGTCCTCCGCGGCGTCGCGTGCTGTGGACATGTGGACTCCGGCTTCCATCAGGCGGCAAGGGCCTTGCGCAGTTCGGCGCAGATGACGCGCACCTCTTCGGCGGTGATGCCGGGGTGCAGCGGCAGGGTCACTATCTCGTGATACAGGGCCTCTGTCACCGGCAGGCAGGTGCGCCCGCCGCCATAGAAGGAGAGCAGATGCGCGGGCTTGTAGTGCATGCCGGTGGGCACGCCCGCGGCGGCAAGCACCTCCTTCACGGCGTCACGCCGCGCGGCGTCGATGCGCACCACGAAGATATGGGGGATGATGTCATCCTCCGGCCGAGTTGCGAACAGGGTTACGCCGGGAACGCCCGCGAGTTCTTCACGGTAGATGGCGGCCAGCGCCTTGCGTGCAGGGCCGAACTCGCCGGGCAGGCGCGACAGCTGCACACGCCCGATGGCGGCCATGAGGTTGCTCATGTGGTAGCGCCACCCCTGACGGGTGACATCGAAGTCCCAGCTTCGCTGCCCGGTGAACCGCTTCTCGGTGTCGTTCTCCACGGACAGGAGACGAGCGTCGCGGCAGCGCTGGGCCACGGTCTGGTCGGCGGTGACGATGCAGCCGCCCTCGCCGCTGGTGATGTTCTTGATGCCGTCGAAGCTGAAACAGGCGATGTCGCCGAACGTGCCCACCAGCCTGCCGTCGTGGCGGCACCCGAAGGCATGGGCCGCGTCTTCGATGACGCGCAGCCCGTGCCGCTGGGCGAAGGCGTAGACGTCGTCGAGGTAGGCGGGGTTGCTGGCGTAGTGCACGGGCATGATGGCCGCGGTCTTGTCGGTGAGGCGACGGGCGGCGTCATCGAGGTCGATGGTGCAGGTCTCGGGGCGCACCTCGCAGGCCACGGGCACGGCCCCGGCTGCGGAGATGGCTTGGAACGACGCCACGAAGGTCAGCGACTGCACCAGCACCTCGCGCCCCGGTTCCACGGCTGCCTGCACGGCAAGGTGCAGGGCGGCGGTACCGGTGTTGGCGGTGATGACATGGTTCGCAGGCACGCCGAGAAAGGCGGCGATGTCCTCTTCGAAGCGTTTCACTTCACTGCCCATGCCAAGGTAGCCGTCTTCGATGATGACGCGGCTTACGGCCTCGGCTTCGGCCTGTCCGACGATGGAACGGGAAAGACGGAGGGGAGTGCTCATGGCGTTTCCTCATGAAAGGGGACTTGCGGGCGAAGCGCCCTGCCCCGGCCGATGCGTACCGCGCCCCGCGCGGCAGGCGCATCGTCGAAAGATGTCAGGCCGCCGCTGTCCCGCCTGATTCCGCCCTGTCAGATGCCCTCCGGCTGGCCTGCCATCAGCGCGACGATGCGGAACGGGCAGGCTACTGGCGGGCAGGGAGGAACAGGCTGGCACGGCAGACGACGGCAAGGGGCACAGACATGTCCCCTCCGCGCCCACTCTGCGGAAGGGGCCCGATACACGCGGCGACGGCAGGCATCCGCAGGGGACACCGCACCGCCGCCGCGACGGATTCTACCAGTGGTACGGGATGTCGGCGGAATCCCTGTCCTTGCGCTCGCCCTCCTGCGGGTCGTGCGGGATGTCGGCGCAATTGCATATGAGCGCGGGCACATCACCCACGGCGGTGAAGCCGTACCACACCAGCGGCGGAATGCGCAGCAGGCGGTAGGCATCGGGTCGTCCGAGGATGTGTTCCTCCACGCGCCCGCGGGTGGGCGACCCTTCGCGGTCGTCGTAGACGACGACCTTGAGGCGTCCCACCGGCACGGCGAAATGCTGGGTCTGGCGGGTGTGGCGCTTCCACGCCTTCACCGCGCCGGGCAGCACCTCGGAGAAGTACAACTCGCCGAAGCCCATGAACAGGGGCGCGTCGGGCCGCAGCATGTGCAGCACCGGCCCGCCGTCGGTGGGGATGATGCGCAGGTCTTGCGTCTCGACCCCGGCTATGCCGTCCATTCCAGTCCCTTGGCGCGGGCCTTGTCCGCGTACTCGAGTATCTGGCCCATGGTGAAGGCGTACATGTCCTGCGCACCGCCTGTGGGTGCGTAGAAGGCGCGGTACCATTCGGCCGTGAAGCGTATGGTCTCGGCAAAGGTGAGCGTGGCCTGCCAGCGCAGGTAGGCCAGCGACTTGTCACAGCACAGCTTGAGCAGCGTGCATTCCTTCATGCCCGCCTGCCCGGCCCTGTCCATCTCGCTGGAGAAGCCCTGCCAGTAGGGGGCGAGGGCGTCCACCACCTCGGCCACGGTGTTGTTCACGTCCGCAGCCGGGCCGAAGTTGTAGGCCTCGCCCGAAAGGGGGAAGGGCCCCTTGGCGTCGACCAGCAGCTTCGCCCCCAGCCACAGGTAGCCGGAAAGCGGTTCGAGCACATGCTGCCACGGGCGCGTGGCCCACGGGCTGCGGATGGGCACGGGGCGCCCCTGCGACCATGCGCGGGCGCAGTCGGGCACGATGCGGTCGGCAGCCCAGTCGCCGCCGCCGATGACGTTGCCCGCGCGCGTGGTGGCGCAGCGGGGGCCATTCTTGAAGAACGACTTGAAGTACGACTGGGCGATGATTTCCGCGCAGCCCTTGGAGGCGGAGTACGGGTCTTCGCCACCCAGATGGTCGGTCTCGCGGTAGCCCCACACCCACTCGTCGTTGCGGTAGCACTTGTCGGAGGTGATGCACACCACCGCCTGAACGGACGGCGTGCAGCGCACGGCCTCGAGCACGTTGAGCGTACCCATGGCGTTGGCCTCGATGGTGCCCGCCGGGTCGTCGTACGACTTGCGTACCAGCGCCTGCGCCGCAAGGTGGAACACCACGTCGGGCTTGAAGCCCTCGATGGCCTCGCACATGGCCTTGCGGTCGCGGATGTCGCCACGCAGGTCGGAGATGCGACCAGAGAGGTCGAGTACCTCGAAGTTGGCGGGCGAGGTGGGCACGTCCAGCGAGAAGCCCGCCACCTCGGCCCCGAGGTGCAGCAGCCATGCCGTGAGCCACGACCCCTTGAAACCGGTGTGCCCGGTCACGAGGACGCGACGGCCGCGATAGATGTCACCGAACATGTTCCGCTCCTATTTCCACCCGCGGGCCCAGGGCGCGTCGCCCTTGTCCCACATGGCGTTCAGCTTCTGGTAGTCGCGCAGGGTGTCCATGCACTGCCAGAAGCCCTCGTGCGGGTACATCGAAAGCTGCCCTTCGGCGGCCAGACGTTCCAGCGGCTGCTTCTCGAGGTCGCACGACTCCTCTTCATCGAGGTAGTCGAGAAACTCGCGCTTGAACACGAAGAAGCCGCAGTTGATGTACTCGTTGAGTACCGGCTTCTCCTGCCACGACAGGATGTTGCCGTTCTCGTCGGTCTGCACCGCGCCGAAGCGCGAGGGCATGCGCACACCCGTGAACGTGCCAATCTTGCCGGACTTCTTGTGGAACTCCACGAGCTTGGCGATGTCGATGTCCGACACGCCGTCGCCGTAGGTGACCATGAAGCGGTCGGTGTCGATGTGCTTGGCGATGCGCTTGATGCGTGCGCCCTTCAGCGTCTCCTGCCCGGTGTCGGACAGGGTCACGCGCCAGTCGGTGCAGCAGCCCGTCTCGTGGGTGCGCACGTCACCGGTGGCGAGGTCGACGGTGAAGTCGCTGTTACGCATCCGGTAGTCGTAGAAATATTGCTTGATGACCTCGCCCTTGTAGCCGAGGGGCAGGACGAAGTCCTTGTACCCGGCGCGGGCGTAGATATTCATGATGTGCCACAGGACGGGGCGACCGCCAATCTCGACCATGGGCTTCGGTTTGAACTCGGTCTCTTCGCGGAGGCGGGTTCCCTTGCCGCCGCACATGATGATGACTTTCATCAGGGTACCTCTGGTTGGGGTCTCGGGCGGGATGCCCGAAGAAGCCTAGCAGAACATGCCCGTACCGCAAAGCGGGGGCATGTGCGGGCGAGGCCGGAAAGCCCGCACGCGGGGTCGCCACGCGCGACGCGCGACGCGGCACGGAGTCCACGGCGAATGCGCCGTCATGCCTGCCATACCGGGGACTTCCGTCACACCGGGAGCGGCCCTTCTCCGTGGCGTGACAGATACGCCGACGCGCCCCGGTTGTCCATAGGGCGCACCCCGCAAATCCACGAATACCGCCACGGTTACTGCCCCCGACGCCACATGCGCCACCTCGAGACTACCACGGATACCACGCCGCCTGCCACCATGGGTATCGAAGAGGCGTGGCGTCCGGCACAAGGCCGCGCGGGGACGGCGTCACTCGTCGCCGAAATCCACAAGGTCGCCGCGCATCACCGCCCCGGCACCGAAGCGCGCCCGCAACCTGTCCAGTGTGGCATCCAGCCGTTCACGGCGGGTGTCATCGCGGCGGGGCATGCCGCCGATGGGCAGGCTCATCTGCCGTTCACCGCCGAAATGCGAGACCCCCAATCCCACCAGACGCACCTTCGCCTCAAGGTCGAGTGCCTCAAGAAGGGCCCACGCCTCTTCGAAGATGGTCTGCGTGGCGGAGACGGGTTCAGGCAGGGTGCGGCTGCGGGTCAGCTGTCTGAAGTCGGCATATTTGACCTTGAGGGTGATGGTGCGACCCGCCAGCCCCTGCCGCCGCAACGAACCGCCCACCCTCTCCGCCTGCGCCAGCAGCCACCGGCGCAGCACGGCGCGGTCGGCCGTATCGGCAGCGAGGGTGACCTCGGCACTCTCCGACTTGGGGGGCGTCCATGGTTCGAGGGGGCGGGGGTCGATGCCTCGCGCCCTGTCATACAGCACCAGCCCGCCCTTGCCGAAGCGACGTTCCCAGAATGACACCGGGTGGCGCAGCACATCGCCCGCCGTGCGCACACCCAGCAGGTCGAGCGACTCCAGCATCCGCTTGCCCACGCCGGGGATGCGCCCCACGGGCAGCGTGGCGAGAAACGCCGCCACATCCTCCGGCGGCAGGATGAAGACGCCGTCGGGCTTGTTCACATCGGAGGCAATCTTGGCGAGGAACTTCACGGGCGCGAGTCCCACCGAACAGGTGAGCCCCCCCGTAGCCTCGCGCACCCGCCCTTTGAGGCGTTGCGCCATCTCGTCCACCGGGCCGAAGAGGCGCTCCAGCCCCGTGGCGTCGAGGTAGGCTTCGTCCACCGAAGCCTGTTCCACCACCGGCGAGAAGTCGTGCAGCACCGCCATGACCATGCGCGAGACTTCCGCATAGCGGTGCCTGCGCCCCGACACGAACACCCCGTGCGGGCAGAGTCTGCGCGCCGTCACCGTGGGCATGGCCGAACGCACACCATAACGGCGCGCCTCGTAGGAAGCAGCGGACACCACCCCGCGCTCCGACGAACCGCCCACGATGACGGGGCGTCCGCGTAGTGACGGGTCGTCCAGCTGCTCCACCGAGGCGAAGAAGGCATCCATGTCGATGTGCATGACCCACCGGGCAGACCGGGGGGCATGACCGGGCTGCGTTGCCGGGGGCGACGGATGATCGGGGGCGGCTGTCATGTGTTCCGTCTACCAGAAGCTGGCACGGGCGGGAACGGGGCCTTGCGCACCCCGGACGGCCCCGGGCGTACACCGGGCGAATCCCCGACGAACTCCGGCCCCCCCAAGCGACGCATGCGGCCACATCTGACCACATAGGGGCCGCCTCGGAATGCATCCGGAACGAACGAGTGACACGGGGCGGGTACGCCATGCCTTTGTGCGCAACGCACAGAGACGAGACAGGGGGAGTCCTGACCGGACAGGACATCCGGGCCGAACCGGACACCTGCCCACTATCCGTCGTGAAACGGAGCAACATCCTCCTGAAAACGGCAGATGCCCTTGCCCCTGTTCCCCCGCTTTCCCCACGGTGCTGCACGGTTCCGGTCGGCGGGCGGCTGTGCTAGGTTGCCCATGCCGCGCCACCGCGCGGACGCAGCACCCGAACCCCGGAACGTCCATGCGCCCCATAACCTTCGTCCACGCCGCAGACCTGCACCTCGATGCCGCTTCGGGCGGCCTCGGTGCCGACATGCCGCCCGCGTTCGCCGAACGTCTGCACAGCGCCACGTTCGTCGCCCTCGACCGCCTCGTGGCACTGTGTCTCGCCGAACAGGCCGACTTCCTCGTCCTCGCCGGGGACGTCTACAACCACGAGGACGGCAGCCTGCGTGCCCAGATCGCCCTGCGCGACGCCTGCGCACGCCTCGACGCGGCAGGCATTCCCGTCTTCATCGCCCACGGCAACCACGACCCCCTCTCGTCGCGCATCGCTTCGCTGGTGATGCCCTCGGGCACGGTGGTCTTCGGTGAGGATGTGAGCGTCCATCCCGTCGTCCGCGACGGCGAGACCATCGCGCTGGTGCACGGCATCAGCCACGCCAGCACGCGCGAAACGCGCAACCTCGCCCGCCGCTTCGCACGCACGGCAGATGCCTGCCCGCAGGTGGGGGTGCTGCACTGCACCATCGGCACGGCAGACGGCGAGCAGCGCTACGCGCCCTGTACCGTCGAGGACCTCGCGTCCACAGGGCTCGACTACTGGGCGCTGGGGCACATCCATCTGCGTCAGGTGCTGTGCGAGACGCCCCGCGTCGTCTACCCCGGCAGCACACAGGGGTTGCACATCGGCGAAGAGGGCGACCACGGATGCACCCTCGTCCGGGTCGACGCGGCAGGGGGCATCGTCCTCGAAGAACGCCCCCTCGGCCCCATACGGTGGCAGGCGGTACGTGTAGATATCGGCCCGCAGCCAGCCATGCGCACCATGGAAAGCAAAGGCCGCCCCCCGACGGACACGCCCCGGCAAGCCACCGCTGCGACCTCCGCGTATGATGCCCCCCTCGCCGATGTGGACGGCCTCGTCGCCCGCACGGTGCGTGCCATCGAGGAGGCCGCAGCCGAGGCCCATGCGGGATGCACCGGCATGGTCATCCGCCTCGTGTTCGAGGGGCGCGGACCGCTCGACAGGCTGCTGCGTCGCCCCACCGACGCCTCCGACCTGCTCGACCTCTTGCGAGGCGAGGTGGCCGACCTCACTCCCCCGTGCTGGGTCAAGGACATGGAGGTGCACACGCGCCCCGACGTGGACATGGACGCCATGCTACGCCGTGACGACCTTCTGGGCGCAACGCTTCGCAACGCGACGGAGGCCCTGCAATCGCCCGACGGCATGTCCGGGGCACGAACCGCCCTTGCCGCCCTCTACGAGCACCATGCCGCCCGCAAGGCACTGCCCCCCCTCGACGAGGCGACGCTCGCCGCCCTCATCGCCGATGCGGGGACCCTGTGCCTCGACCTTCTGGAGTCCGACTGATGCGCATCGTCAACGGCCATATCGACGGCTTCGGCATCCTTCCCCCCCAGGCCCTGCCCGACCTCACGCCGGGGCTTTCCGTGTTCCTCGGCAGAAACGAGGCCGGCAAGTCGACCTGCCTCGACTTTTTTCGCGCCATGCTGGCAGGCTACCCCGACGGGCGCTCCCGCGAGGGCAAGCAACGCTCCGGGGCACCCCTCAACGGAGGGGCGGGGGGCGGCAGCCTGCTGCTGGAGACGGGGCTTGCCGGTCGCGTGCGGCTCACCCGCAAACCGGGCGGCAACGGCGGGCAACTCTCGCTCGCCGACGCGGAGGGCGCACCTCTGGACGCCATGCTGGCCGAACGCCTCTTCGCCGGGGTCACCCGCGAAGTGTACCGCAACGTCTACGGCTTCAGCCTCGACGAACTGCAGAGCTTCCAGAGTCTCAACGCCGAGGGGGTGCGCAACGCCCTGTACGGCGCGAGCTTCGGCATGGGCGTGCGCCCGCCGGGCGAGGCCCTGAAGCAACTCGACGGGCAACTGGCCGACCTGTTCAAGAACGGCGGACAGAAGCCTGTCATCAACCAGTTGTTGGCCCGCCTGAAGCAGGTGCGCGACACCCTCCGCAACCACGAGAGCGACGCCGCCACCTATCAGCGCACGGCGGAACGGCTGGCCCTTCTCGAAACGGAACTGGCCGACCTGCGGCAACGTCGCAGCAGCATCGAGGACGACACGGCGCGCCTTGCGCGACGCATCACCGCGTGGCAGCACTGGGAGGAGAGCGTGCGCCTCGAAGGCCAACTCGACGCCCTCTCCCCCGTGGTCACCGCCTTTCCGGCCGATGGGGTGCGCCGCCTCGAAGAACTGCTGGAACGGGCAGAAGAACGTGCGCTGACCGAAACGAATCTGCGCACCCGGCAGCAACGGCTCGACGAGGCTCTTGAAGGCCTGCGCCCCGACACCGCACTGCTTGCGGTGCTGCCCGACATCGACACGCTCACCGAACGCAAGGCCAGCTGCCGCAACGCCATGGGGGCCCTGCCCGGTCTCGCCGCAGACCTCGCGCATGCCCGTGAGATGCTGGCGACCAGACTCGCCGCCCTCGGCCCCGACTGGACTGTGGAACGCGCCCGCGCCCTCGACCGCTCGCTCTTCGCCCGCGAACGCATCGCCGGACACGAGAAGGCCCTTCTCGACGCCGCCAGCGACGAACAACGCGCCGCGGACGAGTTGGCCCGCTGCCAGCGCGAGCATGACAGTACAGCGCAGGATGTGGCACTGGCGCAGACCGCGCTGGACGCCATGCCCGCCGCGAAGGTCACCCCTCTCTCCCCCGAAGCCGCCGAACGCCTCGCCACACGGCTGGACAGGGCCGCAGGGGCACTCGGCGACCTGCCTCAGGCCCGCCATGCCCTCTCCTCGGCCCGCGAGGCCACACGCGACGCCCTCAAGGGGCTCTTGCCCGCCGCGTTCACCACTCCGCACCATGACGGTGACGCCGCGGACGCTACGGCAATGGCGTCCGGCACGACAGACGGGGCCGCAGACCGCCCTGACGCACAGGAGACACAAGGGGCTGCCCTTGGGGCAGCGCCGGGGGCCACACAGCTGGCAGCACGGCTATTGACCGCACGTGAAGACCTGCTGGCCCTCGACCATGCGGTGTCCACCTCGCGCGACGCGGCTGAAGCCGCACGGCGCGAGGCTGTTCAGACGACCACAGACCTTGCCACGGCACGCGAAAGATTGGGCGAGGCACAGCGCCGTGCCATTGCAGCGCATGACGCCCTCACCTGCGAGGTCTTCGGCAACGCCCCCCCTCATCACGGCAGCGCGGACGCGACCGGAGACGCGACCGGGGACGCCCTACCGGGCGGACTCACGCACGGCAACGCCCATGACGTACCGGGCCGGATGACGTCAAACGTCGGCAACTCTGCGCAAGACACGTCAGGGCTTCGCACATCGGGACAGCGCGCATCGCGTCTGGCCGACATCACCCCCCTCGCGTCCGCCATAGAGACCAGGGCAGCGGCCCTGCGGCGTCTCTCGCGCGTCGCCGCCGACCTGCGCACTGAACGCAACACCCTCGACGGCATCGAAGAACGCCTTGCCGCGCACAACGCGGCCACGCCTGCGGGGCGTGGCAACTCCACGCTGGCGGGCCTCGGTGCCGCCCTGTGCGTCTGCGGTGTCGGTCTTCTGGCAACGCTTCTTCCCGCCGTCGCGGCCCTGCCTGCCACTGCATCCCTGCTGGCACTCCTTGGCGGCATCACGGTGGCGTCTCCGCTGGGCACGGCCCTCGCCGTCGCGGGATTGGGCTTCACCGCAGCCACATGGCCCCGCAAGGCCCCCGGTCTGGCGGCCCACACCGCCGAGACGACCCGCCTTGCCGCACGCCGCGACACCCTGCACACCACCTGCGCCCGCCTCACGGACGAGGTCGGCGTACTCACAGCGCAAGTTGGGGCCGAGGGTGCCGACGACGCCGCGCTCGAACGGGCCGCCGCACGCATCGAACGCTGGCGCGACGCCCTCGCCACGCTGCGCCGTCACCTCGAAGAATGCGAGACCTGTTCTTCGGAGACGAACCGTGTCGCCATGCGTGACGATACAGCGCGGCAACACGCCGAAGAGGCAACACGCCACCACGCAAAGGCGTGCGCCGCACTCGAAGCGGCCCTTGCCGCCATCGCCCCCGGCCTGCAACTGCAAGCCGTGCCCCCCCTGATGGAACGGGCCGCCACACTACGCGCCCTGACAGACCGCGAGGCCGATGCGGCACGTACCGTCGCCGCACTGGAGGCGCATGTCGCCGCGCTGGCGACGGAAGCCGCCACCGTGCCCGACCTCGCCACCCTGTCGTTGCCGGAAGGGGCCGCCCTTGCAGAGATGGTGCGCTCATACCTCGCGGCACAGCGCGACGCCGCACGCCTCTGGCAGGAACGCCGACAGGCGGAGGCGGCCCTCGCCACCGCACGCCAGCGTCTCGAACGATGCCGCGCGGCGCAGACCGCCGCGGAGAAGGTGCTACGCGAAGCCGCACACCGCACCGCCAGCACGCAGGACGCATGGCGTGACCTGCTTGCGGCACAGGGACTCGATGCCAGCCTCACGCCCGCCACCGCCCGTGATGCCCTCTCCATCGCCGAAGAGTGCATAACCCTTGACGACCGGGGGCAACGCCTCCTCGCCGACATCCGCCAGCGCGAGACCGAACGCGACGCCCTCGTCGTACCGCTTGCCGCCCTCTGCGCCCGTCTGGGACGCACCCCGGGAACGCTCACCGCCGCCCTTGCCGCTGGCGAGGGCGGCACAGCCGGCCAACACGCGCCCGCCTCCCTCCCGACCGCTGCACGCCCCTCCGAAACGGACATGGGGACCGCCATCGACTGGCTGGCGACCCTCGATGCGCTCTCTCGGGCCGCGCACGAGGCACACGCACAGCAGGAACGCCGCGACCGTCTTCTCAACGAACGCGCCGTGCTGGTCGAAGAACTTGAGAGCGCCACCACGGCCCTCACCACCACCCGCGCCGCCATCGAAGCCCTGCTTGCCGAGGGCGCCGCCCGGGATACGGAGACCTTCCGGCACCGCGCCGCCGCATGGGAGACGCGTAACGACCTGCTACGCCAGCTGGCCGAACGGCACAACGCCCTCGCCGTCGCCGCGGGAGACGAACCTCTTGAGGCCCTGCGTACGGCCCTTGCCGCCACCGACCTCGCCACCCTCGAAGAGGATATCGCCACCCTGCGGGCAGAACGCGAACACCTGCGCGCCCGCGAATCCGAATCCATGGATGAGGCCGCCACACTCCGCGCCAGCATGAACGCGCTGGCCACGGCGGACACCCTCGCTGCCCTTCGCAGGCAGGAGGCGTCCCTCCTCGAGACCATCCGCCAGAACGGCCTCGTGTGGGCACGACATGCACTGGCACGGCACTTTCTCGTGAACGCAAAACGACGTTTCGAACAGGAGCGGCAGCCGCAGGTCATCCGCGATGCCTCGGCCATCTTCGCGACCATCACCGACGGGGCATGGACGGGCATCGCCGCGTCGCTGGAGGACAACAGCCTGCACGTCACGCCACCGCACGGCGAAGCCATCGCGCCCGAGGCCCTCTCACGGGGCACGCAGGAACAACTCTACCTCGCCCTGCGGCTGGCCTACATCCGCAGCCACGCCGCCCATGCAGAACCCCTGCCCGTGGTCATGGACGACATCCTCGTCAACTTCGACCCCGCCCGTGCCGCCCGCACCGCCCGCGCGCTGGCGACGCTGGCACGGGGCGACGCCACGGGGCCGGGACATCAGATACTGTTCTTTACATGTCATCCGCATACGGTATCCTTGCTACTGGATACCGTTCCCGAAGCGCAGAGTTTCACCGTGGAGTCGGGGCGCATGGCCCCCGCGTGACAGGCCTCGCCGCGATGTGACACCGGGGGCGGCACTTCGCCCCCGTAGCGACAACGCCCGCCTCGCAACCGGTCGCCCCCCGGCACTGGATGCGACGTCGCCTCGCTCGCGGCTGTCCACACAGGGAAGCCCCCGTGGACTCCACCCGTGTGTGCCGATTGCAACGGAAAGGAGACGCTGATGAAGGACGCTGCGATTGTCACCGGCAGGCCGACACCCCCGGAATCCCCAGGCGCTACCGACCTGCACGGTAGAGACCGGCACCAAGAGGGCCCGCGCAACGTGGTCATCATGGGGGCGGCAGGGCGCGACTTCCACAATTTCAACATGCTCTACCGGCACGCGCCCGAAGTGAGGGTGCTGGCCTTCACAGCCGCGCAGATACCCGACATCGCGGGCCGCAACTACCCCGCGGTGCTTGCGGGCCCCGCCTACCCCGAGGGCATCCCCGTCATCGCCGAAGAGGAACTTTCCACCTATTGTCTCGGCGTGCGTCTCGACGAAGTGGTCTTCGCCTACAGCGACGTCTCCCACGAGGAGGTCATGCACAAGGCTTCGCGTGCGCTGGCCTGCGGTGCCGACTTCACGCTGGTCTCGCCCTCGCGCACCATGCTGGTCGCCCATCGGCCCGTCGTGGCCGTGTGCGCGGTGCGCACGGGGTGCGGCAAGTCGCCCGTGACGCGCCACGTGGCCGACACGTTGCGGCACGAGGGGTTGCGTGTGGTGGTGGTACGGCATCCCATGCCCTACGGCGACCTCGCTGCGCAGGCGGTGCAGCGTTTCGCCTCCGTACAGGACATGGACGACGCACGCTGCACCATCGAGGAACGCGAAGAGTATGAACATCTCGTCGAAGCCGGACTGGTGGTCTACGCCGGGGTGGACTACGAACGCATCCTCGCCCAAGCCGAAGCCGAGGCCGATGTCATCATCTGGGACGGCGGCAACAACGACACGCCATTCTTCCGGCCCGACGTGCACATCACCCTGTGCGACGCGCTGCGCCCCGGTCATGAGGTCGGCTACCATCCGGGCGAGACCAACCTGCGCATGGCGCACATCGTGGTGGTGAACAAGGCCGACGATGCCAGACCTGAACAGGTGGCCCGCGTCTGCGTCAACGCAGCCGCCGCCAATCCCGGCGCCCTGCTGCTTGGAGGGGCCTCACGCGTGACGGTCGACACCCCCGACGCCATCGCTGGCAAACGCGTCCTTGTGGTGGAGGACGGCCCCACCCTCACCCATGGCGGCATGCCCTTCGGGGCCGCCAGCGTGGCCGCACGCGTCTTCGGCGCAGCACAGACCGTCGACCCGTGGCCCCATGCCGCACCGTCGCTACGGGCCACCCGCGAAGCCTATCCGCACCTCGACCGGGCCCTGCCCGCCATGGGCTATTCGCCGGAACAGGTGCGCGACCTTGCCGACACCATCTCCGCCACACCCTGCGACCTCGTCCTTTCGGGTACGCCTGTCGACCTCGCAAGGCTCATCGTCATGACGCGCCCACACCTGCGGGTGCGCTACACGTTCGAGGACGCACCTCTCCCCTGTACGACCGGGGCACCGACTGAGACGTGGGGTAACACCCCCGACACGCCCGAGACCTCCGGAAGGCCCGACAGGCACGGCATCGCAGAAGGGACAGGGCTGCGGACGACGCTGGCACAGGCCGTACTCGACCGTATCATGCCGCTGGTGCGAAAGGGCATCGATTGAAGGCCGGGTGTTGCCCATGCCCTGAAAAGGCCGCCGGTATGCAGCCGGCCCGGATGCCACGACGCACAGGCCGACCGCCAGTGCGGGAAGATTGTCAGACGCGGCCCCCGAGGTTTGAAGCAGGGAACGAATCGGAAGTCAGGAAGAAAACGACGTAGAGGCGTGAGCGACGTCCGGGCGAACACGGGTGATACATCCGCAGCGTGCCGT
Source organism: Nitratidesulfovibrio vulgaris str. Hildenborough (assembly GCF_000195755.1). Classification (NCBI taxonomy): domain Bacteria; kingdom Pseudomonadati; phylum Thermodesulfobacteriota; class Desulfovibrionia; order Desulfovibrionales; family Desulfovibrionaceae; genus Nitratidesulfovibrio; species Nitratidesulfovibrio vulgaris. The sequence goes on along the minus strand of NC_002937.3, from coordinate 79,336 downwards.
ATGCGGCTGCGCCGTGGCAGCGGCCCGGAAGATCGACACACCGTCACGCAATGTTCACGCAGTCGCCACGTGTTTGCGACAGGCGATGCTCATGGTGTATATGCGGTACCCCTCGAAAGGCCCGACCGAGCGCCACGTTTCCGATGGGACAGGATGACCTCGCCGGATGCCGGAATCCCGCGGATGCCCACGCCCCGTCACCAGCCAGACGCCCGCACGGCATCATGGTCGCCAAGGCCCCGACACGGGCAAAGAACCAAACAGGGAGGGGGCCGAAAGGTGGCACAGGGCATGCCGCCCATGCCATAAGGCGACAAGGGGACCGCTGGAGGACACCATGCTGGAAGGTCTCTACACCCTCTCCGGGCTGCTTCTCACCGACGCCCCCGTTCTCTCGACATTCCTTGCCGTACTTCTCGTCTCAGGCGTCGGTGCTGCCGTAGCCATATACTTCGACCACGGCACGGCTTGCTGACTCTCAATCCGCAAGGCCTGGCCGAAAGGCCGCGTGCATCCCGGCGCAGTTGCCGTAACCTGCCGCTCTTCATGGAAGATGCGGAGACGAGTTCTCTTGCGCACGTGCACCGACGGCGCAACTTCGTCCACGGTTCTCACGGTGCCAACGGCGTCGGGCTTCCTTTGTCCCTATTTCAGCACCATGCGCTTCTCGCCCCGCTGATAGGTGTCGGAGAGTGCGGCATAGGTGGCCCGCACACGTTCGAACCGGGCTCGCAACGAGGCGGCTTCCGGCAAGGCGTCCATCATCTGCACCAGCGAACGGCTGGTGGTGTAGCTCGTCTCCGCCGCAGGTTCGGTGCACCCGAACATCTCGCGTATCATGCGCTGGTCGTGGGGGATGTTGAAGTCCTCGCCCGTATGCTCGTACCCGAAGAGGTAGTAGACCTCGCGGAAACCCGACCACGCCAGCGCCGAGGCGCACATGCAGCACGGCTGATGCGTGGACAGGAAGACGCAATCCGCCGGGTCGGGGTGTCCCTGCATCTCGTAGAACTGGCGTATCGTCCATATCTCGCCATGCCACAGGGGGGAAAGGGCCTCATGGTTGGTGCCTGCCAGCACCAGCGAGAGGTCGTCGCGCCGCAGCACCGCCGCGCCGAAGACCTTGCAGCCGATGCGGACACCGTGGGCGGTGAGGGGAACGATGTCCTGCTCGATGACATCCAGCATCCTTTCCACGAAACGTGCGTCGTGCATGATGACTCCTGCGGTTGCGAGACGGCCTCGGCCGTCCGTGTTTCTGGTCACGCCGCCACAGCGGCGGATATCTGCGGGCCGTGCGGTGCCCTTGAGGTGGTCGGTGTCTTACGGGCTCATGCGGCCTTCGTCCAGCCGGTCAGACCTGCGCACGCCATGCCCGGTCGCGCCGGACGACCGGTCGTGAACGCGACTCCGCATACCCGCAGTGCCGTCAGAACACCAGTCGTACGCCAAGCACCCCGCCGACCCCTGCCGAATCGACGGCTGGGGCACGACTTCCTGCCCCGTCAAGCCGGGGCATACCCGTGGCGAAGAAGTACTCCGCCCCCAGTGTCAGCAGCAGCCCCCGCCCCACGTCCCAGTCCAGCCATGCCGCGGCGATGCCGGGGGCGACGCGGTCGGCACGCGGAACGACCGTGGGGCTGGCGGATGCGGGCTCGTACCCGGAACGCAGGTTGGCGCATAGCCGAAGGGCAAGCCCGTCGCCAAGCACATGCCGGAACGAACTCTCCGGAAGGCCCAGTGTGAGCGTGTCCGCACCGAAGTCCACGTGCAACAGTGCGGTAGGCAGCACAGAACCGTCAACGGGTGCCAGCAGGGCCGTGGCCCCCACTTGCAGGCGCATGTCCGGCCCGAAGGCCGCCACGACCCCGGCATCCACGGTCAGGGCGGGCGCTGCGGGGCGTTCGGCCCACACGTCACTTGCGACGTCGGGCGTGAGCACGTCGTAGGTCAGGTAATAGGACACCCCGCCCGCGAGGTCGCCCTGACGTTCGGTGCCGGGCACCTCCAGCGACTGCCATGCGCTATCGTCACCCCTCGCTACGGACAGGACGGATGGCGACACGGTGCGGAGTACGGCAGCATGATGCCCCTGTGGTATCCGAGGCTGCCCCGTCAACGCTCCGGCCTCCCGCACCGGGACCATGGCCCCGGCAGGGATGGTGCCCGAAAGAACGAACAAGAAGCTGCATAGCGCAAGGCACAGCAGCTGCGACACATGTCGCATGGAGCACCTCCTTGCGTTGTGGTGAATGGTGGTACTATCCCGGCCCGACAGGCCCGCAGGATGGCTGGCCCCTTGGTGACGCCGCATGACGAGACGGTCGGCATTGCGGCCGGACTCTCCCGTCAGGACAGGATGCCCGCAAGGCGGGCACGAACCTTCGCGCCAAGGGGTCATGAAACAGGCACGGGGGGCACAAGGCCCCCCGGACATATGGATGGGAACCGCCCTTGCGGGCAGCCACCCTCTCGGAATCAGAAGGAGTAGCGGACGCGCAGCACGCCACCGAGGGCGTTATCCACGTCCCACGTGTCGATTTCGTCGCGGTCTTCGTCGTAAAGCTTCATCTCGCGGTCGAGATAGTATTCGGCACCCACGGTGACGGTGAGACGCTCAAGCGGGCTGAGGTCGAGATACACACCCGTGGTCACCGACGACTGCTGCACATAGCCCTTCTCGGACACGGGGCTGTCGTCGGCAAGGCGATGCTGGCTGCGGTCCCAGCGGGCGGCCCCGCGCAGTGCGGCCCAGTCGTTGAAGCGGTAGTTCACGAAGGTGGCCGGAATGCCGAGACCCGCCGACCAGCCGAGGTCGCGGGGGCTACGCCAGTCGAGGCCGATGACCGGGGCTGCCATGGGGTTCAACTGGGAGGCGATACCCATGAGACCCAGCGAGGCACGCCATTCGTCACTGAAGCGATAGGTGATGCCGCCGCGGTAGAAGAGACTGAACGACCCGTCCATGTCCTCTTCGAAACCGGAGATGACAGTACCGCCAGCGAACCACCCGAGGGTGTCGGTGAAGCTGCCGTCGGCCTTGGCACCGAAGGTGAGGGTCTGGAGGCTTTCCCACGGGTCGTCTGAACCGTTGCCGAAAGGCAGGCCGCCCACGTCGCTCCAGTTGTAGTCGGCGCGGCTGTAGCTCATGCTGAACCACTTGTACTCGATGCCCGCACCGTACTCGGTGATGCCGAAGTTCCCCTTGCCCACCTCGGCGTCACCCACGGCACGCCCGTTGACGGTGATGTTCAGGGGGTCGCTGTCAGCGCCATAGGCATAGCGCAGCACGGAATCATCGGCCATTGCGCTGCCGACGAGCGAGAACGAAAGCCCGAAGGCCGCCAGCACCACACCGAAACGGCGGGCGAGTTCTTTCAACTGCATCGAATCCTATCTCCTGTTGTCATGAAGCCGCCCCGCGAGGCGGTCGGTTGAAGGGGGATGCACCCCCTGAAGCATACGATCATGTGTCCTATGCCTGCATACGGGCCATGCGGTCGCGTATGGTCAGCAAGGCCTGATGGGCTGCACGGATGGTGGGTTCATCGATACCTTCGAACACCTCGTCGCGCAGCTGCAGCGCCATGGCGCGCACCTTTTCGCAGATGGAGAAGGCCCTGGGGTCTATCTCGACGACCTTGATGCGTCTGTCTGCGGGATGCTGGACACGACGCACCAGACCTTCCTTTTCGAGCTTGTCCAGCTGGCGCACCAGCGAAGGAGCCTCGACCCCTATGTAGCGTGCCAACTCGACCTGCGACATGGGCCCCTCGAAATGCAGGGTGACCAGCACGGCCCACCGTGAGAAGGAGAGCCCCAGCGGCTTCAACCGTGCATCCAGCAGGATGCGCCACTGGCGGGCCACTTCCCCGACGGTCATGCCGAACCCTTCACGGGGGTTCTCCTCCACCATCTGCCAGGAGGGATAGTCAAGGCCCACGATTAGCCCTCCGTCCGGGGAGGGGTGGGGGCAACACCCTGCGGGGCGGCGTCATCGGCGTCGCCGGAAGCGGCCTCTGCCGCCCCTGTAGCATCCGCGCCCTCTTCGCCGGGGGCCTTCCATCCTCCGCCAAGCGACTTGCAGACCTGCACCACCGCATCCAGCTGGTTGCGCCGGGCCTCTACCAGGTTCAGTTGGGCCTGAAAGAGGCTGCGCTCCGCATCGAGCACTTCGAGGTAGCTGGAATAGCCGTTCTCATAGCGGAGTCGCGCGAGAGTGAGCGAACGCTCGAGCGCCGCCACCTGCGTGGCCTGTGCATCCACCACCTGCCGCGTCTTGCGATTGGCCACGAGGGCGTCCTGCGTCTCGCGGAAGGCGTCACGCACGGCCTGCTCATAGGCGGCGAGTGCCGCACGCTGCTTGGCGTCGGCCATGTCGATGTTGGCGAGGGTACGCCCGAAGTCGAGCAACGGCATGGTGGCGCTGGCCCCGTAACTCCAGGTCCCCGATGACGAGGACACGAGACGGGTGAGGTCTATGCTCTCATACCCCATGAGCCCCGTCAGGGAGATGGCGGGCAGGAGGTCGGCCTTGGCCACGCCGATGGAGGCGGTGGCATAATGCAGGTCGGCCTCGGCGCGCGCCACGTCAGGACGACGGGCCAGAAGCCCGGCGGGCAACCCGGCGGGAATCTGCGGCGGCACGGCGAAGGTCTCGATGTCGAGACCGCGTTCGGGGCTGCGCTCGACGATGTCACGCGGGCTGCGTCCCAGCAGCGACGAGAGTGCCGTCTCGGCAGCGGCCACGGCCTGTTCGAGTTGCCGCACGGAAGCTCTTGCGGAGGCCGTCTCGGCCTGTGCCTGCCGGTAGTCGAGCTCGGAGGTGAGCCCCGAGTTGAAGCGGGCTTCTCGTATCTTGAGCGACTCCTCACGCGAGGTGAGGGTCTGGCGGGCGATGTCGAGCTGCCTGTCTGCGGCACGCAAGCCGAAGTACGACTGCGCCACCTGCGACACCACGGCAAGCCGCACCGTGGCATAGGCGGCCTCGGTGCCGAGAAGTCCGGCACGTGCGGCCTCATGCGCCCTGCGGTACTTGCCCCACAGGTCGAGTTCGAACGAGGCAAGGGCCGAAGCCTTGTGCAGGTCGGTCACCTCGCGGCCTTCGACGGGCGGATTCTGTCCACGCTCCGAACCGCGCTGGCGTACCGACGAACCCTGACCGGTGATGGAGGGCAGCAGGTACGATGTCGCCACGGTGAGCTGTGCCCGCGAAGCATCCACGTTGGCCATGGCCGTGGCAAGGTCGCCGTTGGCCGCCAGCGCCTCCTCTTCAAGGGCGTCGAGTGTGGCGTCCCCGAAGAGCGTCCACCATTTCTCGCCCGCCACCATGCCCGCATCGGCGCTTTCAGCACGCCATGCGGAGGGCAGGTCCATACCGGGCCTCTGATAGTCGGGGCCGATGGCGCAGCCCGAAAGCAGGGCGGCGCCAAGCAGCATCGCGGTCATGCGCCGTATCATCGTGCCTCCTCCCCGTCGCCGGAAGCCTGATGGCCGCCGGTGAAACGGGCGCTCAGTTCCATGATAAGCCTAAAGAACAGCGGAATGAAGAAGGTGGCGATGAAGGTCGCCGCCAGCATGCCGCCGATGATGCCGGTACCGATGGCGTGCCGTCCTGCCGCGCCAGCACCCGAGCTGATGGCCAGCGGCACGCAGCCCAGCACGAAGGCCATGGACGTCATGATGATGGGCCTGAAGCGCAGTCGTGCCGCCTCGGTCACCGATTCGACGATGCCCTTGCCCTCATGCACCTGCATCATGGCGAATTCCACGATGAGGATGGCGTTCTTGGCCGCAAGGCCGATGAGTGTCACCAGCGAGACCTGCAGGTACACGTCGTTGTCGAGGCCACGCAGCCATGTGGCGGCCATGGCACCGAACAGGGCGAAGGGCACGATCATGATGACCGCCAGGGGCAACGACCACTTCTCGTACTGCGCCGCGAGGATGAGGAACACCATCACGAGGCCGAGGGCGAACACCATGAACGAGGTACCGCCCGTGAGGCGCTCCTGATAGGCCGAGCCGATCCAGCCGAGGGAATACTCGGCGGGCAGCACCTCGGCGGCGAGCTCCTCCATGACAGCAAGAGCCTGTCCCGAACTGTAGCCGGGGGCAGGGCCGCCCACGATCTTCGCGGCGGGGAACACGTTGAAGCGCTCAACGACTTCCGTCCCCGTGATGCGCTCCACCTTGATGAGCGAGGCGAGCGGGATCATGTCGCCCTTGTTCGAGCGCACGTACACCTTCGTGAGGTCGTCGGGGTTGTCGCGGTACTGGGCATCTGCCTGCACCATGACCATGAACGTACGTCCGAACTTGTTGAAGTCGTTGACGTAGTAGGTACCGAACGTCGACTGCATGGTGGCGAACAGCTCATTGATGGACACGCCCAGCGCCTTGGCGCGGTTACGGTCGAGTTCCACGAAGAGCTGCGGGGTATTGGCACCGAAGGTGGATGAGACGCCTGCAAGTTCAGGACGCTTCTGGGCCGCGCCAACGAACTTCTGCACCATGGCCGCAAGCTCCTTGCTGTCGCCGGTGCCACGGTTCTGCAGGTACACCTCGAAGCCGCCCGTGGTGCTCATGCCCGAGATGGGCGGGGGGTTGAAGGCGATGACGACGCCCTCGGTATAGCCCGCACCTTCCCTGAAGATGCGCTGCACCACCGAGTATGACGATTCCGACTCCTCCTTGCGCTCTTCCCACGGCTTCAGCATGATCCAGCTGAAGCCCGTGTTGGGCTTGTTGGTGCCGGAGACCGCATCGTAGCCGGTGAAGGCCATGACGCTCTGTACGCTGGAGTCGTTGGAGGCCGCCTTGGCAAGACGGTCGGTGACCACTTCCGTGCGGTTGAGGGCCGAACCGTCGGGCAGGATGGCCATGGCCATGACATACCCCTGGTCTTCGTCGGGCACGAGGCCGCCGGGCACGATACTGAACAGGTGCCACGTCACACCGCACAACCCGGCGAAGAGCACAAGGCCCAGCGCCATGCGCTTGAGCAGGAACGTGACGCCCGCCGTATAGCGGTTGGTGACGCCTTCGAACCAGTTGTTGAACCAGCGGAAGAACCTGTTGGGCTCCTGATGGCCCGGCTTCAGGAACATGGCGCACAGGGCGGGCGAAAGGGTCAGCGCCACAAGGCCGGAGATGGCCATGGACACCGCGATGGTGATGGCGAACTGCTTGTACATCTGCCCCGCGAGGCCGCCCGCGAAGGCGACGGGGATGAACACCGCGCACAGCACCAGCACGGTGGCGACGATGGGGCTGGCCACTTCGTGCATGGCCTTGATGGTGGCCTGTTTCACCGGCAGGTGCTCTTCGGCCATGATGCGCTCGACGTTCTCGAGCACGATGATGGCGTCGTCGACCACGAGGCCGATGGCAAGAACCAGACCGAAGAGGGTCAGCGTGTTGATGGTGAAGCCGAGCATGTACATGCCCGCGAACGCACCGATGACCGACACCGGGACGGCGAGGCAGGGAATGATGGTGGCACGCCAGTTCTGCAGGAACAGGTAGATGACGATGAACACCAGCACCATGGCCTCGAACAGCGTCTTGACCACCTCGTCGATGGAGACGCGCACGAACTTGGTGGTGTCGTACGGTATGGAATAGCTCACACCATCGGGGAAACGCAGCGACATCTCGGCCATGGCCGCGCTGACACGGTCTGCCGTCTCCAGCGCGTTGGCCCCCGGCGCGAGGAAGATGCCGATGGGAACCGTGGGCTTGCCGTTCTCCTTGCCCATGAAGTTGTAGTCCTTGGCGCCGAGTTCGACGCGGGCCACACTCTTGAGCTTGAGGGTCGAGCCGTCCTCCTCGACGCGGAGGATGATGTTCTCGAACTCTTCAGGGGTGGAGAGGCGCCCCTTGGTGTTGACCATGAAGGTCAGTTCGACCGGGTCGTGCAGCGGCTGCTGCCCGATGCGACCGGCGGCGAACTGGGCGTTCTGCTCCTGGATGGCACCGATGACGTCAGAAGGCGTGAGGCGCAGTTGGGCCATCTTGTCGGGCTGCAACCACACGCGCATGGAGTAGTCCTGCGCCGTGAACAGCACCACGTCACCCACGCCCTTGAGACGGCGCAGTTCATCGATGACGTTCACCAGCGCATAGTTGCTGATGTAGATGGTGTCGTACCGCTCGTCGGGCGAGTTCATGGAGATGACCTGAAGCATGTTCGACGACTTCTTGGTCACCGTGACGCCGCGGCGGCGCACGTCTTCGGGCAGCTGCGGCAACGCGGCCTGCACCCGGTTGTTGACGTTGATGGTCGCCTGGTCGGGGTCGGTCCCCACCTCGAACGTCACCATGAGGTTCATGGTGCCTGTACTCGAACTGGTGGAGTTGATGTACAGCATGTTGTCCACGCCGTTGATCTGCTGTTCGAGCGGCGCGGCAACGGTGGCGGCCACGACCTCGGGGCTGGCCCCGGAGTAGGTGGCCTCGACCTCGACCTGCGGCGGGATGATGTCGGGATACTGTGCGATGGGCAGCCCGCGCATCGCCATGAAGCCCGCCAGTATGATGACCAGCGAGACGACCGTGGCGAAGATGGGCCGCATGATGAAAAAGCGAGAGAACATCCGGGTTCCTCCGGGCTAGCTGGCTGCGCCGGGCTGGGCGGCTGCGGGGGCGGCCCCGTTGGCGGGCTGGGCCACGCGCACGGGCTGGCCGGGTCGCGCCTTGATGATGCCCTCCACGATGATGGTCTCGCCGCCCGAAAGACCCTTCTCGATGAGATAGTCGCCGCCGAGAGCCTCGGCCACGACCACGGGGCGCAGGTTGGCGACCATGTCGGAACCGACCACATAGACCATGGGGCCCTTCTGGGTTTCGAGAACGGCACGCTGCGGCACGATGATGGCGTTCTTGAGCACGAGGCCGAGGACCTTGGCCCGGACGAACTGACCGGGCATCACCTCGGCTTCGGGGTTCGGGAACTCGGCGCGGCTGCGCACGGTGCCGGTGGTCTGGTCGACCTGCTTGTCGGTGAAGGTGATCTTGCCGGTGCGGGCGTAGACCGTGCCGTCAGGCAGGGTCAGCTGTACCGCAAGGCCGTCGGCAGGCATCTCGGCCTTGCCGGATTCGATGAGGCGACGCAGCGAACTCATCTCGGTACCGGGAACCCCGAAGTTGACGTACAGGGGGTCGAGTCTCGTGATCGTCGTGAGCAGGCTGCCGTCGGCGGAAGGGCTGACAAGGCTACCCTCCGACCGCACCTCCTTGCTGGTGACCCCGGCGATGGGCGCATCGACGCGGGTATAGCCGAGGTTGATGCGGGCCTCCTTGACACGGGCCTGTGCCACCTTGACGGCAGCGCTGGCAGAGTCGAACTCCGTCACGGCATCGTCGCGGTCCTTCTGGCTGACGGCGTTGTCGGCGTAGAGGGCGAGAACGCGGTCACGTTCGAGACGGGCACGGGAAAGGCGCGCCTGCTCCTGTGCCAGCTGGCCTTCGGCCTGATCGAGCGCCGCCTTGTACGTATCGGGGTCGATCTCGAACATGAGTGCGCCCTTCTTGATGGGGCGCCCTTCGGTGTAGGTGCGCTTGAGCAGGATGCCTGTGACGCGGGCCCTGACCTCGACCTCGCGCGAACCCGCTGTCTGGGCCACATATTCGCTGGTCACGGGCACATCGCCTGCGGTGATGGTCTTCACCTCGACGAGAGGAGCGGGCGGTGCCCCCTTCTGGGCCTCTTCCTTGCACCCCGTAAGCGCCGCCATCATGGCGACCACCAGCACGAAAGGCAGCACCCGCTGCCCCATGAAGAACCTCAAAGCCATGTTTCCTCCGGGAATGTCGGCAAGATATGCGCCCCGTAGCGAAGTCGTCCCGCAGGCGGAGCAAGCCTGTTACTTATTAGCAAGCTAATTATTCTTGCGTTATCTACAGACAACCCACTCCGCCGTCAACCTGTTTAAACGAACAATGGGAAGTCTATTTCACGACCTTCAGGTCGAGCACCGCGATGGCATACAGGACGGGAACCATGAGCAGGGTCACGAACGTGGCGACCGTCAGTCCGCCAGCCTGTGCATAGCACAGCGGTTCCCATAATGCACCACCGTGCAGCGCCAGAGGGAAGAGTGCGATGACCGTGGCAGCCACGGTGATCATGACCGGCCGCAAGCGTACGATGCCCGCATCCAGCAGGGCCGTCCGAAGGTCTTCACCCTCTTCGCGCTTCTCCTCGATGAAGTCGAACAGCACGATGATATGGCTGACGATGACACCGATGAGGCTGGCGATGCCGAGGAATGCCATGAAGCCGAAAGGCTGTCCCATGAGACGCAGGGCAGCGAACGCCCCCGTCATGCCGTAGGGGATGGCGGCGAAGACGATGAGCGGCTTCACGGCATTGCGGAACTGGAAGAGCAACGCCATGTAGATCATGGCGATGGAGATGCCCATCACCCCCGCCAGCTCCTTGAACCCCTTCACCTGCTCTTCATGCTCGCCGCCGAACTCCAGCCGGAAGCCCGGGGGCAGGTCCGCCCTGAAACGCCCGATGGCGGGCATGGCGCGGGCCACCACCTCTGAAGGCAGCACCCCCTCGCGCGGGAAACACGATATGACCACACAGCGCTGCTGATTGCGCCGGAAGATGCGCGCCGTCTCCATGCCATATTCAGGCTCTGCGATCTGCGCCAGGGGCACGCGTGTTCCCCCCTGCCCCGCCACATAGAGACCCTCCACATCGGTGGCATCGGCACGTTCATCCGGCCGCAACCGCGAGACCACAGGCACGGTGAGCCGTCCCTCGCGCAAGGCCGTCACGGTGGTTCCCGTGGCGGCGTTGCCCGTGGCACGCGCCACGTCGAGCATGGTCACCCCCGAGAGTGCCGCCTTGTCCGGGTCGACCCGCAAGCGGGCGACAAAGGTGTCGGCACCCCAGTTGTCCTTGACGCGCGTGGCATCCGGGTCGGCCCGCAGGATGGCCTTCAGCCGTTCCGACTCCGCCCGCAAGGCGGGGATGTCGTCGCCGTAGAGGCGCAGTTGCACGGGCACGCCGATGGGCGGCCCGTTCTCCAGTTCCATCACATCCGCCCTCGCGGAGGGCAGACGCTCGGACAGGGCTTGCTGCAAGGGGCCGATGAGTTCTTTCGTGAGATGGTTGTCCGACACCTCCACGAGCAGTTGCGCGTAGTTGGGCTGACGCAGTTCGGGCGTCACCGAGAACCAGAAGCGCGGCCCCCCGCCCCCCGTGAACACGGTCACGGAACGCAGCGCAGGCGGCAGCCCCTTGGCGGCCCGGCCCGTCTCCGCATCGAAGGCCGCGACCCTGTCGGTGACGATGCGGGCGGCATCGGCCGCGACGCGCGCCGTGGCCTCCACCGTGGCGTCCTCCGGCAACCAGAGGTCGACGTACGAAAGATACGACCTGTCCTTGGGGAAGAACTGCGGCTTGAGCTGCCCCTGCAACCAGAAGCCCGCCACCACCAGCAGCAATGAGCCCGCGAGCACCTTCCACCGGTGGTCGATGGCCCACCCGCCCACGGCGTAGTACAGCCGGCCCAGCCCACGTGCGCGCCGTTCCTCCACCGTGCCCTCACGTCTGCCCGCGTCGAGCAGCACCGAACCGAGTAGCGGGATGAAGGTCATGGACACGATACGCGAGGCCACCAGCGAACACGCCACCACGATGGGCATGGAATACAGGAAGCGCCCCTTGTCACCCGTGAGCAGCAGAAAGGGCAGGTATGCCACGATGTTGGTGATGGTCGCGTACAGGATGGCCCGCGCGAGCTTGGTGGGCCCCAGCCACGCCGCGAGACGGCGTGGCCTTCCCTCCGCTATCTCGCGCTTGATGGCGTCGCCCGCCACCACCGGGTCGTCCACCAGCAGGCCCAGCGCGAGGATGAGAGAGGCTATCGAAATCTGCTGCAGGTCGATGCCAAGAAGGTGCATCATGCCGAAGGTCATGGCCAGCGTCAGCGGAATGGACAGGGCCATGAGCAGCGCCGAACGCCACTCACGGAAACCGATGAAGGCCACCGCCACCACCAGCACCACCGCCTCTTCGAGACTCAGGGTGAACAGGTCGACCTTCTCCGTCACCTGACGAGGCTGGTCGGACGTGCGCACCACGAGCAGGTCTTCGGGCAGGCGTTGCGTCAGGTCGCCGAGCGCCGCGTCCACCTCGCGCGAGAACGCGTCGATGTGCTCGCCCGAACGCATCTCCACCGCGAGGGTGATGGCCTTGCCACGACGCCATGTACCGTCGGCATCGCGGTGCACGAAATGGTTGAGGTTTTCGACGGGTGCCCTGTACGACCGGGTCACATCGGCCACGTCGCGCAGATAGAGGGGCGCACCCGAGGCGGATGTCGCCACCATCACCTCGGCGAGGTCGGTCGCCGAACGCAATTCGCCTTCGCTGTCGAGCAGCACCCCCCGGCCCCGCGTCTCAAGCTGCCCGCCGGGCAATGAGGTGTTGCGGGCGGCGAGCGTCTGCGCCACCTGTTGCGGGTCGAGCCCCAGCGAGGCCAGCCGCTCCTGCGACCAGTCGATGAAGATCGTCTCGGGCCGCACCCCCCAGCGGGAGACCTTGCCCACGCTGCCAAGCCGTTCGAGGGTGGCCCGCACCTTTTCGGTGTAGGCTTCGAGGTCGCGCCACGAATAGCGGTCGGCAGCCACGGCTTCGAGGGCCGCGCGGGCATCGTCCCCGGAAGCGAAGACGGCGGGTTCCCACAGATCGGGATGCAGGGCGTTGGCGCCTACCCGTTCAGCGCGAAAGACGGCTAGACGCGCCGACAACGCTGCGGCGTCATGCCGGGTCGACACATCCAGCACCACAAGGCCCGGTTCGGTGTGCAGGCGCGGCGCGGTCGCGTCGCCGTGCGCCACCAGCCAGTCGGCGGCAAGGCCGCCGAGGCGGCGCAACACCGCGTCATCCATGGCGGACGGTGCGACCCACGCAACGGCCATGCGTCCGGCCCCTGCATCATTGATGGCAGGGAGCGGGGTACCTTCTTCTGCCTTGGCAACGCCGGTCCGGGGGACATCCCGACGCCCGGTGGCGACGGCACCAGACGCGCCGACACGTGCCTGCGAGGCACGCGCCATCACGCCACCTTCGGCTCGGGCCTCCCCTGCTGCGTCATTCCGCAGCGCACGCACCGCACGCGCAACGCCCACGGCTCGCATGTCGAGCTCCACCCCGCTCACGCGCGGACTCGCCACCGTGAGCATCAGGGTAGAGGTGTCACCGAAGTCCTTGATATAGGTAAGCGGCCCCGCGCCATCCGGAAGCTGCCCCACCTCCTGCAACCGGAAGCCGATGTCGTCCAGCACCGTGTCTGTCTGCGCCACACGCTCATGCAGATGCAGGGTGACCACCGAAAGCCCCGTGCGCGAGACCGACTCTATCTTCTCGACCCACTTGTTGCCGCCCACAGCCTCTTCCACGCGGCGGGTGATGCGCTCTTCGACCCTCTCGGCAGGGGCACCGGGCCACGCCACCAGCACGGCGGCGGCACGCACGGGAATCTCCGGGTCCTTGCGCTGCGGCATGGCATGCCACGCCCACACGCCCCACACCAGCGTCGCCACGAGCAGCACCCAGCCGATGTGACGCTGTTCCACGAAGAAGCGCGCGCTGTTGCGCGTGTGCAGCCAGCGTTCGTCGTTGTGTCCGCCCTCGCTCATCGGGGTGCAACCTCCGCACCGCCGGGCAGCACGCGCACGTGTTCGCCATCATGGAGCAGGGTCGCCCCCAGCACCACGACGCGCTCACCCGGCCTGACGCCCTGCGTCAGTTCGACACGGCTGCCTTCCACGATGCCCAGAACGACCTCGCGTTCATGCGCCACCGTGCCGCCGTCGACATCTTCCACCACGAAGACGGCATAGCCCTCGGCACGCCCGGCAGGGCGCACCACCGCCGCCAGCGGAACGGCGGGTGCGGGGCCGGCACTGCCGCCCCCCAGTTCAACAGTCGCGCTCATGCCCTCGCGCAGCAGTCCGCCGGCATTGTCGAGCGTCACCTCCACATCGAAGATGCGGCTGCGCTTGTCCGCGGCAGGCGAAACCGCCGTCACGCGCCCCTGCTGCGCCACTCCCACAGAGGGCACGAGCACATCGAGATGCGCTCCGGGGCGCACGGCATCCACCAGCGTGTCGGGCACGCCGAACACGGCCTTCATCCGCGTCATGTCCGCCACCACATAGGCGACCATGCCGGGCGTCGCCAGCGTGCCACGCTCCACCGAGCGCTTCGTGAGCACACCGTCCAGCGGGCAGATGAGCGCCGTATCGCGCAACTGGTCGAGGGCCTCGGCCAGCCTGCCGCGCGCCGCCTCTTCGCGGGCGACGGTGGCATCGGCCTTCTCGCGCGCCCGGTCATAGTCGGCCTGGGCCACGGCCTTGTCGCGCAGGAGCGTTCCCAGACGCTCAAGGTCCAGCGCTGACTGACGCCGTGCGGCCACGGCCTCGTCCACGGCGCCACGCGCCGCTGCGACCCGGCCCTGATAGTCGGTCGTGCGCAACCGTGCCAGCACCTGTCCCTTGCGCACCCGGTCTCCACGTTCGGCATCCACACGGCGGGCGTTGTTCCCCTTCGCCTCCGCACCGGCGGACACGGTGAGGATGTCTTCGACATAGCCGCCGACCCTGAAGGCCACGGAGACCTGTTCACGCGGTTCCAGCGTGGCCGTGTAGCGGCGTCCCGTGACCCCCTCCAGCGGTGCGGCGACCTCCACCCCCACGGGGCGTGACGCCTCGCGCACACCCTGTTCGTCACCGCAGGCGGCAAGCGCCAGAAGCCCCAGCAACGGCAACAGTCGCATGAGTCTCATGCCTCGCCTCCCCCGAAACGCCACGCGGCGATGCCGCCCAGCGAAAAACGCGTTATGGATTCCGCCATGCGGTCGAGTCCTTCATTGTCATAGGTGAGGTCATGGTACAGCCGTTCGAGGATACTGCGATTCTGCAGGTAGAACATGGCCTGCCCCACGATACCCGCGGCACAGGCACGCACAGAGGCCTCCGGTGCGTCCTGCCCGAGGAACGCCTTGACCACGTCCTCCACGGCGGCGCGCACGGGCAACATGAACTCGTGGACGATGTCGTCGAAGGCGGGCGAGGGGTCTATGGTCTCCTGCGCCACCAGCTTACCATGCGCCTCGTCATCACCCATGATACGGTACAACAGGTTGCGGACGAAGGCATACAGACGTTCTTCCGGCGTCGAATCCGGCCCCGTGCCCGCATCCAGCGGGTGACGGGCCGCACATACGGCCATGAAATGCTTGAGCATGCTCGCGTAGAGCATCTCCTTGCCGCCGAAATGGTAGTTCACGGCGGCCACGTTGGCCCCGGCCCTGCGACATATCTCACGCACCGTGGCCGCCTCGTAGCCGTGTTCCGCGAAGACCTCCGCGGCGGCTTCGAGCAACCTCTCGCGCGTTCCCTGTTCCTGTTGCTGCTGCGTCATAAAAAACACCGTTTCAACCCTTGTTTGAAACGGTGTTATGTCCGAGCCTTCGCCACGCGTCAACCCCTGCGGCACGTCTTGCCGCATCACCGCAGCCACGCCACGCAAAAGCCCCCGCCGAGCCGGATGACGCGACGGGGGCCTGGTCTGCATGTATGTGCGGGAAGGGGCGTTCCCTCTTCTCGCGGGGGAGGCTTGAAAAGCGGGTGTGCCCTCCCTCACGTGACTGGCGCACATGCCGCGACAGTCACGTGATACGCTATCCCCGCCCTTCGATGAGGGCGAGGGCGCGTTTGGCGAGGTGTGTCACCTCCGGCTTGGATATCTGGTCGTCGGCCCCGACGGCCATACCCTTGTGCCGCAGCTTGTCGGTGATGAGCGACGAGAAGAGAATGACCGGAATGCCGCGCAGGTAGCTGTCCTCTTTCACGCGCTTGCACAGGTTGTGTCCGTCCATGCTGGGCATTTCGATGTCCGAGACGAGAACCTGCACGTAGTCGGTGATGGGCCGCCCTTCCTGTTCGCCCTTGGCCTTGAGTTCGGCCAGACGGTCCCACGCCTCACGGCCGTTGTTCACCGCCTCGACCTCGAAATTGGCCTTCTGCATCAAGTCCTTGAGCATTTCACGGATGAGGCCGGAGTCGTCGGCGATGAGTGCACGATAACGGGTGTTGGCCGACCAGTCGACGGCATGGTCGAGACGCAGGCCCAGCTGCGGATTGAGGTCGGCCACGATCTTTTCGAGGTCGAGAAGGAATACGATGCGCCCCTCAAGCTGCACCACGCCTGTGATGGAATTGTTGGACACCGCCGCCACGTATCTGTTGGGCGGTTCCACAGACTCCCAGCTGATGCGGTGGATGCGGTTGACCCCCGACACCATGAACGCCGTCGTCACATTGTTGAATTCGGTGACGATGACCTTGGGGGGTTCGGTGCCTTCGGCCCGGCGTTTGCCCAGCCACAGGCTGAGGTCCACAAGGGGGATGATATGCGAACGGAGATTGAAGGCCCCCAACACCGAGCGGTGTTGTACCTCAGGCAGTTCCGTCACCTTGGGCATGCGAATGATTTCGAGCACCTTGGCGACGTTCACGCCGTAATACCCGCGATAGGGCGCACCTTCAGGGGTGTCGGCGGCCTCTTCGAGATGGAACTCGACGATTTCGAGTTCATTGGTGCCCGCTTCGAGCAGGATGTTCGTCTGGGACATACGACCTCCGACGGCGCGTGATTTGCCTACGCCAGCATCACTATAGAGATTCGAGGAAACGCTGCGTCGCGTCAATAATACTTTTCGGCGTCGATGCCCCCGCCGTTAGGCCTATGATGCCACAGCCACGCAATTGTTCCACAGGAAGCTGCGATTCATTCTCAACATGCACGGTGAACACTCCCTGCGCGGCGGCCACGTCGGCAAGGCGCCGGGTGTTGCCGCTGTCGAAGCCGCCCACCACCACCATGGCATCCACCTTGCGGGCGATGTCGATGGCCTCTTGCTGCCGCAGGCGCGTGGCGTCGCAGATGGTCTCCAGCACGGGCACCTCATGGCCGAGTCGTTCGTGCAGCCACGCCCGCGCAACCTCGAAGGCCACCCTGTCCTGCGTCGTCTGCGCCGCAAGAAAGTACTCCGTCTCCGGTTGCAGCGGCAGCCCTTCGAGTTCGTCCACCGAACCGAAGACCAGCGCCCCCTCTCCGGCGTAGGACAGAAGCCCCCGCACCTCGGGGTGCTCGGCCTCGCCGAAGAGCAGCAACGTGCGCCCGGCCCGGCACTGTTCCTCGATGCCAAGCTGGGCCTTCTTCACCTTGGGGCATGTGGCGTCGACCACCACCGCGTCACGGGACCGCAAGGCCTTCTCCTGCTGCTGCGGGACACCGTGCGCCCGGATGACCACATGGTCGCCCGCCTCCACCTCGTCCACCTGTCGCAGGCAGCGCACGCCCATGCCCGCATAGGCTTCCAGTACCTGAGGGTTGTGGATGATGGGACCGAAGGTGGCGATACGGCAACGCGGGCTGCCCTGCGCTGCCTTCTCCTCGGCACGGTCGACCTCGCGGTCGAGTTTGCGCAAGGCGAGGCTCACCCCCATGCAGAAACCCGCCGTGCGGGCGCGAATGACATTCATGCGTCTGACTCCGTGGGTTGCTGTGCGCGCCCCGTACAACACGTGGAAGAGACCTCCGGGCCACGACCTGCCGTGCCCGCCGCCGTGGCGGACTCCTCGCCGGACGTCATGGCGGATTCTCCTGCGGGGTAACGGGAGGGGCCATCGGAAGGGTCTTCAGAGGACGCGCTGCCAGCTACATGGCCGGACATGTCCGAGTGCGTCCTGCAACCAGAGTGTTCCGCAGCACCGGTCACACATTCGGACATGGCGTCCGCGTTACCGCCCCGTCCTTCCGGCGTGACCGGACAGGTGGGCACGTCCGCGAAAAAGGTGGCCAGCAGTTCATCCAGCATCTCCCACTCGAAGCATGAGGCGAGATGCTGGCGCAACGCCCGCGCTCCCGGCAGATGCCGCACATAGCGGGGCACGAAGGTGCGCATCTTGAGCAGGGCCGAGCGTCCCGGCGCATATTGCCGTGCAAGTTCGGCATGGCGGGTGATGAGTGCCCGCAACCGTTGCGGCGTATAGCCGGGGTCGGGCCTTCCGGCGACACGTTCGCGATGCGCATGGAACACTCCGGGGTCGTTCAACGCACCACGCGCGTACATCACCGATGCCACGCCCGTCTCACGCAGGCAGCGGACGCCATCGGCAGCAGTGAAGAGGTCGCCGCTGGCGATGACAGGCACGGAAACGGCCCGTACAAGCTCACCCAGCGCGCTCCACCGTGCCTCGCCGGAGAAGCCCTGACGGGCATAACGCGGATGCAGCGTCACCCACCCCGCACCGAGGTCGGCGAGAGCGCGCCCAAGGTCGGCCCATACCTCCTGACCTACGTCCCAGCCAAGCCTGAACTTGAAACCCACCCGCCCCGCGCCTGCGGTACGCAGCATGGCGCGGGCCACGGCAAGCGCCTGCGGCACGTCACGCAGCATGGCAGCCCCGCAACCGGTCTTCACCACCTTGGGCACGGAGCAGCCCATGTTGAGGTCGAACCACCGGAACCCCTGTTCGAGCAAGGGCTCCATGGCGCGTACCATGATGTCGGGGTCGCAGCCGAAAAGCTGCACCACCAGAGGTGCGTCCTCCGGCGTGGTGGCAAGCAGGTCGCGGGTACCGGGGCTGCAGTAGATGAGCCCCTTGGCGCTGACCATTTCGGTGCAGCACACGGCGGCCCCAGCCTCACGGCACAGCAGCCGGAAGGACAGGTCGGAATAGCCCGCCAGCGGGGCCAGCCACGGGGCGTCGGGGGATATGGGCAGCGTTTCGCTCATGCTCTGACGGATGGACCGGGGTTCCGGCGCTGAGGTGAAGCCGCGGAACGGCAGGGTTGGCACCATAGACCGATGCGCGACGCAGGGCAACCGCAGCAGGGCGCGGCTTGCCAACGGAGGCGTGACGCCGTTCGCAACGCCAGCCGGTGATGCCGTCAGGCCCGCAGGCGCGGGGCCTCTCCACGCATCCGGGGATGGCACGTCCGTGAAGCATCTGGCACGTGCCGTACGCGGTAACACCCCGGCCTGTCATGCGTCTCCGTCACGCCTGTCTCCAGAGACGGTACGGATGGCGAACGCATGAGGCACGGCAGAGGCGGCGCTCCGGCAGCCGCGCCCGAAGTGCCGGAGCAACAGGCCGGCATCGCGAAGACCTGACAGCACCCATATGACGGGATGCGGCCCCCACCGCGGGGGCCCCCGCAAGGCCTACTCCTGCGCCACAGGATGGCGTTCGGCGTCGACCTCGCACATGGCGGCACCCTGACGGCGGCACTCGCCGTGGTTGCCCGCCTTGCACGTCGCGCACACCTCGTCCCGCAGGCAGGTGGTGTAGCAATGGTTCAGCGCGGATGAGAGGTCTGCCGTGACGTTGGCTTCGCCGATATGTTCGATGAGCCCCGCATCCACCAGCACGCGGCGCACCTGCGGCCTTGCCCCGCTGAGCACCAGTGTCACGCCCTTGTCACGGCATTTGCGCAGGAAACGCTCGAAGGCATGTACGCCTGTGGCGTCAATCCAGTGCACCTGCCTCAGGTGCAGCACCACGGCCTTGTGCCCGAAGTTTTCGTACTCGTAGAGTTTCTTTTCGAGCTCGTCGATGGCCCCGAAGAAGAGCGTACCCTCGATGGCGTACACGGCAAGGTTGGGGCAGCACGGCCCGCCATCCAGGCCCCGCAACTCGCTACTGCCGCTGGCGTCAAGCCGCACCACGCGCGGATGCGAGACCTTGCGCAGGAACAGCCCCAGCGAGAGCAGCACGCCCACGAACACCGCCTTCTCAAGGTCGAGCAGCAGCGTAGCCCCGAAGGTGCAGAGCAGCACCGCGCGGTCGGCACGGGTGGCCCTCAGCGAAAGACGGATGCCGTCGCGGTCGATCATGCCCCACGCGATGATGCACAGGATGCCCGCCAGCGATGCCACGGGGATGGCCCGTGCCAGCGGTGCGAAGGCGAGCACCGCCAGCAGCGTCAGCACGCCCGTGAACGCCCCCGAGAAGCGTGTCCGCGCCCCGGCGGTGAAGTTCACCGCGCTGCGGGTGAACGAACCGCTACCCGGGATGCCGGAGGTGAGCCCCGCCGCCATGTTCGCCAGCCCCTGCGCCACGAATTCACGGCTTCCGTCCACCGGTTCACCTTTGGCCCCCGCCAGTGTCTTGGCGATGGAGAGGGCCTCCACCGCGCCAAGCAGGGCGATGGCCAGCGCGGGCATGAACAGCATACGGATGGCGTCGCCATCAGGCGCAGGCGGCAGCGACAGGGGTGGCAGCCCCTGCGGGATGTCACCCACCACACGCACCCCGTGCGCTTCGAGACCCAGCAACTGCGTGGCGGCGGCAGCCACCACGATGGCGATGAACGGCCCCGGCAGGTTGCGTGGTGCATACCGCAACGCCAGTGCGAGGGCGATGGTGGCGAGACCCACACCCAGCGCCCACGGGTTGGTCTGCGGCAGATGGACGAGGGTACGCAGCACCTGTGTGGGGAAGTCCGGGGCCGCGGCAAAGGAAACGCCAAGCAGATTGCGCAGCTGCCCCACGGCGATGAGCACCGCAGCCCCCGCCGTGAAACCGACGATGACCGAGTGCGAGATGAAGTGCACAAGTTCGCCCACACGCGCCAGCCCCATGCCCACCTGTATCGCCCCGGCGAGGATGGCCACCCCGAAGATATAGGCCATGCGGGTCTCTTCGGGCATGGCACCGATAAGCACACCGTCCACCGCCGTCTCAGCCAGCGAGGCGAAAAGCAGCATGGCGATGGCGTTGGTGGGCCCCGCGATGAGGTAGCGCGACGAACCCCACAACGAGGCCACGATGACGGGCAGCATGGCGGCGTACAGGCCGTATTTGGGGTGCACCCCTGCGATGACGGCATAGGCCATGGACTGCGGCAGGGCCACCACCGCCACGGTCAGCGCCGCAAGGACGTCGTGCCTGAAGGTGCGCGACGTATAGCCCTGCAGGTCGTCCAGAAACGGCAACGCCGCGTGGCGCAGGCGCTGCCACGGCGAAAGGCCCGTGCGGGCCCCGGCGTCCGTGGCGGTGTGGGCCTCTTCTGCCTCTCCGGCCTCTCCGGCCTGACCGACCTGATTGGCCTGACCTGATGACGAACCTCGGGCCTGCGCCCCTTCGCCCTCCCCCTTCGGGTCGACGGCAGACGAAGACGCCATGCCCGTCCCGTGTTCCCTGTTTGCATCCTGTGATGCGTCCGCACAGTGCGGTGCGGTGCGTTCCGTCTCGTCCATGGCTTCCTCGATGCACGTACAACGTTGGTACCATCCTATCACGGAACGGGTCTCCGGGCGACCCCCGACGTGCCCGCAGCCACCCTCTTCATGACGCTTGCCAGCGGCTTTGTACCTGTGTATCCTATTATGTTCACCACACGCCGCGATAGTGCATGAAAGTGCCATCCCGTTCCGGGCATCAACCTGCTTCGCCTTGACGCTGTGCAGTGGCTGTGGAACATCCCATACAAGAAGCACAGAGGCCCAGCCTCCGAGGAGATATCCATGAACCAGACCACGCACCGCTGCGGCTGGGTCGCCCTGATAGGCCCGCCCAACGCAGGCAAGTCCACTCTGCTTAACGCGCTCATCGGGCAGAAGGTGGCCATCGTCACCTCGAAGCCCCAGACCACCCGCAACCAGATTGTGGGCATCCTCTCGCGCAAGGACGCGCAGGTCGTCTTCATGGACACGCCCGGCATCCACCAGTTGCGCGGGCGCCTCAACAAGATGCTGCTGCAGACGGCATGGCAGAGCATGAACGCCGCAGACGCGCTCATCGTCATGCTCGACGGCGACCTCTACATCCGCAAGCCCGACCTTCTCGACCGCGACATCGCGCCGCTGGTCGAACCCATCGCCGCCGAGACCCGCCCTGTGGTCGTGGTCGTGAACAAGATCGACCTGTTCCGCGACAAGTCGAAGATGCTCCCCCTGCTGGAGCGTCTTTCGGCCATGTGGCCCAAGGCGGAGGTCTTTCCCGCCTCGGCCCTCAACAAGGACGGCATGGACCACCTGCTGCGCCTCATCGTCGGCTACATGCCCGAAGGCCCGGCCCTCTACCCCGAAGACCAGATTTCCACCCTGCCGGTGCGCTTCATGACCGCCGAAATCGTGCGCGAGAAGGTCTTCAACAAGCTGCGTCAGGAACTGCCCTACTCCACCGCCGTGGACATCGAGCAGTGGGAAGAGGAAGAAGGACGCGACCAGGTCATCGTCAACGCGGTCATCTACGTGGCGCGCCCCTCGCACAAGTCGATGGTCATCGGCAAGGGCGGGGCCACCATCAAGGAAATCGGCATCGAAGCCCGCAAGGACATCCAGGAACTTCTCGAGAAGCGGGTGCACCTCGAACTGTGGGTCAAGGTGCGCGAAGGCTGGACAGAGGACCTCGGCTTCATGCGCAGCCTGGGCCTTTCGCCGGACGAATAGCCTCACGCCCCGACGGCATTCCGCCGCGTGCCCCTGACGGCGGCGCGCGGCTTTTTTCTTCGCAGGAAGTGAGTATGATGGAACATGCACAGATGAACACGCCCCTCGCTGAACGTTATGCCGCCGTGCGGCACAGGCTGGAAACGGCGGTACGCCGCGCCGGACGCGCCCCTGCCGACGTCACGCTGGTGGCCGTCTCCAAGTACCATCCGGCAGAGGCCGTGGCTGCCGTCGCCGCCCTCGGACAACGCGACTTCGGCGAGAATTACGTGCAGGAGGCCTTGCAGAAGCAGGAGGCCCTCGCCGGAGAGGACATCCTCTGGCACTGCATCGGGCACGTGCAAAGCCGCAAGGCGAAAGATGTGGCAGGGCGCTTCGCCCTCATCCACACCGTGGACTCGGAGAAGCTGGCGCACAACTTGCATAAGGCACTGTGGCGTCCGGAAGACGACACGTGTCCCGTCGTGCAGGATGTGCTCTTGCAGGTGAACATCGGTGAAGAAGTCCAGAAGTCGGGCATCGACGCCGCCGAAACGGCACGCCTCGCCGAAACGGTGCTGCAACTGCCCACCCTGCGCCTGTGCGGACTGATGTGTCTGCCGCCCTTCTTCGACGACGGCGAGGCGGCACGACCGTTCTTCGCGGCGCTACGGAAGCTGCGCGACGACCTTGAGCTTTCCCTCGGAGTGCCCCTGCCGCATCTCTCCATGGGCATGTCAGGCGACTTCGAACAGGCCGTGGAGGAAGGGGCGACCATCGTGCGTGTGGGCACGGACATCTTCGGCCCCCGTCCGCCCAGACCCTGAGCGCCTTCCCGTGCACCTTGGCCTGTGTACGTTGAACTGACGGGATACCGCAGGCCAGCAGTGCCCCGGAGAACACCGGCGGAGGGCGACGGCCAGCGGACAGCTTCGACCGCACGGACTGGACCGCACAGCTTCGCAACGGCAGGACAGGCCAAGAGAAACGGGCAGGACAGAGAAACGGGTAGAACAGGCAAGAACAGGGCGTAGTCGGGCATCATCCACACGTCCGCACACAACCCGCCTGCCGGAAGACCACTGCAAGGAGCGCAACGCGCATGGACTTGGCGACTCTCATAGGACTCGCGGTATCCTTCGGGCTCATCGCCCTCGCGCTGTTGCTGGGCGGCGACCCTCTGCTCTTCGCCGACCTTCCGGCCCTGCTCATCGTCCTTGGCGGGACCATAGGCGCCACGCTGGTCAACTACCCCATCGACGAGGCGTTGCGCATGCTCGCCATCGCCCGCCACGCCTTCAAGGGACATCAGACCTCCAGCGAAGAGGTGCTCAACCAGTTCCTCGACCTTTCCAACCGCGCCCGCCGCGAAGGGCTGCTGGCCCTCGAACCCGCGGTGAGAACGCTGCCCGACCCCTTCATGCGCAAGGGGCTGCAACTCACAGTGGACGGCCTTGAACCGGAGGCCATCGAGGACATCCTGCGCTGCGAGATGGAGAACATGGAGACGCGCCACGAGAGCGGTGCCGCCATCTTCGCCGCCATGGGCACCTATGCCCCGGCCCTCGGGCTCATCGGCACGGTCATCGGCCTCGTGCAGATGCTCAAGCGCATGAACGACCCTTCCACCATCGGCCCTGCCATGTCCGTGGCCCTCATCACCACCTTCTACGGGGCCGTACTGGCCAATCTCGTCTTCCTGCCCCTGGTGGGCAAGCTGCGTCACCGCTCGCGTCAGGAAATCCAGCTCATGGAGATGCAACTGGCCGGCATCCTCGCCATCGCCAGGGGCGAGAACCCCCGCATCATCCGCGAGAAGCTGGTCAGCTTCCAGACCCCGGCCGAACGCCACGCCGAGTAGCGGGAGACAGCATGGCACGTCGGACGGCACGGCGCGTAACACGCACACAAGAGGGCCAACCCGGCTGGCTGCTGACGTACTCCGACCTCATGACGCTGCTGCTGGCCTTCTTCGTCCTGCTGGTCAGCATGAGCACCATCGATGAACGGCGACGACGCATGGTCATCGAATCTGTCTTCGGCGGCATCGGACTTATGCAGACCGGTTCGGGCGAAGCCTCGGGCGACCGCCTCGTCCCCCTGACGGACCCCGACGCACAGCACGATGCCCGGCGCGACCTCGGCCCGCTCAAGGCCACGCTGGACGGGGCGCAGGGCAAGGGTGTCGACTTCTTCGACAACGGCAACGTCCAGATTCTCTCCATCGACGCCGATGTCCTCTTCGGCCCCGGCGAGACCCGCCTTTCGAAAGAGGGTGAACGGCTTCTGGCGACCTTTGCCCCGACCCTGCGCACCATCGAACACCCCCTGCTTGTGGCCGGGCACGCCTCGCCCCCGCGCGATGAACAGGGTGCAGGCTTTCGCCTGCGTGCGGAGGGCACCCTCTCGCCCTCATGGATGCTCTCGCTACGGCGCGCCACCAGCGTATACCGGGCGTTGCGCGACCTTGGCGTCCCGTCGTCGCGTCTCATCCTCGAAGGCTTCGGCGACGGGCACCCGCGGCATGACGCCTTCACGGCCACGGGCCGACGCGCCAACCGCCGGGTCGACCTTGTCCTCGACAAGCGCAACCTCGCGTGGCTGCAACAGCGGCAGGGCACGGCCCGTGAAACGCAATACGACTACAAGGGCTTCCGTTTCGGGCTGGAGTCCCCCGCCCCGGCTGGCAGCCCGCCAGCACCACCCGGTGCCCCCGGCACGACTCCCGACGTCATTCCGGGCACGCCCGACGCTGCGACACCATCTTCATCCACGGCAACGCCACAACTTCCTCGCGCCTTCGACGGGGTAGACGGCAACGGCGAAGTGCGCGCCCCGGCCCTCGGCCCCACGCTGGTACCCGTACGTCCCGGCACCACCGCTGCCCCCGCCGGAGTGAACAGGTTCGCGCCCCCGCCAGAGGTGACCATTCCGGCCCCGTCTCCGGCTTCGGAGGCCGTACCATGAACGCCAACCCCCGCAAGACGCGTCGCAAGCCGCATCAGCACATCCCCCAGCAGGGCTGGATGCTCACCTATTCCGACCTCGTGACGCTGCTGCTTGCCTTCTTCGTGCTGCTTGTCAGCATGTCCTCGGTGGACAGGGTGCAATTCGAGCGCATGGCCTCGTCGTTACGCCAGCCGGGCGACCTTGCGGGCACCCCGGAGGCCCCGAGAACCGACGTCAGCAAACGGCTGCGCGACCTGCTCATGGATGCCGAGGCCCTTTCCGCGAACGCCGTCGAAATCCGCAGCCTGCTCTTTCCCCCGCAGGTGTTGCCCCCGGGTGTGGAGGCACGTACAGTGGAGCGCGATGTGGAGGTGCTGGAGAACCCGGAAGGTGTCGTCATTGCCCTGACACACGACCTGCTCTTCCCGCAGGGACAGGACAGGCTACCCCCGGCGTCCCTCCGGCTTCTGGACACGCTGACGGATGTCCTTGCCGGACTCGACGCGGACGTGAATGTCAGTGCGCACACCGACGCGACCGAAGGCGGGGCCGACCCGTGGGACCTTTCCGACCGTAGGGCCCTGAGCGTGCTGGAACATTTTCTGCAAAGAGGCATGGACCCCGCACGGTTCTCCGTCAGCGGCTACGGCCCCGACAGACCCCTCGACGCCAGCGCCTCGCCCGAGGCGGCACAACGCAACCGGCGCGTCGAGATTCTGGTGAAGACCGCGAAGCGTCCCGGACGCTACGGCTAGCACCGGCAAGACCAAGGAGTATGCACGTGGCTGAAGAGCAGAAGCCCGCCAAGAAATCGAGCAAGGTCAAATGGATCATCCTGCTGCTCGTCCTCCTGCTTCTGGCGGGGGGCGGCGCGGGGGCCTACTGGTGGTTCTTCCTCCGGCAACCTCCGGCGCAGGCGGAACAGGCCGCGACCGAGGCGGACAAGAACGCCACCAAGGGCGCGGGCAAGACCGACACGGCGAAGAGCGAAGGCCGCCTCACCACGCTGCCGCCCTTCCTCGTCAACCTTGCCGACCCTGCGGGCAGACGGTATCTGAAGCTTTCCATGGACGTGGAGGTCAACGCCCCCGCCGCCGTGAAGGAGATAGAAGGGCAGACGGCCAAGGTGCGCGACGCCATCATCCTGCTGCTCTCAGGCAAGTCGTACACCGAACTCGCCGCGCCCGAAGGCAAGCTGCTGCTCAAGAACGAGGTGGCGGACAGGCTCAACCAGATTCTCGGCGCGCCGCGCGTGACGCGGGTCTACTTCACCGAATTCGTCATCCAGTAGCACGACACCAGCACGAGGTATCACCATGGGCAACGACGACATAGATCAAGACCTTCTCGCCCAGCAGTGGGCGGCGGCCCTTGAAGGCGAGGGTGTAGAGGACACCGGCGGCAAGAGCCCCGACGACAAGCTGGCAGAAGAATGGGCAAGGGCTCTGGCGACCGAGGAGCAGGGGCAGTTGCGCAAGGAGAAGGAACAGGCGTTCCTCTCGCAGGCGCAGGAGGCCAAGTTCAAGGATCTGACGGAAGAGTCGCGCGCACCCCGCCCCGATAGCGGCAAGCGCGAGCTCGACTTCATCCTCGACATCCCGCTCGACGTCTCCGCCGAACTGGGGCGCACCCGTCTGCTCATCAACGAACTGCTGCAACTCGGTCAGGGGTCCGTGGTGGAGCTGAACAAGCTCGCTGGCGAGCCGCTCGAGGTCTTCGTCAACGGCAAACTGGTGGCACGCGGCGAAGCCGTGGTCATCAACGAGAAGTTCGGCGTGCGCCTCACCGACATCATCAGCCCCATCGAACGGGTGAAGCAACTTGGCTAACGACATGGCACCCCTTGCTGACAACGCCACGCAGGCGGCCGAGAGCCTCTACCGCGGGTCGGTCGAGGCGATGTCCAACGCAACGACCGATGCCACGACCATGGCGGAAGGCTTCGGTCGCACCGTTGCCGCCGCCAACGCCACCATCGGCGTAGAGGGGGCACAGCACGCCTTCTCGTGGAGTGGCTACCTGCAGGCCATCGGCATCCTTCTGCTTCTTCTCGCTGCCCTGTGGGGCGCGGTATGGCTGCTGCGCCGTTACGGGCCGTTCCGCTTCCTGCCGCAACCGGGCGCGTTCCCCCGTGACGCCCTGCGTGTGGAGGCACAGGTCCCCCTCGGTCAGCGAAAGGGACTCGTGGTGGTACGCTTCTTGGATAGACGATTGCTGCTGGGCGTCACCGACCAGCGCATTTCGCTACTCACGGAGATGGATGCCGACCATGAGCGCAGCACCGACGAAGACTTCGACTCCCTTCTGGAGAAGGCGCAGCACACTCGCCCTCCTGCCCCCTAGCATCGCCGCCCTGCTGGCGCTCACCGCCGTGGCGGCCATGGCCGCGCAGGATGTGGTCATGCCCACCATGCAGCTGACGCTGGCGGCAGGGCGCACCGAACCGGAGAAGGTTTCGCTCACGCTCGAAATCCTCTTCATGCTCACGGTGCTTTCGCTGGCCCCCGCCATCATGCTGACGGTGACCAGCTTCACCCGCATCATCATCGTCTTCCATTTCGTGCGTCAGGCGTTGGGCGTACAGGCCCTGCCGCCCAGTCAGGTGCTCGCCAGCCTTGCCATTTTCATGACGGTGGTCATCATGACCCCCGTGGGCAAAGAGATCAACGACAACGCCCTGCAACCCTACCTGCGCGAGGAGATAGGCTTCAACGAGGCCCTGAAGAAGGCCGAAGCCCCCATGCGCACCTTCATGTTCAAGCATACGCGCGAGAAGGACCTCTCGGTCTTCTACGCCGTCACCAAGATGGAACAGCCCCGAAGCAAGGACGACGTGCCCACCATCATGCTGGCGGCGGGCTACGTCATCAGCGAACTCAAGACGGGCTTCACCATCGGCTTTCTCATCTACATCCCGTTCCTCATCCTCGACATGGTCATCTCCAGCATCCTACTTGCCATGGGCATGATGATGCTGCCCCCCATGATGGTCTCCATGCCGTTCAAGCTGCTGCTGTTCGTCATGGTCGACGGATGGGGGCTGCTGGTGGGGTCGCTCGTCAACAGCTTCATGGTCTGACCGGGAGGACGGAAACATGACACCGGAATTCGTCATCGGCTTCGCGAGACAGTCCATCGAACTGGCGCTGCTCATCTCCATGCCCATTCTTGGCGTGGGGCTGGCGGTGGGCGTCGTTGTCAGCGTCATTCAGGCCGCGACCCAGATTCAGGAGATGACGCTCTCGTTCATCCCCAAGGTGGTCTCCATCTTCATTGCGGTGCTGGTCAGCTTTCCTTGGATAATGGACAAGATGGTCACCTTCACACGTGAGGTATTCCTCAACATCCCCAATTATATCAGGTGACCATGCCAGCACGACAATGCCGTGACGGCGCACTCCATCAGGGTGCGACGGTACGGTGACCCGCCCCGTCTCCGCAAGACCGCACCTTGCGGTTGCAACGGATGACGCCCTCGCCCCGCATGGAACCTCCTGCCTCAAAATGAATGCCCCCGCTACGTCGTCGACGCAGCGGGGGCATCTACATCTGTCATGCTGCCGGTGGTACGGCCGTCGGCCTATCCGCCTGTCTGCACTCCGGGCTACCGGTCACGCAGCAGGGGCGCGGCAAAGCAGCCCAGCAACAGCGCCCCGGCCTGCGCCACGTTGAACGAATCGAAATCGCGCAGCATGGGGATGTGCAGCAGGGTATCGCACCGCTTGGCCACATTGGGGCGTATGCCCTTGTCCTCGTTGCCGAGAACGAGCACGCAGGGTGTCCGCAACGTGGCGGTGAAGGCGTTGACACTGCCTTCGCCGCACATGGCACCGTAGATGGCGTACCCCGCTTCGGCGGCCTCGTCGAGGGCGCGCGCGAGGTTGGCCACACGGGCCACGGGCAGCTTCTCCAGCGCCCCCGCTGCGGCCCGGTGCGCACCGGCCCCGAGATAGGCGGCATTGTGACGCGGCACGATGAGTCCCGCACCGCCGAGGGCATAGAGGGAACGCGCCAGCGTACCCGCGTTGCCGGGGTCCTGCACCTGGTCAAGGGCGATGATGAGCGGCAGCGGTGCGTCGGGGGCATCTTGCAGCAGGTCGTCGAGTTCGACGTAGCCCGCCTCGAAGAGACGAGCCACCACACCCTGATGTCCGCCAGCGTAAAGCTTGTCCAGCACCTGCCCTTCCACCAGCGAGAAGCGCACGCGCATCTCCCGGCACAGGTCCATGAGGCGGTCGGTGTCCGGTGTACGGCGCCCACGACGTATGAACACCGTATCGATGCGCGCCGGGTCGGATGCCAGCAGTTCGAGGACGGGCTTCAGCCCCGGCAGCACGGGCTGGTCGGTCGCCACGACAGGCGCACCCTGCGCGGTGTCGGCAGCGGTGTCGTCATGCCGTTCGTCGACCGGCGGCCTGCCCTGCGGCATGGCCTCCACGTCCGCAGCAGGGCGTTCGTCGAACCGGGGGGCATCACCGTCAGGGAGCATGGCATAGGCATAGGGCCCTCGCGACGTGCGGCCTCCGGTCCCGGCAGGGCGTTCCGCATCGCGGCGTGGCCGGTCGTCACGCGGTGCGCGACGTTCACCTTGCGGGCCACCAGCACCCCGGCGCTGTCCGCCACGGGCTTCGCCACGCCCCTCACCCGTCCCGGTCGCACCTGACTTGCGCCGTCCGCGCCCGCTGTCTCCGCCATCGCCGTCGCCGGTGCGACGGTCGCCCCCGTCTCGCCGTTGTCCATAAGGCCGCTGTTTCATGGCTGCTTGTCCGAAATTATAAGCTATGGATTGTTGCCTTGCATAAAGGCTTGGGATAGGCTTGAGCGCCTACATTACAGCAGGTATCCTCGTTCCGCTTCTTACGCAAGCGGACTCCCGACCCCCTCACCACGGAACCGACATGCAGCGAACCCGCCGCCGCTACAGAATATCCCCGGCCCGCAGGCTTCTTCTGATGATGCTGGCCCTTGTCGCCCTCTCCATCTCCGTATCGGGCTGTGCTACGCGCAAGCCCCTTTCTTCGCTTCCCGCCGACAAGGAGACGGCCTGCCCCGCGCCGGAGAAATCCTCCGGCAGCAGTGACGAGGTGGTCGAACTCGCCATCCCCCCCGTGGATGACGGCCTGCCCCTCTCGCCCGCAGAACAGGCCGCGCTGGCATCCACCGGCGAGGTCGACCGCAACCTCTCCCCTGAAGACTACCGCGCCGTCGTCCTGCATTTCAAATACTACACCCACAGGGCGCGCGGCACCATGGAGCGTCTGGCCCGCCGTTCGCAGAACTATCTGCCCTACGTCCGCGAAGTGCTTCGCAAACGCGGCCTGCCCGAAGAACTGGCCTATCTCGCCATCGTCGAGAGCGGGTACAACCCCAATGCCGTCTCGTCGTCCGGTGCCGTGGGCATCTGGCAGTTCATGCCCTACACCGGCAAACTCTACGGCCTCGACTACGACTGGTGGATAGACGAACGCCGCGACCCCTACAAGGCCACCCATTCCGCCGCGTCGTACCTTGCCAAGCTCTATGGCGACTTCAACGACTGGCACCTCGCCCTCGCCGCCTACAATGCCGGTGAGGGCAAGATAGGTCGCGCGCTTGCCGGGACGGGGGCCAAGGGCTTCTTCGAACTGGTGCGCCGGAACGAGAGCCTCGACGAGAAGGCCCGCCTCAAGGACGAGACCAAGCAGTACGTGCCCCGGTTCATCGCCATCACCAAGATCATGCGCAACCTCCAGTCGCTCGGTTTCGCCCCGCTCGACACCTCGTGCGCCATCCGGCCCGTCGAGGTGCGTGTCCGCCCCGGTACGGACCTCATGGCCCTTGCGCAGGCTTCCGGCATGAGCTGGGCGTCCTTCTCCGACCTGAACCCGGCTTTCCGGCGCTATGTCAGCCCGCCTGACGCCCACTCCGTCATCTATCTTCCGGAGGCACGCCGCGAAGCGGCCCTCGCCTACCTCGCCAAACCGCAGACCCGCAACTATGCAGGCTGGCAGCCCTACACCGTGCGCAAGGGCGACACGCTGGAGCGCGTCGGCAAGCGCGCCGGGGTTCCCGTATCGGTGCTGAAGCAGGTCAACAAGGTGCGCAGCAACAACCTCAAGGTCGGCAGCACACTGCTCATCCCCGGCGGTACGCATCACGAACCCGACACCGGGCCCGCGATCAAGCGCGCCCTTGCCGAACGCCGCGGCAGCTACATCGTGAAACAGGGCGACACCCTCTACAGCATCGCACGCACACAGGGCGTCGAACTGAACACCCTGATGCAGGCCAATGGCATGGCAGAGGCGCACACCCTGCGCGTGGGGCAGAAGCTCTACATCCCCGGCGGGTCCGAAGCGCCTGCGCCGCAGCCTGTCGCGACAAGCAAGCCGGAGAAGCCGCAGGCCCCTGTGGCACGCGCCACATCCACCCCGGAACCCCGCCAGCTGGTCGCCAGCGTGACCGCCATGCCCGTATCAGCCGCCAAGGCCCCCTCGCGCAGCGCAGGGCCCTCCGCCGCCGTCAAGACGAAGACCGTCACCTACAAGGTGCAGCAGGGTGACACCATGTGGGCCATCGCCCGCAAGTTCAATGTCCACCCCAAAGAACTGATGCGCCAGAACAGGCTCGAAATGGATACGGTGTTGCGGCCCGGCGACTCCATCACCGTGACGCAGGAATAGCCTGCCTACAGGGCCGTTGTCGTCCGCCGGTGCACGGCGGCGCGAGAATCGATGGCACGAGGGGCTTCCCGGCGGAAGCCCTCGCCTGATGAAGGACACCTGAAGTCCGGCCGCCCTGACTGGGACTCGCGAAAGCGCAGGTTCGCAAGCCACACCGGACAGACCGCGGACAAGGCGCCACGCGGCCCCGGCCTACATGGCAGGGCACCAGTCCGTGAGCACGCCAAGGGCCCGCCCATCCATCCACGCCCGGAGTTCATCCGCTGTGCGGACGCCGTCGGTGATGACGGCACGGTACAGGTCGATGGAAAGACAGTCGGGGGCCATTCCCTGCTCACGCAGGGCCTTGAGGCGCAGGATGGCGAGGCGCATCTCATGTGTCATGGCATTCCGTAGCGGGGTCACGAGATGCTCACCCCGGGGAAGGGAATACCCCTCGTCAGCCGACCACATGTCGACCTTCCACTCCGTGCCGCCGTGCGTGAGGATGCGCAGGCGCCAGTACAAGGCGGCATCCGCCTCCTGCAGGAAGTTGCCGTACTCCGCCCCCACGACCCTGTATCGCCCGTCCACAGCAACCGCACTACAGGCGGCAAGCACAGCGAATCCATCCTCGACGCGCAGCGCGGGGCAGTAGACTTCGAGGTCGATGTCGGGCCCCCACACGAGGTCGTGCGCGACCGCCCCCACCAGCACGGGCCGCCCATGGGCCGACCAGCGTTCCAAGAGCCCCAGTGCCCCCATGATGGAGAGGGCCTCTTCCCGGCGCGCCCGTGAACGCTCCAGCAATTCCGCATCCGTCATCATCCCGTCCTCCATGACGGGTCACCACTCGCGGGGCGTAGCCACGCAACAGCGCGCGGTCCCTGTCCGCAATCCCGCAAGGTGACACGCGGCCTACATCGCACAGCAAGGGCCTGTCGTCCACGCAGGACAGACACGCTTCACAGACGCTTTCGGGCCGAATGGAGGAAGGACAGACGGCACTAGACCCGTCCCGTCAACCTCTCGCCATCTGTAGCTGCTACGGGAGCGCACTCGCTCTCCTGCTGACAGAACACGCACAGGCGCGTGGCCGGAGAGGCCTTGAGGCGCGCGACGGGGATGTCTTCGCCGCACCCTTCGCATACCCCGTAGTCGTAGGCTTCAAGACGGCGCAGGGCGTTCTCCAGCAACCCGATGCGATGCTCCGCCCTGTGCAGCAGGGTGACGGAAAGGGCCATCTCGGCAAGGCGCGAGGCGAACTCGTTCTCGTCGGCGCAGGGTTCGTAGCCGCCCATGATGGCGGCGCGGCGCAAAGAGTCGAGTTCTCGCTGAAGGTGGTCACGGATGTCGCTACGCTGGCGGTCTGTCATGGCGGTATCCTCATTCGTGGCTGAGAGTGGATGCCGGCAGAAGGCCCGGAGGTCGGTCAACCGGACGACCTCGCGACCAGCCACCATCAGGCAGAGGCCCCTTCGGGCTGCCGGACTGGCTGGCGTCACGGAAGGACGGTCAGGCCCTGCCCTGCGCCCCATGCGGCGACGACCACGCGCCGCCTGCCGGACCTGGAGCATCGCCCCTGATAGCCTGCACAGCGCGCCGGGGCATGACGCTCCGGTGACGCATGGCGGACGTTCCCGTGTCGCCGCGGGCGTCACACAGCTTTCATCTCCCGGTCACCATCCGTACATGGAGCCCCCCTAGACGGGTAGACGCAGCATCGTAACGTCCAACAAGGAGCGCACCATGCTTCAGGCCGACATGCCCGCCGCCGATTCCGTCACTCATACAGGCACCCACGCCGCCATCCGCCCCGCCCCCACCTTTCTGCCACAGGCCGCACAGCGCCTGCCGGGTGCCCTGCGCGGCCCCCTGCTGTCACTGCTGGGCCTCAACCGTCTTGCCGTCCTCTACGACTCGCTCCCGCGCCATGAGGCCCCGGCACACTTCGCGGGGCTGGCCCTCGAAGCGCTCGGAGTCTCCCTGCAGATGGAGGGGGCCGGACGCGAGGGCATTCCCGCCAGCGGCCCGCTGGTGGTTGTCGCCAACCACCCCTTCGGTGCGCTCGAAGGTCTTCTGCTTGCCCACGCCCTGCTTCCGGTTCGACCCGACCTGCGCTTTCTGGCCAACTACATGCTCTCTGCCGTGCCAGAGATGCGCGGCCTGTGCATCAGCGTAGACCCCTTCGGCGGCAAGGACGCGGCCAGACGCAATGTCGCGGCCCTGCGCGAGGCCATGCGCCATGTGGAGGCCGGCGGGGCGCTGGCGGTGTTCCCCTCCGGCACGGTCTCGCACCTGCAACCCTCGCGGCGTGCCATCACCGACCCTGCCTGGCACCCCAACGTGGGGCGTCTCGTCCACCGCACCGGGGCCGATGCCCTGCCGGTGCATTTTCATGGACGCAACAGCCTGTTCTTCAACCTTGCCGGCCTGCTGCACCCTGCCGCACGCACCGCGCTGCTGCCCAAAGAACTGCTCAAGAAACGCGACTCTGTCGTCACCTGCACCGTGGGCCGCGTCATCCCCTCCGCCACCATGCGCGACCTCCCCGGTGACGAGGAACGCACCCGCCACCTGCGGATGCGCTGCTACGGGCTGGCCCCGGCCCCACGCAAGGTGCTCCCGCTCTTTCCCCGGCCCCGCCCGCGTTCTGTACAACCCGTGGCGACGCCGCGCGCCCCGTCCCTCATCAGGGACGCCGTACATGCACTGTGCGAAAGCCCTGCCTTTCTACTTTCGGAGGGCGGCTATTCGCTACTGGAGACCGACGCAGCCGCAGCCCCCGACCTGCTGCACGAAATCGGACGACTGCGCGAAGAGACCTTCCGTGCCGTGGGCGAAGGTTCAGGCAAGGCACTCGACCTCGACCCGTTCGACGCCACCTACCGGCACCTCATCCTCTGGCACGAGGGCGATGGACGTATCGCCGGGGCATACCGCTTCGGCGAGGTCGACCGCATCCTCGCGGCACAGGGGGTGAAGGGGCTGTACAGTTCGACGCTCTTCCGCTTCAGGCCGGGCTTCTTCGCCCTGCCCGGCAGTGCCCTTGAACTGGGACGGGCCTTCGTCCATGCCGACTACCAGCGCGACTACGCCCCCCTGCTCCTGCTCTGGAAAGGGCTGGCGCGGTGCGTCCTGCGTCGCCCCGGTGTCCGGCGCATGTTCGGCCCGGTGAGTGTGAGTCTCGGCTATTCGCCGTACTCGTTACAGGCCATCATCGACTGGATGCTGCGCCACAGCCGCTGCCCTGTGTGTTCCCCGCTGGTGAAGGGCCGCGTCGCCCCGCGCCTGCGCCAGCCGGGGGCGACCACGCCGCCCCGTACAGAGGGCCTCGACTACAACGGGCTTTGCTCGCTGGTGCGCGACATGGAAGGCGGCCCTGGCGTTCCCATCCTCTTCAAGCACTACCTCAGACTGGGCGGCAGAATCGCCACGTTCCACTGCGACCGGGCCTTCGGGTCGCTGGACGCCTTCCTGTCCATCGACCTCGCCTCCACCCCGCGCCGCATGCTTGCGCGCTACATGGGTGAGGAGGGGCTCGCGTCCTTCGAGGCATCCAAGCAACGGGCCGACGCCGCAGCACGACGCACCGGGTGACAGCATGCACGGCGAGAACGCTTCACCGCGTGGTCCGGGCTTCACGGCCTGGACGCTCAACATGGCCCGCATCCTGTGCAGAGGCCGAGACATGAACCGGTTATGGGGTGAAGGAGCCCCCGTGACGGAACAGGCCTCCCCCCTCGCAACGGCGCATGCTGCACCGCAACGCCCCCCGGGCCTCTCAAACATCCCGCACAGGCATCGCATCCACCATATCCTGCGCCGGAGGCCAGCGGGCGAAGACGCCATGGACATGCGCCATGCTGTGCACATGGTTGACTTCACGGCGTCCACGGGGGACTCTGGGATGACGCATCATGCAGGAGAGGTCACCATGCTTTACGTCGTCAGTGCCTGTCTTGCGGGTGTCTCATGCCGCTTCGACGGCGGGCACACCCCGCGGGAACAGGTCATCGAACTGGTCAGGCAAGGGCTTGCGCTGCCCGTATGTCCCGAACAACTGGGCGGACTTCCCACGCCGCGCCCGCCGTGTGAGATTCGTGAGGGGCAGGTCGTCACCATAGATGGCGAGGACGTCACGGAGGCCTTCGAACGGGGTGTCGTCGAAGGGGTGCGCCTTGCCGTCATGGCGGGCTGCACCGAGGCCATCCTCAAGGCCCGCTCGCCCTCGTGCGGCTGCGGTCACATCTACGATGGCACATTCTCCGGTCGACTCGTCCCGGGAGACGGCGTCTTTGCCAAAGCCCTCCGTGCGGCGGGCATCAGCGTCCGGCCCGACGATTCGCTCTGACCCCCTTCTTGTGCAATTGTGCAAAGGCCGTTTGTGCATCACCATGCACAAACGGCTTTGCACATGGCACAGCCTCACGCCACAAATCGCTGCAACACGCTGAAATTGCAGATATTCAAATTGTGGCACGCTATCTGCTTATACTCTTTCAACAAACGTGAGAGACCCGGAGACCCGCACGATGCACCGATTCGCAGCCACGCTCATCTGCACAGCCCTGCTGACCCTGCCCGCCGCGGTGGGCCATGCGAAGCCTGCGGCACAGAACGCGACAGCGTGCACCGGCAAATCGCTGCAACAGATGGTTGCGGAACTTCCCGGAGACAGACAGGCGGCAGCGCAGAAGCTGTTCAACCAGTATAGCGTCACCATCCACAAACTCGTGGAACAGGAGAAGGACGCACGCGAAGCGCTGGATGCCGTCCTGACGGATACCGCCGCCACTCCCGAGGCGGTGGAACAGAAGACCCGCGAACTCATCGAGTCGCAGGGGAGCATCATCAGGGAACGTGTGGCGTTCCGCATGCACCTTGCGACAGAGACCGGCATCAGGCTTCCCTTCCAGATGTCAGGTGCGGGTGTCGGACTCCACGGAAGCGGTTGCGGAGACGATGGCGACTGTCCCGGCAGCCGATGAGATACTGAGACTGGACGCATGACCCAAGGGCGGACCTCCTCCCGTCCCGAAGGCGACTCCCGGGGGCCCGTGGCCCCCGAAAGCAGACGAAGCGCGGCACAGCCGCGATACGATAGATTGAGACAACGACGACCCTCCTCCCCTTGCTGATGAACCCGGACGGCGGGACAGCCCACCCGCCGTCCACTTACCGAACCCCTTACCTGACCGATCCTCCTTCACATGAGACCCCGGCCCCGCCGGGGTTTCGTGTTATCAGCCCAAGGCGCTGCGGTGGGCTTGACCCACCGGAGGCCCACGGACGAAGGCGGCTCGTCCCGGCGTGACAGGGCGCAACAGGGCGAGAGCGCCACGCACGTTGACGCACGGCCTTTTCCCGGCGTAGCATACCGCAACCCACCACAGGAGCACACATGGACAGCTACATCGTTCGCGGCATCCTCATCGGCGGTTCCGTCGGGGTCATCGCCGCGCTTCTCGGCTTCAGCGACAGTATCCCCCGCGCCTTCGGCGTAGGCATGGTGGGCGGCTTCTTCGCAGGCATCACACTCGAAAGCAGGCGCCGCAAACGCCCTTCCGGGAAGTAGACATGAAAAGGCCGTTCCGGTTTCGGGACGGCCTTCGGTTTGCTGGAGGCACCCCGTCACCGGAATGCAACGGGCTGCACCTGACGGCACCGGGGCCATGACACCCCGCTTGCCCAGTCATGCCCGGCATACTGTACAATGCCCTCTCATCCTTACGGTCTCGCCCGGTCACAGGCTTCACCCAGTCCGTCGGGGGTCTGTCACCTCTTCCCTTCCGCACCTGACGAGACACGCATAAGCCCCGGCAGGACAGCCATGGCTCACTCTGCCCGACTGTCCTTCACACCCGCGACCCCCCTTCTCCACAACGCAAAGGCCGCCCCGAGGAACAGGGCGGCCTTCTCTTCTTGCGATTATTCTGGATAGTGGCTGGCTGCGGGCACGTCCGCTATTTCTTGGCCCCCGCCTTCTCCAGTGCCATGTCCACGGCATCGGAGAACAGGTCGAGGGGCAATGCGCCACGCACCACGAGGTCGTTGACGAGGAAGTACGGAGTGCCCTGCACGCCCAGCTTGCGCGCCTCGGCCATGTCCTCCTCGATGAGCGCCTTGACCTTGCGGCCCTTGATGTCGGTGGCAAGGCGCTGCATGTCCAGCCCCGCCTCCTGTGCGACCTTCTTGAGGAAGGGTTCACCCTCGGTCACAAGACGGTCGCGGTCGGCGAAGACGGCCTCGTACAGCTTCCACGCCTTGGCAGGGTCCTGAAGCGAGGCGGCCACGTAGTAGTTGCTGGCGGTGCGGGCGTTCTCGTGCGTCTCAAGCGGCATCTGCTTGAAGACGTAGCGCACCTTGCCCTTGTAGTTGGCAAGCAGCATCTCCACCGTGCCTGCGGCCTGCTGGCAGTAGGGGCAGGTGAAGTCCGAGTAGGCGACCACGGTCACCGGGGCGTTGGCCTCGCCACGCACGGGCCTGTCGGCGAGATTGACCTTCTTGGGGTCTTCGAGGTCGGTCTTCCACTGGGCGACCAGCACCTTGCGTCTACGCTGGTTGGCGCCCTGCTGGGCAATCTCCAGCACCGTCTCACTGTGTTCGCGCAACACTTCCAGAACGAGGTCGGGATTGTCACGCAACAGGGTGCGCAGGGTCTCTTTCAGTTCATCGCGATTGTCGGCGGCCCCTGCCACGGGGACAAGAGTCAGCACGATAAGCAGGGTGGCTAGCAGTCTCTTGAACATGGAACCTCCACTTGGCTTCGTCCTGTCTCTGTACAGGCGCAGCCACTCCGAAGCAAGCGGCGGAACAGGCGCTGACGCCATCTGTCACGCCGTTGGCACGTGCAGGACGGCAGAGGGGCACCCCACCCGGTCCCCTCCCCATGCGCATCAGCAGCGTGGGGGCGGGCCGGAAGGCACAGGACGACGGGCCAGCACATCATCCAGCGCAGTCAGCGGCACACAGGTGATGCCCATGGCGCGCATGTCGTTGATGTTGGACTCCGCCACGCCGGGCGTCCGGGCGGAACAGGCATCGGTGACCACGACGACATCATAGTCGAGGGCGAAGGCGTCCACGGCCGTCCCCCTGATGCAATTGGGATACTGGGTCCCCGACACCAGCAGGGTATCGACCCCGCGACGGCGCAGCAGCATGTCGCATTCCGTACCCATGAAGGCGCTGAAGCGGGTCTTCACCAGCACCGTCTCGCCGGAGGCAGGTTCAAGACCCGCGACAATCTCCGCACCGGGCGTGCCCGCGACGCATAGCCCCCCGCCCTCCAGAAAGAGATGCTCACGACTCTTCTCGGCGTCGCTACCGTCGGCACGATGGGCGCGCACCACATGCAGCACCATCCAGCCCTCGGCACGCGCCTTTGCCAGCAGACCGGCGATGACGGGCACTGTGCCCATGGCCCCCTCCACGCAGGCGGGGGCACCGGGAAGGACGAAGTCGTTCTGCATGTCGATGATGGCAAGGGCTACGGTACGGTTTCTGGTCATGCCGCCTCCTGTGATGTGTGGGATGTGCGAAGCCGCAACGGCAGCGCATGGGCAAAGGGCCATATGGCGTCGCACGGGCCATGGCCGACGCGACACGGGGTGTCCCTGCGCCATCCGACGAAAGGGGACTCCTCACCCGCCGCAGCGGAATGCACATACCATGGCACGCAGACGGCGACGTGGCCTCTTCGTGTGGCCTGTTCAGATGCAACATGCCACAGCACCGCCCGCAAGGCCACCCGCCGAAGCCCAGGGCATTCACAGGGTCATGGCAGACCGAAGAACAGACGCCCGACCGCCACTGTCGCCATGCCTGCGGCAACGGTCCCGAAGAAGCTGCCCGTGAACCGCATCACCAGCAGCGTGGGCACGGCGGCCAGCAGGTAGAGGTTGTCAGCGGCCACATGCAGCGCACCGTCACGCAGCAGAAGGTCGGGGGCCAGCAATGCCGCCAGCACGGATGCAGGCACGAACCCTAGCCATCGCGCCAGTGCGGGGTTGAGCGGGCGCGACGCCAGAAGGGCCATGGGCAGTACGCGGGGCAGATAGGTCACGGTGGCCATGCCCGCGATGCACAGGATGATTTGTTCGTCAGTCAGCATGTGCCCCTCCCTCACCGCCGGGGGTTCCCATCTCCTCACGGGTGGTGGACGTCTTGCCGACGGGCAGCAGACTCACCAGCGTAGCTGCGCACACCGTGGCCAGCATCACGTTCCAGCGCCCCGCGCCGGAGAGGGCGAAGCCCACCGAACACGCCCCCGCCACCAGCGCGGCGAACAGGTGGGCACGGCTGCGGCACTGCGGCAGCAACAGGGCGATGAACATGGCGGCCAATGCATAGTCCAGCCCGAGGGGACGCACATCCGCCACCAGCGTGCTGCAGAACACGCCGAGGGCCGAACCGCCCACCCACGCGGCATGGGCGGTGACGTTGCAGGCGAAGACGGCGGCCCGCGACGGGTCATCGGCCTCTCCCCGCAACGTGGAGACATGCACTGCGAAGGTCTCGTCCGTCATCTCCGCGCTGAAGAGGGCCTGCCGCAACAGCCCCCAGTCACGCAGGCGAGGCGCCAGCGCGGCGGACATGAGCAGGTGACGCAGGTTGACCACGAACGTGGTGAGCACCACCGAAGCCAGCGGTGCGCCGCCGCCGATGAGCCCCACCGCGATGAGCTGTCCCGACCCGGCGAAGACGAACAGCGACATGGCGAGCGCCCCCCATGCCGGAATGCCGCTCTTGAGGGCGAGCACCCCGAAGGCGAACCCCACGGGCACGTAGCCCAGCACGATGGGAAAGGCCCTGCGTACCCCTTCGCCGATCCCCTGCATCAGGGGGGCGTCACCGCTTCGGCCGCGGCACACATCCCGTGCACCGCCGCACCCGGTCGGCCCATGCCCGGAAACCCCACGCTCGGGCCCGGCGTGTGCAGAAGACAGGGGCGCAGCCCCCTGACGAGCAGGCCCCTCATGCCCTGCCCAGCTTCGGCCTGCCGTCCCGTCACCGGGTACTCCCTCACCGGGGGTCTTCGCCCCGCTCGCCCCTTGCCGCTCCCCGTACGGGAGCGCGCCGTCGCACATACGTCCGTCATCTTCCATGACGCGTCTCCCTGCTGTTCGTGGACTGTCGCCTGAGCATGTTCATGCGCATACGGCATGTCTTCATGCACCCGGAACACACGGTGCGTAGCACCAGAAGACCATAAGGCCCTCATACTTGCGAGTATCGACGGATGCTGTCATGATGACAGATACAGTTTTTACACAAAGCGAGCAGTACAGATGCCCCCCCGCCCCCCACGCGACGGCGAAAGCCCCTTCGCCTACCATCAGGTCGAACGACACGTCACCCGCATGATCGAAGACGGACGCTGGCGCACCGGCGACCGCCTGCCCTCGTTGCGGCAGATAGCCACCAGCATGGGCGTCTCCATCGCCACGGTGGTGCACGCCTACACCGAACTCGAACGCAAGGGCGTCATCGAGGCACGGCCCCGGTCGGGCCATTACGTCGGTGCGGCCATCAGCGCGCTGCCGACCCCTGCGGCGCGGGAACAGGCGCTTGCAGGGCCACGGGTCGTCAACCGCAGCCGCCTCATCAGCACCGTCCTCGAAGCGGTGGGCAACCATGAACTGGTGCCCTTCGGCGTGCTGTGTCCCGACACCTCGCTGCTGCCCCTCAAGGCGCTGGTGCGCATCATGGGCGAGACCATGCGTTCGGCACCGCAGGTGGCCACGGGGTACGAGACGGTGCAGGGCAATGCCGAACTCAGGCGACGTATCGCATGGCGCATGGGAGAATGCGGCATGGACGTCTCCGCGGAGGGGCTGGTCATCACCACCGGGGCGGTGGAAGCGCTCTACATCGCCCTACGCGCCCTCACCCGCCCCGGCGACATCGTGGTCATCC
Source organism: Nitratidesulfovibrio vulgaris str. Hildenborough (assembly GCF_000195755.1). Lineage (NCBI taxonomy): Bacteria > Pseudomonadati > Thermodesulfobacteriota > Desulfovibrionia > Desulfovibrionales > Desulfovibrionaceae > Nitratidesulfovibrio > Nitratidesulfovibrio vulgaris. The sequence continues at coordinate 37,356 of NC_002937.3, read as the reverse complement.
AGTCGCCCACCTACTACTGCTTCCTGCAACTGCTCGAAACGCTGGGGCTGCGGGCCATCGAAGCCCCGAGTTCACCCGAGAAGGGCATCGACCCCGAGGCCGTACGGCACATCGTGGACAGGCACCGCGTCGCATGCTGCATCTTCTCGCCCAACTTCAACAACCCCGACGGCAGCCTCACCCCTGACGACGCCAAGCGGGAGATACTGGACATCCTCGCCCCGCGCGGCATCCACGTCATCGAGGACGACGTCGCCGCCGACCTGCACTACGGGCCGGTGCGTCCCTCCACCTTCTCGCAGTACGACAGGCACGGTCTGGTGACGCTGTGCTCCTCGTTCTCCAAGACCGTGGCACCCGGCTTCCGGGTCGGCTGGATGGCACCGGGACGCATCTTCGACAAGGCCATGGAAGTGAAGGCCACCACCAACGTGTGCTGCCCAACCCCCACACAGATGGCGCTGGCGCGGTATCTCGAACAGGGGCTTCTGCAACGCCACCTGCGCCGCCTGCGTACCGCGCTGGTGCGTCAGATGGAGGCCATGCGCCAGACCATCGCATGCAGCTTCCCCGAAGGCACGAGCGCGACGCGGCCCCTCGGCGGGGGCGTGCTGTGGGTGCGCCTGCCCGAAGGCACCGATGGCACAGAACTCTTCTACCGCGCCCGCGACGCCGGTATCGCCATCGCCCCCGGTTCCATCTTCAGCACGCAGGACAGCTATACCAACTACGTGCGTCTGGGCTGCAACGGCGTATGGGACGACCGCATGGCGCAGGGGCTGCGCACCCTCGGTGAACTGGCGCGCCTGTGCACGCCGGAAGCGAGGGCCCTCGCCCCGCAGGGCGACACGACCGGAGGCTGTGACGTGCGCTGACCGTCTGGCCTCCAGACGCCCGTGTACGAAAAGCCCGGCAGGATGCCGGGCTTTTATGTTGATGGCCCCCGTCTGCGAGGGCTCTCTTCGCGGAATCGGTACGCTCACAGGTGGCTGGCGACCACCTTGGGGAGGGTGCGGCACGTCACCGTCCATGACACCTCCGCAAGGTGCCACCGCCTCCAGACGACAGCCGCAAGGACAAGCGTTGCCGGACAGCGTGTTCAAACGGACTCGCGCTGTATCCGGAAGCCCCTTTCACTCCTTGCATTCGCCGCGCCGTGGCGAACCCCACTTCCTGCTAGCTACCGCCCCAGAGGGTCGACGTCAGATTCCAGCGATGCGAAAAGTTCCCTGTCGTAAGGACCGAACTCCCCGGTATCCGCCACGCGGGTGAAGAACTCGACGCGCCCGTAGCGACGCAGCCGTTCCTCTGTCACGCCGTGGCTGGCATACCACCCGGCGCGGGGTTGAGGTGCCCTGCTTTCCGTGAGGTCGTACACCGCCTCGCCGGCTTCGCACCATGCATGGACGACCCACCGTCCCTGCATGTGCAGCCAGCCATGGACGACGACCGCGTCCTCGCACTCGCTGGCGACTTCCAGCGTCGCCTCGAAGCTTTGCGGCATATGGTGCGCGCCCTTGCAACCGCATTCGCCGTGGTCGTGGTGGTCGTGTCCGCAGCCGCATTTTCCATCATGTTCGTGCATGGTAAGGCTCCTTGAAGATGATGGCATGACCGCGTCCGAAGCCGGGGCGGTCTTGTCGGGTGGGGCGGCGCAGCTAGGCGCCCGGGCCGTCAAGGGCGAGGTAGACCGCCCCGAGGGCGTTGCCCACATCATAGTGTTCAGGAAAGCAGATGTCGGTGCGCAAGGTCTCGGCCACTCCCGGCAACAGATGCCGCGCCGCGGCACCGATGCCCACCACCGGGACGTTGAGCCCCACCTCGATGCGCAGCAGGGCGTGTTCACGCCGATGCGCAAGATAGCCGGCAAGATTGCCGCCCACTTCGCGGCTGGCCACATGCGCCACCAGCGCATCCTCGATGCGACAGCGGGTTGCCGCCACCACGCGGCGTGCAGCCTCAAGGCCATCGCAGCCAAGGGCCTGCCCCAGCGCAGCCGCCCCCCTTGCGGCGGCGTCCGCATCGCCGAAATCGAGCAGGCCAAGCACGTGGAGGGCGTCGGTGGGCGTGAAGCCCGCCTCGCATACGGCCTGACGCCGCACCAGGGCCGCCACTTCCTGCTCAAGCGTTATCTCCGGCATGGCGAGGGCGCGCATGACAGCCCCCGGCGGCATGGGGCCGCGCGTCCGCAAGAGGTCGAGCACCGGACTGGCATGACCTGCGTCATGGCATTTCGCCACGGGCACAAGGCAGCGGCATCGCCGCTTGGCCCCCAGCCAGCCCTCGGGACCGCCGGGGTCGGGCAGCGCACCCGCCATGCACAGGGGCAGCACCCGCTGGGGGCCCACATGCAGGGACAGGTCTTCCATGATGCGCACGAGGCTGTCTCCGCCGATGCCCACCGTGAACATCTCCACCGCCTGCACATGCGTCACCCAGTCGCCCACGACCATCCCCCCTGCCGCAAGCACGGGCTTGCCGTCGTGCAGCAAGGTCACGTCGGTGGTCGTGCCGCCCACGTCCACGATGAGGGCATCACCGCTGGCGACCCCGGCACCGAACACCGCCGTGGCGGCAGGCCCGCTGGCCACCGTCGACGCGGCACTGCGCAGCGCGTCGGCAAGGGGCATCACCGTGGCGTCGCCCCGCACCACCACGACCTCGGCATCGATGCCGATACGTTGCAGGGCCGCGTTCATACCGTCCAGAAAATCACGCATGACGGGCAGAAGACGGGCGTTGAGCACCGCAGTGGCGGCACGTTCCTGCATCCCGGCACGGCTGCTGACCTCGTGCGAACAGAATACGGGGCTCTTGTCCACGGCGGCGATGGCGCGCGCCGCCACAAGTTCGTGTGTGGGGTTGGCGAAACTCATGAGGCTGCACACCGCATAGGCATCGACGCGCCCCCGCATGGAGACGACAGCGTCCAGCAACGGTTCGAGGGCCAGCGGCTCCTGTTCCGTACCGTCGATGCGGTGCCCGCCGGGAATATGCCTGATGGCGGCGGCACCCGGCACCTCGATGCGGTTGCCCCAGCCGATGACGATGAGCCCCACGGCCTGGTCGGCCACACCCTCGACCACGGCGTTGGTGGCAAGCGTGGTGGAAACCGCCACCCGGCCTATGGCTACGGGCGAGACACACCCGTCGGGCATGATAAGCGCGGCATCTATCGCCCTGTCACACCCGCGGGCTGCCGGTTCCAGCACGGCGTGCAGGGCCTGTTCCATACCCACACTGAGATCGAAATGGGTGGTGGGGCGCTTGGCAGACGCCACGACCGCCCGTGTGGCGCAGTCCACCAGCACGGCGTCGGTGTACGTTCCGCCGGTATCGACACCTATGATGAAGGGACGTTGCGAAGCCATGTTCTACTCTCCTCCTGCCGGAAGGTGCGTGCTCTTCGGGTGAGGCTGACAGGCGGGGTCTGGCCTGACGCGCCTGCCACGTCATCCGGCCCGCAAGGTCTTACCTGTGGTGCGCGGGCAAGGCAATGCGGCATCATAGGCGCGACCCCGACCCGTCACCCTGAAACCGTCGTGCCGGACCATTTGTCCAGACCACTTGTCCAGACCACTGGTCTGCACCCTGCCCCATACCGTCGCAGTCTGAACCGCACGGCACGGACAGGCCCCTTCACGCGCCAGACGGGCTGTCCCAACGGCTTCGGCGATCGTTCGCGGCCCTGCGGACACCGGCGGTGGCGACCGCCGCACACCGGTCATCCGGTCTGGCATGCCTCGATCACGCCAGACGCACCCCGTTCGCCACCGGGCGTTCGGGAACGGCGAGCACCACCGAACCATCGGCCTGGACAAACCCCGTCACGAGGAACTCCGACCTGAACGGCCCTATCTGGCGGGGAGGGAAGTTGACCACCCCCACGACCTGACGGCCCATGAGGTCCTCTGCGGCATACAGATGCGTGATACGCGCGCTGGATTTGAGCACGCCGAGTTCGTTGCCGAAATCGACCCACACCTTCCATGCCGGAATGCGCGCTTCGGGAAAGGGTTCCACGCGTACCACCGTCCCGGCGCGAATCTCCACAGCCTCGAAATCATCCCAAGTGATGGTGCGTCGCGTATCGGGCGGCGACGCCACTTCCTGTTCCCCGCTCATACGACCTCCTGTGCAGGCTATACTACCGCCACTGCCGGGGCAGATGCATGTGATGCATGGGAGCGACCGACCGGCTGCACCCCCCTCTTGTGGCTGCAACAGTAATCAATTCGGGCCTGATGCCTGCGGGAACATACCCCTGTATGGAGAGTACCCGCAAGGATGGGCCACGGTGATGCCTGCCAAGGCGGGTCGGCGGGGGCGCAGCGCGGGTCTTCACTCCGCCGAGCCTGTGCCACCCCTCTGTTTCACACATGCATTGAACAGGGCTGTGCGCCCCACGGCCCGAAAAGGCCCGTCGCCCGCCAAGCTAGGCCCCGCCTTGTTTGCGACCACTTCGGTATACATGGTTTTTTTTCATTAAAGGGCTTGCAAAGCTTTCCGTTTCGTTTCAATCAACGTGCATCCGGTCGTGTACGTCCGGTGGCGCCCCGCTGCGCAGGGCACCACGCGGACGGTCAGGATGCGGCGTTGCGGGCCGTACCCTTCTCACGCGCGCCGGTATCCGCGTCAACCCAAGGAGTCTTCCGTGAAGCGTCTCAGCCCTGCCCTCATCGCGGCCACGCTATCCCTGCTGCTGGCCCCCATCGCCGCCTTCGCCTCCGGCGGCCACCACGACCTCGACGGCTCCGTCCTCACCGTCGCATGGGCACTGCCCTTCGCCTGTATGCTGCTCTCCATCGCCGTCATGCCGCTTGCGTTGCCGCACTTCTGGCACCATCACTTCGGCAAGGTGTCGGCCTTCTGGGCACTGGCCTTCCTTGTACCCTGCGCCGCCGTCTTCGGCATGCAGACCGCCATCTATCAGGTACTCCACACCTTCCTGCTGGAGTACGTGCCCTTCCTCATCCTGCTCTTCGCCCTGTTCACCGTGGCGGGCGGCGTCCGCCTCAAGGGCTCACTGGTAGGTACCCCTGTGGTCAACACAGCCATCCTCGCCGTGGGCACCCTGCTGGCAAGCTGGATGGGGACCACCGGCGCGGCCATGCTGCTCATCCGCCCGCTGCTCCGTGCCAACAGCCACCGCCGCTTCCGCGTGCATTCGGTAGTCTTCTTCATCTTTCTCGTGGCGAACATCGGTGGCTCGCTGACCCCGCTGGGCGACCCGCCACTCTTCCTCGGCTTCCTCAAGGGTGTCAGCTTCTTCTGGACCACCTCGCACCTGCTGATGAAGACCATCCTCGTCTCGGTCATCCTCATCGCCGCGTTCTTCGTCCTCGACACGGTGCTCTTCAACCGTGAAGGGCGTCCCGTGCCCCCCAATGCCGAATCCGGCGAAAAGCTGGGACTCGACGGCGTGGTCAACCTGCCGCTGCTTGGCGGCGTGGTGGCGCTGGTGCTCATGTCCGGCCTGTGGAAGCCCGAAGTCGCCTTCAACGTGTACGGCATCGAAGTCGAACTGCAGAACCTCGCCCGCGACCTCGGCCTGCTGGGTATCGCCGCCCTGTCTCTCAAACTCACCAGCACTGAATGCCGCCGCCTGAACGAGTTCACATGGGGTCCCATCGAGGAAGTCGCCAAGCTCTTCGCGGGCATCTTCGTGAGCATGATTCCCGCCATCGCCATCCTCAAGGCTGGCGAAGCGGGCGCACTGGCACCGGTCATCAACATGGTGACCCACGACGGGCAGCCCGTGAACACCATGTACTTCTGGCTGACCGGCATCCTGTCCAGCTTCCTCGACAACGCCCCCACCTACCTCGTGTTCTTCAACACGGCTGGTGGCGACGCCATGCACCTCATGAACGACATCCCCGAGACCCTCGCCGCCATCTCCGCCGGCGCGGTGTTCATGGGCGCCAACACCTACATCGGCAACGCGCCCAACTTCATGGTGCGTTCCATCGCCGAAGAACAGGGCGTGCCCATGCCCAGCTTCTTCGGCTACATGGCATGGTCGTGCGGCATTCTCGTCCCGTGCTTCATCCTCGTGACGTGGCTCTTCTTCATGTAGCCGCGTAGCGGGACACAGACGATACGAGTACGAAAGGCCCGCTTCGGCGGGCCTTTTCCTGTCTCTGATGATTCGCGTTCCCAAGGCAGGACGAGATGACTTCGCGAAACGACTCCTATCCGCTGGCTGGCTGACAAGGGCGTCGTAGCGCGGAATGCATGCAGACCGAACCGTCGTTCGCCCTCCGCAGTCCACACCGACGCCTTGGCACAGCGATATCAGGATGCTGTGAACGCAGCCACCCGGCGCACCAGCCACGAGGTCCACGCTTCATGGGCCGAAGGGTCGAAGTGGGCCGCGAGGGGGTTCATGAAACCGTGCCCCTGAGGCACCACATGACAACGCACGTCTGGTTGCGCTGCGAGGCTGTCCACTACGGTGCCCACGTCGAAATGCTCTTCGTAGGCAGGGAACACCAGTTCGACGGGAGCGCGTGGAGTGCGGTCAAGCAGCGTTCGGATGCCCGAACCGTAGAACCCTACGCCGCCACGTGCCTCACATTCCGCCGCACACAACACGGACCACACCGCCGTCGCCCCGGCACTGAAGCCCACGAGTACGGTATCAACCCCGGCACGCACCAGCGCCTGCTCGACGCGTGCGGCGAACGCCTCATGCCCGCACTGCCTGCAATACGCCGCGTAGGCGTCCTGTTCACAGCCGAAATCCGGGTCGGTGCCGTCGTAGGGGTCGATGACAACCACGTCGGATGCACAGGAGCGCAATCGTTCAGCCAGCGTATCCACATGCGGGGTGTGCCCCCATATCTCCGTGGCAAGGATGATGTGCAATGTCTTCAGCCTCCGGTTGCTGCGCCTCGCCCCGACCGTGGTGCAGTGCGCCTGTCATGGGCTTGTCCGCCTGCCAGTGTCACAGGCTGGCGTCACGGGCGGCAAAAGAGTCCGTACTGCCGCCAATCCTGCCCGGTCAGCATGCGTGCCCGGTCGAACCCGTACGACCGACTGCACACAGCCAAGCCTAACACCTCGCAATCATTGATGAGCACCGGCAGAATCCAGAAAGATTTCACGACAATCGCGTTGATGAGCGTTCAGCCTGCATGCCCCGCCTGCCCGGAATGGGCAAGCCCTTCGGGCCCCACGAACGACGAAAGACCCGATCGACATATGCCGACCGGGTCTTTCAGAAAATCTCTGGTGGAGCTGAGGAGAATTGAACTCCTGACCTCTTGAATGCCATTCAAGCGCTCTCCCAACTGAGCTACAGCCCCAAGCGAGGTGCGAAATTGCCCCAGTCCTTCTATTTTGTCAAGACATGAGACGCGATGTCGTTTTTTTCATACCAGTAACCCGGGTTTTACGGCACACTGGTCCTGTCGGTACTGCCATCGGGACAGCTGACCCTCCCCCTCGCCCCGACCGACAAAACCGACCGGAGCGCACGATGTCTTGTGTCCAGTTCCAACGATGCCTTGGAGCGGCCATCCTGCACGGATGCGCAGCCTGCCTGTCCTCGGCAGCCTTGGCAGCGACCGCCCAGCCTCCCCCTGCCACCGACGCATCCGGACTGGGCTTCGTCATCGCCACCACTGCCGGTGCTGCGCTTTGCGTCGTACTCCTCACCCTGTGGAGACTTCGTGCCAGCTCACCGCACCGGCACAACCGTGCCCCTGCGCACCTTGTCGAAGCCGTGGCGGACGCCGGCCCCGCCCTGCTATGGCTTTCCGACACGCAAGGGGCCTGCATCTGGGTGAACGCACGCTGGCGTCACTTCACTGGACATTCGAACGAAGCAGCCCGCGGCGACGGCTGGCTCTATGCCATCGCCGCCGCGGGGCGCGACGCGGCGAGAGACTTCGCCCGCACCGGGGCCAGTGCTCGCCGCCCCTGCACCATGACGTTCCCCATGACACGCCATGACGGCGTCGTCCGGCACATGGTGGCAGAAGGCCGCCCCTACCACGACACGCACGGACACTACGCGGGCTTCTGCATCTCGTGTCTCGACGTGACCGACCTGATGGAAGCCAGACGCGCCCTCGAAGAGAGCGAACGTCGCTTCAGCACACTCGTCACCAACATCCCCGGGGCCGTCTACCGCTGTTCCAGCACCCCCCCGTGGCACATGCAGTTTCTCTCTGCCGGGGCCGCGAACATCACGGGCATTCCCGTCAGCCGCTTCACGGACGGGACCCTCACGTGGGAATCCATCGTGCACCCGGACGACCGCGCCATGCTGAACCACCCTGTCATTGAAGCCATCAACGCGCCTGACGGGCACTTTTCACTTTCGTACCGCATCATCACGGCACACGGTGAGACGCGCCATATGATGGAATATGGTCGCCCCGTGAAGGACAGCACTGGCAACGTGCGCTATCTCGACGGCGTCATCTTCGACGTCACCGAACAGCAGGCCATCAGCGAAGCCCTGCGTGACATGCGCGACTTCCTGCATGATGTACTCGAAGCCATGCCCTCGGCCCTTGTGGGCTTCGACGTGCAGGGCCGGGTCGTCCAGTGGAACAGGGTAGCCGAGTCCATGACAGGCGTCGCTGCCGAGGACGCACTGGACATGCCTGCACGCGATGCCACGCGCCTTCTCGCAGGAGACGACCCCAGACTGCTTCTGGCGCTGGAACACCGCACTCCAGACACCTTCAGCCGACTCTCGGTGTATCGGGACGACGGGATGCACCATGTCGATGTGCAGACGTTCACGGCAGGAGTCGCGGACGTTCTCGTGATGCGCGTGGATGATGTCACCCGCAGGGTGCGCCTCGAAGAGGCTCTGCTCCAGTCCGAAAAGATGCTCTCCATCGGGGGGCTGGCCGCTGGCATGGCCCACGAGATGAACAACCCCCTCGGCGCCATCCTTCAGGGGGCCCAGAACATCCAGAGACGTCTCGACCCTGCACTGCCAGCCAACAGGGCTGCCGCGGAAGAGGCACATTGCCCCCTCGACGCGATGCAGTCCTATATGGTCGCCAGAGGCATTCCCGGCTTTCTCGACGGCATCCAGAACGCCGGAGCGCGTGCCGCGTCCCTCGTGGCCCACATGCTCGAGTTCATCCGCCCATCGCAAGGCGAGCGCACCGCCATCGGCCTCACCACCATCATCGATCGTGCCCTTGCGCTGGCAGGCAACGATTACTCCGACAACATGAACCACGACTTCAGGACCCTGGGCATCGTTCGCGACTACGACCCGACGGACGACATCATCAGCTGCATCCCAGCTGAACTCGAGCAGGTGTTCCTCAACCTGTTCCGCAATGCGGCCCAGGCCATGAGGGACAAGACCTATCCGGAGGGCATCTCGCCGGAGTTGCACATCGTCACCCGGGTGCTGCCCTCCGAAGTCAGGGTCGACGTCATCGACAACGGCCCCGGCATCTCACCCGCAGTGCGCAAACGCATCTTCGAGCCGTTCTTCTCGACGCGGGACGCGGGAAAGGGCGTGGGCATGGGTCTTGCCATCGCCTATTTCATCATAACCACCAACCACGGCGGCACGATCGAATGCGCCAGCCGACCCGGAGAGGGCACCCGCCTCACCATCAGACTCCCGCGTGACGAAGGCACTACAGCAGACCCTCGGTAACGCCGGAAGCCCCCCTCAAAAAAAAGACACGCCCCGCGAAGGAATACCTCGCGGGGCGCAAACGCGTCGTGAAGCCTACGCGGGTTCGTAGAAGCACCGTTTGGGCGATACCACCCTGCCGGACTTCTTGAGAGCATCGATGGCCTTGGAGACTTCCTTGCCATCCACGCCGAGTGCCTTTGCCACATCACCGGGACGCACGGGCTTTCCCGCGTCCTTCATCGCCTGCAACACCTTGTCTTCCATGATGACCTCCATTTATTGATACCTATTACTAATAAAGAATCCTCATCTCGTCAACCATCGACTTGACAAGGAACGCGATGTGTTGAAAACGCACCCCTTGTCCCCTTCCTTGCCATAAGGGATTACCCTACCCTTTGCAGTACACCGCGATGGAGCATCGATGTCCACTGCTTCCATGAATGATGCGCAGGGCAACAGTCCAAGATACGCGTCATCCCCGACCGTCTCCATGACGGTCATCACACTGGTGCTGGGCATGCTGCTTCCTGCCGTCGTCTCCATCCTCATGCTCATGGCGTCGACACAATCGCGCATCAGTGAAGAAGAGAACATGATGCGTGCGGGCCTCGTCGAGGGCATGGGTCTGCAAGTGGACGAGGTCGTGGACGCCCTCGCCCAGTCGCTGGAGGTCATCGCGGCCAATGGCGGCGCAGATGCCGATGACGCCACACGCTGGACACGCCTGCTTCAGGCCTCACGCGCCTTCGGCAAGCAATTTCTCGAATTCCATGTGGCCAACCCCAACGGCGACGTCATTTCCTCCAGCGCAAGCCTGCCCGAAGGCATCAACGTGGCGGACAGGGCGTATTTCTCGACCAGCCTCGCCACCGAGGGCATGGTAGCCAGTGAAGGCCTCGTCAGCCGCCATACGGGCCAGATTGCCCTGTATTTCGCACTTGCCGTCCGTAGCGACGAGGAGGCGCACTCCGGGGTCGTCTTCGCGGGTTTCAACGGCGAGGTCTTCGGCGACATGCTGCGCAAGGCGGGGCCCCGTAGCGACGGGTTGACCGTCTTCGTCCTCGACCGCAACGGCGATTCTGTATATGAGCACCTGCCTTCAGGTGGGCGGCACCCTGTGCACATACCCCCGGCAGACCTCAGGGATTGCGCTGATGGCAGACGCGCGTGGCTTGAGTTCGGCGGCACCCGCCACGCCGTTTCCGTCATGGCAAAACGCCTTGCAACCGGCGAGGCACCGTACCTGTACCTCCTTGTCTCCACCCCTGATGAGAGCTTCTTCTCCCTCTCCACCCTGCGTGGCGTGACCCCGCTGCTACTCGGTACCCTGTGTGTCGCGCTGGCGGCCCTTGCCGCAGCCAACCGGCGCATCGTCCACCCGCTGGAAAGCCTCACGCGCAAGGTGCAGGCCATCGAAGCCGGGCAACCTCTTCCCGAAACGGCGATGGAGTCGGTGCGCGAGATAGGCGGATTGCAGACCGCCGTCACACGCATGGCCCAGGCCATATCCCAGCGCGAACAGGAACTGGCATGGTTCGCCACCCACGACGACCTCACGGGGCTTGCCAATCGCAAGGCCCTGCACGAGATGCTGGCTGCGCGCCTCGACAGGCTCGAAGAGGGGGCCAGCGAAACCGTCGCCGTCATCTTCATCGACATCGACCGTTTCAAGGCCATCAATGACAGCATGGGGCACACGTGGGGCGACAACGTCATCGCCGCCTTCGCCGCACGCCTCGGTGCGTTCATGCACCCCCTGCACGCCTTCTGTGCACGGGTGGGCGGTGACGAATTCGTCGTCGTCCCCGACGCGTCGGCCACGCACAACGTCGTGCGCGACACCCGCGCACTGCTCGCCCATCTTGGCACACCCTATGACATCAACGGTCGAGAGGTTCGCCTTTCAGCCAGTGCCGGGGTGCTCTTCGTGGGCGACCCGGGCGAAAGCCCCGATGTCATCATCCGCAACGCCAATGCAGCCATGCACCGCTCCAAGGAGCGCGGCTTCGGGCGCATCAGCATCTTCCGGCCCCTGCATCTCGACAGCTACATGCTGCGACTCGACATCGAACGCGAACTTCCCCTCGCGGCGGCGACCGGGCAACTGCATATGGTCTACCAGCCCATCGTCAACGCCAGTGACGGTTCGCTGCACTCCTTCGAAGCCCTGATGCGCTGGAACCACCCACGTCACGGGTCACTGTCGCCCGCCACCTTCATCACCGTGGCGGAACAGACGGGACACGTGGGGCTGCTGGGCGACTTCGCCCTGCGCGAGGCCGGGGCATGCGTCAGACGCTTCGGTGAGGCAGGACTCCTCACGCCCGGATTGCGCTTCGGAGTGAACATCTCCCCGGCACATCTCATGGCGCAGGATTTCCTCTCCGACATAGAAAGCGTGCTCGACGCCGTCTCGGTACCCGGAGACCGCATCACGCTCGAAGTCACCGAATCGGCCCTCATCTCCACCGGGGCTGAGCTCATGGGCAGACTCGAGACCCTGGCCAAACGTGGCCTCAACTTCGCCATCGACGACTACGGTGCCGGATATTCCAACATCCAGTACCTCGCCAGTGAGCACTTCAGGGTGATCAAGATCGACAAGTCGCTCATAGACGAAGTGCACCTGCGCGACAGGATGCGCGCCATCGTGCGTTCCACAGTACAACTGGCCCATAGCCTGGGCTGCAAGATAGTGGCCGAAGGCGTGGAGACCCACGCGCAGGCCAATCTTCTGGCGCGTCTCGGGTGCGACTACCTGCAAGGCTACCTTTTCTCGCGCCCTGTGCCCGAGACGGATGCCATGCGCCTTGCCATACGCGCCATGGATCAGGGCACGCTGCTGCCCCCCGAAGCCCATCCGGACGCGTAGCCCCGCGACTGCCCCACCCCCAGCCCCTTCCCGGCGTGCCGCCCGACGAGCGCCGCGCCTTCTCGCTGCCGTGCCGGTCTGGGTGCGGCCCCCGCCAGTATGCGGTTATGAGCATGTCGGACGCAGGACACAACCCGCCCTCGACAAAGCCCGTGACATGTATCCGGGAACTTGGCACATCGCGCATGACATCGTACTGTGCGGGAACCCTTTCGCGCCCCGATGCCGACAGGACACGAAACCACCCCGACAGCCCGAGGAAGACCGATGAGCGATGATACCCGGTCGACACCGCGCCAGCTCGAAGAACTGGCCCGCCTTCGCCCCGAACTGGCCGATACCGCCATGCTGCTGCGTGACATGTACCTGACGCTGGAACAGCGTCGCCCGCGGTATGATACGACCTTTGTCGACGCCTACCCTCCGGGGCACTTCCACTCGCCCCTGCCCTCGCGTGACGAGGTGGCGGCCGTGGCCCATCGCGCCTTCGACGTGCCGGAAGGGGCCAACCCGCTGGGCGGGGTCGACCTTCGCGAACGCGAACAGCTGAAGCTGTACGCCGCTCTCGTGCCCTTCTACGCCGCTATGCCCTTCAAGGATCAGCCGACGGAAGGACTGCGCTACCATTTCGCTAACGACTTCTTCGCCCACACCGATGCCTTCGTCCTGTACGCCATGATGCGCCACTTCAGGCCGAGGCGCATCGTGGAGGCTGGTTCAGGCTTCTCGTCGTGCGTCATGCTGGATACCGACGAACGCTTCCTTGACGGTGCGACCCGCTTCACCTTCGTCGAACCCTATCCCGAACGGCTGCTGACCCATATCCGCCCCGAAGACAGGACACGGTGCACCATCGTCACCGACTTCGCCCAGAATGTCGCCCTCGAGACCTACACATCCCTCGAAGCGGGCGATGTGCTCTTCATCGACAGTTCGCATGTTGCCAAAATAGGCAGCGACGTGCTGCATTTCGTCTTCGATGTCTTTCCGGCGTTGCAACCCGGCGTCATCATCCACATCCACGACATCTTCTACCCCTTCGAGTATCCATGCTCGTGGTATGCACAGGGCAGGGCATGGAACGAAGCCTATCTGCTGCGCGCCTTCCTGCAATACAACAGCGCGTTCGAAGTGCTGTTCTTCAACAGCTATATGACCACGCGGCACGGTGACATGTTCGAGAAGCACACACCGCTGTGCATGCGCAACACCGGCGGCAGCCTCTGGCTGCGCCGCATGGCGTGAACGGGAGGGGTGTACACGTCTCATCAACCTTTCCGCGGAAGCGATGGACTGTGAGAGGAAAAGTGCGCTCGCCCCCTTCACCCTCTACCGCCTATAGCCAGAAGGCTCCTGCACAGCAGGGGCCTTTTTTCTGCGTGGACGACGGCGCAGAGGGTTCCGTCCGCTTCCGGCACGTGCGCACAGCACGGCGAGTCACGACGCGAACCCGACATTCCCCGGTGAGGACCCTGTCCGAGAGGTATCCATGCTTGCGGTGAACCGTATCCTGTACCCTGCAACGCCACGCGAACAGGGCGCAGTCGTCATCAACGGCATGGGAGACCCCGGATGCCCCGGAGAGTCTGCCACCGCTGCATGTCCCCTTCCGGCATGCGTTCGACGCGCACCTTGACGCACATGACATTCGGGGACAAAAAATGGCATGATCGGTAGAAGGTCGAACCCATGGGGTGGTCGACCAGCCCCCCTTTGCGCCCACACAAAACAAAGGAGCGTTGCACCATGAAAGTCAGAGCACAGGTTCCCACCGTCAAGAATGCGACCAACTTCAACATGGTGGCAGACAGCAAGACCGCCGTGGGAAGCACGCTGGAGAACCTCAAGGCTGCCATCGCCGGAGAGACCGGGGCACATGCCAAGTACACGGCCTTCGCCAAGGCAGCCAGAGAACAGGGGTATGAGCAGATTGCACGCCTCTTTGAAGCCACGGCGGCAGCCGAACTCATCCACATCGGTCTGGAGTACGCTCTCGTTGCCGAGATGGAACCGGGCTATGAGAAGCCCACGGTGGCAGCGCCTTCAGCCTACAGCTGCGACCTGAACCTCATCTCCGGCGCCAATGGCGAAATCTACGAGACGTCCGACATGTACCCGGCTTTCATCAGGAAGGCGCAGGAGGAGGGCAACTCGAAGGCTGTCCATGTGTTCACGCGGGCCAAGCTTGCCGAATCCGTCCATGCCGAACGCTATCTCGCCGCATACAACGACATCGACGCCCCGGACGATGACAAGTTCCACCTGTGCCCCATCTGCGGCTATATCCACAAGGGAGAAGACTTCGAGAAGTGTCCCATCTGCTTCCGCCCCAAGGACACCTTCACAGCCTATTGAGGCGCGAAGAGTCTGGCGGCGTAAGGCGCTGGGCGTCGGACAATGCAAGGACCGCCCCGCATGATGCCGGGGCGGTTCCCTTTTCCGTGTCTGCTTCAAGAGGCGTGGAGGCGCATCTACTTGTTCTCAAGCTTGATCTTTTCGATCAACTCATTGAGCTTCCTGCACTGCTGACTCATATCCCGCTGTGCACCGGCAGCCTGCCCGATACCCTCCGTAATGCGTCCCGAGAGACCGTTGATTTCATCCAGTGCACGCGTAATCTCCTCACTGGCTGCCGACTGTTCCTCCGACGCCGTGGCGATCGAACGCACCCTGTCTGCCGACTGTTCCGAAAGAACAACGATCTCACTCAACGCCTTGCCGGAACGAACCACCAGTTCTGTGGCCTTGTCTACTGCCGCTGCCGCGCGTTCGACACTGTGCGTGTTGTCGCGGGTCGCCTGCTGGATGGCCCTGATAGCCTCGCCGACCTCGCTTGTAGCGTGCATCGTCTTTTCAGCGAGCTTCCGCACCTCGTCTGCCACCACCGCAAACCCCCGGCCAGCATCACCGGCACGGGCAGCCTCGATGGCCGCGTTGAGCGCCAGCAGATTCGTCTGGTCAGCTATATCATTGATGACATTTATTATTCTACCTATGGCCTCGGCCTTCACTCCCAATTCAGCGACATTCACCTTGAGTGCATCGGCCAGCCGCTGCACCTCTTCAATGGCCGCTACTGAGGCGCTGGCAGTGCTGGCGCCCTCCTCTGCCCGACCGCGCGCATGATCCGCATTCTCAGCCGCCTTGCTCGAATTGCCAGCCACCTCGAGAATGGTCGCGTTCATCTCCTCCATGGCAGTGGCCGTTTCCGTAATACGCTGCCGTTGTCCCTCTGCCCCGTCGCTGATTTCCTCCGACAACGCTGCAACCTTCTGTGATGCCTGGGTCAATGACGTGACAATGGTGTCGAGGATGCCTGCAGCCGCGAGCATTCCCTCGGCCTTTGCCCCTTCCGCCTTACGCCGGGCATCGTCAGCCTCTGCCGTGGCAGCGCGCGCATGAGCAGCCTCCTCCTCGGCCAGACGGCCTTTGAGCTGCGCCTCTTCCATGCGCTCTCCGAGGCTTGCCACCATCGAACGCAAGGCATCCGCCAGAAGCAGGAGTTCTCCCTGAAAACGTCCGCTGACACTGGCATCGAGTTCACCAGAGGCGACCTGCCCGGCATAGCGAACAAGCTGATTCATGGGCTGACGCAGACGGTAGTGGATGTAGAAGAGCACCAGCCCCACCATGGTCGTTGCGATCATCAATCCGATGAGACCGCTACGCGTCATCAGCCCGCCAATAGCCTGACTGAAACGCTCCTGCTCCGCCACGATCTCCCTGTCGACATCATCCATGTAGACACCCTTCCCGATGACCCATCCCCATGGCTCGAACAGCTTCACATACGAGAGCTTGGGGAAATCACCTGCGGCACCCGGCTTGCCGAATCTGTAGGCTACGGTACCCGCTCCCTTGTCCCGTGCCACCTTCGCCATCTCGACGAAGAGCAGCTTGCCTTCAGCATCTGTCGTACGTGAAAGGTCGGTGCCGTCCAGTTCAGGTCTGACAGGGTGCATGACCATATAGGGACGCAAATCGTTCACCCAAAAGTAGTTTCCGTCAGAGAGCCTGATACGGGCGATCTGGTCCAGAGCCTCCTGCTTGAGTTGCGCTGTCATATCATCGAGATAGGCTCCTGCACCGACGACCCAGCCCAGTTCCGGAATGAGTTTGACGAATGACACCTTGACCTGGGGCTGCTTCTGGCCGGGGCGGGGCCACATATAGTCGACCATGCCCTCGCCCTTCGACCTCGCAATGGAAACGAATTCCGTGAATATGGCCTTGCCCTGTTCGTCACGGATGTCCCGTTGAGGCTTCCCTTCCATCTGCGGCGATACAGGATGCATGAGGACGACCGTGTCCAGATCGTTGACCCACAGGTAATTATCACCCGCAAAACGCAACCCGCGCAAGGATGCGAGCATTTCGCGCGCGACAAACGCCTTCCGTTCCTGAGGTGCTGCGGCCACCTGAGCCTGAACCATGGATGCCGCAGCATCGACCACCAGTTTCAGTTCATCGCGTTTCAGGCGCTTCAGGGCTTCCATGTCCCTGGACTGCGCGTAGTATTTCTCCACAATGCTGCTTGCCGAGTCCACCATATCGCGAAGCGAGTACTGTTCGTGGGTATAGATGCTCTCGCGGGTCTTCTGCGCCTGAAAAGCCGCAAATTGTGACAAGTCGAAAGAGACATACCCCAAAAAGATACCACCTTCGACCACGAGACCGATAACCACGATGATGATGAGCTGAATAATGATAGACCGGCGCATGACTGCCTCCTTCACCGTTCACGTGATGGAACCTGCCATGTCCATGATACGACAGCTGGCAGAAGGATGGCATTATTTGGGTACACTTCAGGCTTGGAACAAGCCCGGAGGAAGGATGAAAGAAAACGGGGGCATCCTTTCGGATACCCCCGTTCGGTGAACGTCTGGTGGAGCTGAGGAGAATTGAACTCCTGACCTCTTGAATGCCATTCAAGCGCTCTCCCAACTGAGCTACAGCCCCTTGCGGAAGACCGTTCTTGCCCCAAGGGGGCCGACTTGTCAACAGGGAGATCAATTCATGAGCGTTTTTTTCTGTTTTTGAGGTAGGCGCGCTTCACGTGGCTGCAGCAAGCCCCATGTGCTGCGACAGCCACACCCCGCACCTCGCAACAGCCATTCATGCGTTGACGCGAACGCCCTTACGCCGTACCTCATGGCACAGCCACCCTGCGTGGACATGCCGCGCACGCAATCCCAATGCTACGGCGCTACGGGCACAGGTAGCCAGCCCGCAGCCGCCTTCCCTCTTCCGGAGGAACGATGCTCACTTTCCCGCGCATAGACCCCGTTGCCATCACTCTCGGCCCGCTGCAATTCCGCTGGTACGGCCTCATGTACCTGTTCGGTTTTCTTTCCGGCTGGTGGCTTGGACGCCGCCGCGCCGCCCAGCCCGGGTCGCGGTGGACGGGCGAGATGGTGGACGACATGGTCACCTATGTCATCCTCGGCGTGGTGCTGGGGGGTCGCATCGGCTATATCCTGTTCTACGACCTCGCCTATTACCTGGGCAACCCGACGCAGATTTTCAGTATCTGGAACGGGGGCATGTCGTTCCACGGCGGTCTGCTGGGGGTGGTGTTTGCCATGTGGCTTCTCGGCAGGCGCAACGGACTCGGCTTCATGGACGTGTCGGATTTCGTGGCCCCTCTCATACCGCCGGGGCTGTTCTTCGGCCGCATCGGCAACTTCATCAACGGCGAGTTGTGGGGCAAGCACACCACCCTGCCGTGGGGCATGGTGTTCCCGGATGGAGGCCCCTTTCCGCGACATCCCTCGCAACTGTATGAATGCGCGCTTGAAGGCGTCATCCTGTTCCTTGCATTGTGGGTTTTCTCGTCACGCAAGCGCCCCACCGGGCATGTCTCCGGCCTCTTCGCCCTGTTGTACGGCGTTTTCCGCTTCACGGTGGAATTCGTACGTGAACCTGACGTCCAGCTGGGCTATCTTGCCTTCGGCTGGCTGACCATGGGACAGGTGCTGTGCCTGCCGCTCATCATGCTGGGGCTGTGGCTGCTGCGTCCGGGCGGGGACAAAGGCACCAAGGCAGCCTGAATCCACGTCTCCCAACGGTTTTATTGACATCCACGTCGATTTGTGGAATTGGCTACCCGTTACATTGCGGCCGTCGCGGACGGCGGCGTGTGCGAACACCCCGCTTGGAGGAGACATGGCAAAGGAAGATGCCATTGAAGTTGACGGTGTTGTGCAGGAAGCCCTGCCCAACGCCATGTTCCGCGTCGAACTGCAGAACGGGCACGAGGTGCTGGCCCACATTTCCGGCAAGATGCGCAAGTTCTACATCCGCATCCTGCCCGGTGACAGGGTCAAGGTCGAGCTTTCGCCCTATGACCTCAAGCGTGGACGTATCACCTACCGTATGAAGTAGTCCCCGCCCGTCGCTTCACAGCACGCAAGGAACGCCAAGGCGTTCCTTTTTTTATGGGTGCAGGCGGCACGATGCCGTCCCCGCCTCGACCCCATATGTCATGAATATCCACGGGCAAGAGTCCTTACTGCCACGTTGAAAGCCGCCCCTCCCTCGTGCAAGGAAGAGGCGGCATGGTCCTTTGGCTCAATGACGGCGGCTACACCACTCCGACGCGCGCACGAGGCGTGTTGAGCGTGATGAAGAACGCTGCCCCACGCCGGGTAGCAGGGTCAAGCGGACTCTCGACCCATATCTCCCCACCATGGCTACGTACGATGCGTCGGCAGATGGCAAGCCCCAGACCTGCGCTTCCTTCCTTGCTGGTGTCGCCTTCGCGTTCGATGCGATAGAAGCGCTCGAAGATGCGCTCCTTGCTGTTTTCAGGGATACCGGGACCCTCGTCACGGAAGCAGAAGGTAGCCACCCCGGCACCGGGACGCGCCGAGACCGAAACGCGCGTACCCTCCGGGCTGTATTTCATGGCGTTGTCCATCAGATTGCGGAAGACCTCACCCAGACCGTCCCGGTCGGCCATGACGGTGACCGCCCCCTCCACCTCGCACACAAGTTCGATGGCCTTGCGCCGGGCCACGGGCTGGAACTCGCGCAGGGTCTGGCGCAGCACCTCGGCGGCATCCACTTCGGCCAGTACCCGCTTCTCACCCTTGTGTTCCGACCGGGCGAGCACGAGCAGACTGTTGACCATCTTCGTCATGTGGTTGGCGTTCTTGAGAATAGTTCGCATGAACGCCCCGGCCTGCTCGCACGAGGCGGGTGGCGATTCGAGCAGCGTCTCGGCATACCCCTTGATACTGGTGAGCGGGGTCTTCAGTTCGTGAGACACGTTGGCCACGAAGTCGCGGCGGATGCGTTCGAGCTTTTCGCGCTCGCTCACGTCATGGAAGACCAGCACCACGCACCGCCCTGCCTCGTCGAAGAACGGCACGAGATTGACTTCGAAGGCGCGCCCGTCCGACAGTTCGAGCATGATGGCGCGGCCTTCGGTGGTATCCTTGGCGCGCAGGTCGTCCACGGCCCGCTGGAGTTCGGGCTTCATGGTCGCCTCAAGCGGAGTGCGGCCTATCTTGGAGACGATGCCCTCGAACATGGTGGTCAGCGCACGGTTGATGGTGGTGATGCGCCCTTCGGCGTCGAGCACCATCACCCCTTCGCGCATACCGTTGAACACGGCCTCGAGGCGTCCCTTCTGTTCTTCGAGCACGGCGAGATGGCGCTCGATGTTGTGCGCCATGCCGTTGATGGCGTGGGCCAGCGGCCGCAACTCGCGACCGGGGATGTCGCGGATGCGCCTGCCGTAATCTCCCTGCCCGATGGCCTGTGCGGCACGCGCCATGGACTCGATGCCGCCGAGAAAGGGACGCGTCACAAGAAAACCAAGGCCCCCGCTGGCCAGAAGCGAGAAGATGAAGGCCCAGAGAAGCCCTGTCTCCATGCTGTCTATGCGGTCGCGCACTTCGGAGACCGGCAGCGCCACGCGGATGACCCCCGCTGGCAGCCCGGCAATGCCCTCGACCCGCAACGCGGCATAGACGAGGTCCTTGCGCAGGGTGGTACTGTAGCGCACCTCCATGCCGCTGCCACCCCTGCTGGCTGCGACGACTTCAGGCCTGCCGCCATGGTCGTCCATGAGGTGGACGCGCTCGGCGGGCACATCCGAATCGGCCATCACCTTGCCATCGACGATGTAGGTGAAGCGCACTCCGGTATGCCGCGCATACTCCACGGCCCATGCCTCCAGCGCGTCTTCCGAACCGAAGGGCGCATGACGCGACAGCACCCATTGCGTGCTGGACAGGGTCTCGGTGGCGCGTTTGCGCGCCTCTTCGAGCATGTCTTCACGGATGGTGCGGTCGAAATAGACGAAAGGCGGGGCCAGTGCCATGAGCAGCAGCAGCCACGTTCCGAGCACGAGTCGTTTACGGAGTGAGGATCGCATACCGTTCATAATCGCGCTCTCCGTGTTTCACCCTTGTCACGGCAAGGTTACAACTTGCAGTACCATCGACGCCGGAACGTTGCGGGAGAGGGACCGGGCCGCACTGTCGGCATCGTCACAAACGCCACATCGCCCTGTGGGATGGCAACCCGCAAGGTACGTGCGCCGGCTAGCCCAGCGCCGCCCTGATGAAACCGTGCAGGTCCCATGGTTCGCCCGGCGTACCGTTGCCCTCGTAGGCTGTGACGCACAGCACGTCGTTGCCCCGCGGCGTCACCATGCGCCGAAGGGAGAGTACCATATGCATGGGGTCTGCGGATGTGGGCTGCGCCAGTTCAAGACGCCATCCGTCTTCCTGTTCCTCCCAGCGCAGTTCATACTGTTCCGGCGGCAGGAACGCATAGGCGAGCATGGCCTTGAAATCGGCGCACGAAAAACGGCCACGCGCCCTGCCTGCCACTCCCACGAAGTCGCCTTGCGGACTCTGCACCACAAGGGGCAACGTCATCACCGCACGCGGCGGTTCCTGATTCTGGAAAGGGGGCATGGCGGAGACAGAAGAGGCGGCATGCGCTGCCGCATCGCCTTCGTACTGCGAAGGGGGCGCGTCCTGTGCCGTAGGCTTGGCAATAGGCGTACCTTCTGCAGAAGCACCGGACACGGACGTGCTCTCTCCCGCAGCGACAGGGGCCTCGTGGGCAGGGGCGGGTTCCGGTTCGCTACGTCTGCGTCCCAGCGCCTTGAGCAGCGGCACCACACGGAATTCCGACTTCTGTTCCCTGCCCTGCTCTGACGCAAGGCGCTCGATGAGAGCCTCGAAGCGCTCCACGGCACCACAAAGACGCGCAGCCAGTTCACGCACCTCACGCGCTGCGGCGTCGTCCGCCGCAGATACCGGTGCAGGGGCTGCGGCAGCCGAAACTGCAGCGTCGACACGCTGTTCAAGCCCCTGAAGCCGCTTCATCATGGCTGTCTGCTGCTGGGTGAGATGCACCATGCTGCGTGCGAGACCACTCACGGCGGTGGTGAAGTCCTGAGGCAATTCGACACGCGCCGGTTGCGCCGCCACCGGTTGCGCCGGAGCTTCGTCAGCAGGCTGCGAGGTCTCGTCAGCCGGGACTTCCGCCTCTATCCACCTGAATTCCGACGCCAGTCTTGCCCGAACCTCGGGTACAGCCATGCCCAGTTCGAACAGGTCGCGGATGCGGATGCACACCTTCGCGGCATCTGCCGTAAAACGGATGGGCTTGCCCTGATTGGCCACGGGAATGCAGTCGGGGAACTTGCGGCGGTAGCTCTTCACCGTCGTCTCGGACACGCCGAGAAGCCGGGAGAGGTCCTTGTGGGTCATGCCTCCGTCGGTCTTCGTCACGCTTTCGTCTCCATAGGAAGTTTCAACACGTAAAAGGCGAACCTTGCACCACACGAACGCAAGGTCAAGCCGGGCCCGCGGGCTTGGCACCCAGGCAGGGCCACAGGGCAGTTTCAGGGCTCACGGGTGCGGCGGGTTCTCGGACGT
This sequence comes from Nitratidesulfovibrio vulgaris str. Hildenborough, assembly GCF_000195755.1. Classification (NCBI taxonomy): domain Bacteria; kingdom Pseudomonadati; phylum Thermodesulfobacteriota; class Desulfovibrionia; order Desulfovibrionales; family Desulfovibrionaceae; genus Nitratidesulfovibrio; species Nitratidesulfovibrio vulgaris. The sequence goes on along the minus strand of NC_002937.3, from coordinate 14,951 downwards.
GGCATATGCAGACAACTGCGGACAACGCACTCCGACACCACAAGCCTTGGACACCGGACTGCATGAGGGCAAATGGCGAGACTTGCCCCACGCCGCTGCGGCGGATACAGTGCGCGCCCTTATGTAATTCGTGCAACATGGCCGCGCCCATGATGCCCCTCACCAGTGCCATGTGCGAACGGCGCGGGCATAGCCCCTATTTCGCAAACTTATCAGACACTTTACGCTCTTGCAAGCCGCACCTGCCAAAGGTTTTTCACCTCTTGCCAGCGCAACCGTGTCTTGCGCTACGACACAGAGAAGGTATGCTTTCGTGAAGCAGCCCCCCATGGAGTCAACGATGCCTTTCGCCCACATCCTGTGCCGTGCAATCCGGTGCTGTACTGCGCCGCTTGTACATCTCGTATGTCTGCTCATGCTCGTGGCACTGCCGCCGCATGTCAGTGCAGCAGAGGACATCACCCTCGCCGTGGTCACCAAGCCCGGTTCGGCACAATACGTCTGCGCTGAACGTTTCGCACAGCTTCTCGCCGAGAGGTCGGACAAGAGGTTCAATGTCGTCCTGCATCACAGCGCCTCTCTGGGTACGGAGACCGACATCCTCCAGCAGGTACAGCTGGGGGCCGTGCAGATGGCCATCGTCACCACGGGAACACTCGACGCCTTCGTACCGGAGATGGCCGCACTGGATTTCCCGTTCCTCTTCACCGACACAACCACAGCAGACAGGGTGCTCGACGGCCCCGTGGGACGCGGACTGCTCGACAGGCTTTCCACCGCCGGCTTCAAGGGACTTCACTTCTCCGAGAACGGCTTCCGCCACCTGACCAACAGCATCCGCCCGGTGATGACCCCGGACGACGTTCGCGGCCTCAAGATTCGCGTCATGGAATCGCAGGTGCACCGTGAACTGTGGCGCACGCTCGGTGCAAACCCCACCCCCATGGGGTGGCCCATCTACGCCGAATTGCAACAGGGCACCCTCGACGGGCAGGAGAACCCGCTATGGGTCATCGCCGAATACCGCCTCAATGAGGTGCAGAAGCATCTTTCGCTGACTGGGCATGTCTACTCCACGCACACCGACCTCGCCAATCTCGCGTGGTTCGAGGCCTTGCCTGCGAATGACCGCCGACTCCTGGCCTCCTGCATGCAAGACGCCGCCCTCTGGCAGCGTACATGGAGTCGCCAGCGCGACGCGGCCTACCTCGAACAGCTTCGCACGGCCGGGATGCAGGTGATTGAACGGCCCGACATCGCCACCTTCAGGCAACGCGTGCAGCCTCTGTCCGGAAGCGCGCTGTTCGAGCACAAGGGGGTGCGCAAGGCGCTCGAAGACCTCATGGCGGCCACAAGGGCTAGGTGACCCCTCCCATGCGTCATCATCCAGCCATTCCCCGACCGCGACCGACCAAGAGGGGCTGATCATGTGCGCCCTGCGGCTGACTGCCCGTCTTCTGGATACGGCCAGCGAAAAGGCGGACCGTGCGGCACGGCTTTGGCTCATCACCGCCATGGCAGGCATGGCCGTGCTGGTGGCCGTACAGGTCTTCTCCCGCTACGCACTCAACGAGTCCCTTTTCTGGTCGGAGGAATTGGGCCGCATCCTGCTTGTGCAACTCACCTTCATCGGTTGCGCCGTAGCGGTGCGCGCAGGGGCGCATCCCGGCATGGATGCCCTTGTCCGGCATCTTCCCAGGCGCGGACGTCACGTCACGCACATGCTGGTGCTTCTGGCGGCACTGGCCTTCTTTGCCTTGCTGGCATGGCACGGCGCACGCTTCGCGTGGTTCGTTCGCCATCAGTCCACACCCGCACTCGGCCTGTCACGGCTCATTCCGGCATTGCCCTTGCCCGTTGGCGGGGCGCTGTCCATGCTGCATGTGCTGGCAATACTGGCCAGACACGCCACAGGAGACCGACAGGGCGGTGGAGACGACGGTCTTGCAGACCACGCATCAGACACCCCCTCGCCCACCGGGGACCGCCCATGACCGCGCTGGTGCTCTTCGGGATGCTGGGCCTGCTCTTCGCCTGCAACGCCCCCATCATGCTGGCGGTGGGTGCCTCGGCCTTCGCCGCGCTGCTCATCAAGGGAGGCATGGACCCCATGGTGGCGGTTCAACGGCTGTACGCCGGGGCCGACAGCTTTCCCCTGCTGGCCGTACCGCTCTTCATGACAGCCGGGCAGCTTATGAGCGCGGGGGGCATTTCGCAGCGCATCGTCCGACTTGCCGACACGCTTGTGGGGCACCTTCCGGGCGGTCTCGCCGTGGTCTCGGTGGTGTCATCCATGTTCTTCGCAGGGGTGTCAGGGTCTGCGGCAGCCGATACCGCCGCCGTGGGCTCCATCCTCATTCCCTCGATGGTGGCCCGCGGCTATTCCCCTGCCTTCGCCGGAGCGGTTCAGGCCGCTGCCGGGTCCATCGGCGTCGTCATTCCCCCCAGCATACCCATGATCGTCTTCGGGGCGCTGACCGGGGCGTCCATCGGCAAACTCTTCGCTGGCGGCGTCATGCCCGGGCTGCTCATGGGCATCACGCTCTCGGCATGGTGCGTCCATGAAGGGCTGCGTTCCGGGCGAGAGACACGCCGCTTCGAACCCGCGGCCGTGTGGCCCGCCCTGCTGCGTGCCGGATGGTCGCTCGGAGCCCCCGCCATCATCCTCGGCGGCATCATCTCAGGCGTATGCACCGCCACGGAAGCCGCAGCCGTGGCTGTGGTGTACGCCTTTCTGGTGGGCCTCTTCGCTCACCGCGAACTCGACCTTCGCCGCCTGCCCGCCCTGCTTCTGGATGCCGCTGTCACTTCCGGCGTCGTCATGAGCATCATCGCCGCAGCCTCCCTCTTCGGATGGGTGATGGCCATCGAACGCATCCCCGCCGCACTGGCGGACGCCATCCTTGCCGTAGGCGGAGAGGGATGGATGCTGCTGCTTGCCGTCAACATCCTGCTTCTTCTGGCCGGAACGATGCTGGAGACCACTGCCGCCCTCATCCTGCTCGTTCCCGTGCTTGTGCAGCTTCTGCCACGCATGGGCATCGACCTCATCCATCTGGGCGTGATCGTGGTGATGAACCTCTCCATCGGCATGCTCACCCCGCCCCTCGGTGTCTGCCTCATGGTCTCGTGCGGCATCGCACGTGTGCCCCTCGCCACCCTCGCCCGTGCCGTCCTGCCTTTGCTCGCGGTGCTGGTGGTCGACCTCATGCTCGTCACCTACATCCCGTGGTTCGTGGCGGCGTTCAGCACCGACATCATCGCCCCCTGAAAAGTCCGGCTGAAGCACAATCACGCATCGTTTCGCGCTTCTACACGTCTGCCCGACACCCCTGCAGAGGTGTGCCTCCTCTGTCTCCCCCACGACATCTTCAGAACAACCTCTCCTGCCACGTCGCGGGTTGCCCGTCGTCAGTTCTCTCATCCCCCCTCCCGTGCCTATTGCAGCCCAGTACACGCTTGAGGCGACACCGGAAAGGTGCGCCAGCAGAGTGTCTGCGCCTGTCACCAGTGGTGCGCACACATGTGCATATCATAGTCAATCGCATGATATACATATATTTATTAGGAACATCACAAGGCCTTTTCTATTGGCACGACATCATTCCACAGCACGGTCTCAAGACGAACATATTCCAGAGGGCCTCATGTCGGCATGTTCCCTGTTCCTTTGTGCATAAAACACATAACACTCCTGTATTATTAAGAATACACTTGAGTTACCGTGTGCATTGGCTTTGATGCGAACCGCATCACCCAGTAACCGTCACGCCAGCCTGATGTGTCATTATGTCGAGGCAAGGATGCGAACACATGTGCATATCACATCTAACATTATGATTATAAACATATTATAGACACAGATACTGTGCACACCCCTGTTCGTAGCACTGCCCGGAGGATCCCCCGGAGAGCTCCGCCACGGGTTGACCACGGACACGGATACGCCTAATCCCATCGGAAGCCGCGCCCCCGGCCCGGGAGCGCACAACACCCCGGAAAGGAGCACACACCATGCAACGGACGCAGATCGTCGACGCCCTCGCTGCCACCGCGCCCCAGCCCGTGATTCGCCTATGCGGCTGGGTGCGCACACGTCGCGACGCCAAGGGCTTCTCCTTCCTCGAAATCAACGACGGCTCATGCCTTGCGAACATACAGGCCATCGTGGATGAAGGCATTCCCGCCTATGCGAACATCGGTGCCGTCAGCACGGGTGCCGCCGTGGACATCACCGGTGAGCTGGTCGAGTCGCCCGGAAAGGGCCAGAAGTGGGAGGTACGTGTACAGACGCTGACCCTTCTCGGCGCAGCCGACGCAGAGACGTACCCCCTGCAGAAGAAGCGCCATTCCGACGAATTCCTGCGCAGCATCGCCCACCTGCGCGCCCGCACGAACAAGTACGGCGCAGCCTTCCGCATCCGTTCCGAAGCCGCCTTCGCCATCCATGAGTTCTACCGCGAACGCGGTTTCTTCTACGTGCACACGCCCATTCTCACAGGGTCGGACTGCGAGGGTGCCGGGGAGATGTTCCGCGTGACCACCCTGCCCGTGGAGGGCAGTGCCACCCCCGCTTCGGGCAACCGCTACGAGAACGACTTCTTCGGCAAGGAATGCAACCTCACCGTATCCGGGCAGCTTGAGGCCGAGACGCTGGCGCTGGGACTCGGCAAGGTCTACACCTTCGGCCCCACCTTCCGGGCCGAGAATTCCAATACGCCGCGCCATGCCGCCGAATTCTGGATGATCGAGCCCGAAGTCGCCTTCGCCGACCTCGAAGAGGACATGAACCTCGCCGAGGACATGACACGCACTGTGGTGCGCCGCATCCTCGACCGTTGCGCCGCAGACCTCGACCTGTTCAACCGCTTTGTGGACACCACGCTCGTCGAACGCCTGAGGCAGATTGCCGATGAACCCTTCGCCCGCTGTTCGTACACAGAGGCCATTGAACTGCTTCTGAAGTCGGGCAAGAAATTCGAATATCCGGTCTCCTTCGGGCTCGACCTGCAGACGGAACATGAGCGGTATCTTGCCGAGGAACACTTCGGCAAACCCGTCATCGTCTACAACTATCCCAAGGAGATCAAGGCGTTCTACATGCGTCTCAACGACGATGGGCGCACCGTGGCAGCCATGGACGTGCTTGTACCCCGCATCGGCGAACTCATCGGGGGCAGCCAGCGCGAAGAACGCCTCGACGTGCTCGAAGCCCGCATCAACGAGATGGGCCAGAATCTCGAAGACTACTGGTGGTATCTCGACCTGCGCCGCTTCGGCAGCGTCCCTCACGCCGGTTTCGGCATGGGCTTCGAACGGCTGCTGATGCTCCTCACGGGCATCACCAACATACGCGACGTCATTCCCTTCCCGCGCACACCGGGCAACCTCGAATTCTAGGTTCCGCTTCCGCAGACCTCAGGCCGCGTCCCGATGGGCGCGGCCTTTTCATTGGCCCTGTGCCTGACGCTGAAGGGCCATTGCCTGAAGATGTCGTCTTTTCCCCGTCTCTCCGTTGCCCCGACGCTTCCGGTGCGCTATGGTGATGCCAAGTCCCTCAAGGAGGGGACAGGCATGAAGACCGAACGCATACTTCTTCCGGTTGATGGCTCTGAAAGTTCGTATCGCGCCGCCTATTGCGCGGCACAGGCTGCGCAACTGTGCGGGGCGGAAGTGTTGTTGCTTCACTGCGTAGACCAGACGGAACAGAACGGCGAGGCACCTCTCGTCGATACCACCCTTGCGGAAGACACGACCACGAACCGCCACCCCAAACAGGCTGACGCCCTCGGCATGGCGACAGCCAACGACCTCATCGGACCGGTGCGAGATATTCTCGAAGACCACGGCATCCGCTACATGGAACGCATCGTCGAAGGAGAACCGGCAACGTGCATCCCGCGCGTGGCCCAGAATACGCGCTGCGGACTCATCGTCATGGGACGTAGCGGCAAGACCCCTTCGGGCAGGCTGCCGGTGGGGAGTGTCACCGGGCGCGTCGTGGGGGCCGCGCATTGTCCTGTCATCGTGGCACCATGAAGGGGGCACGGTGATGACGCGCGACACAACAGAGAGGGAATGAAAGGAAGACGCGAGAGGGTCGTGCCCTAGGAAAGAGACGGCGCAACCCGTGGGCAGGCTCACTGAAGAGGCTATGAGGGAACAGGAGGGAACAGGCACGGCAGCGTGACGCACCTCATCTTAACGGGCCAAGCCTGATGAGGCCCTTTACCGTGCATCCGTGAGGCGTATCGTCGCACACCAGCTGACGTGATCTGGAGGGCATATGCGGCCGAAAGGGCTTCGACCGGGGGCGAATGCGGGCTGCTGGCTATTTGCGGCCCAGACGCCCTTTGAGGTGACGTACGCGGGTGTCGATGACCATGTCATTGGGGTACACCCCGCGTAGCGCCTCGAAGCGTTCCAGCGCCTCTGCGAAACGCCCGCGCTGTTCCAGTGCATCCGCCAGCAGAAAGCCCGCCTGACTGCGCAATTCCGGAGTGAGCCCTTCTAGACCGACCAGCGTAGTGGCAAGGTCTACGGCAACGTCCAGATGTTCGCTGGCCACGTTGAGGTCGGCAAGGTCGTAGAGACACCCCGCCCGCCCTTCGGTGGACAGCCCCTCTGTGTCCAGACAGGCCTTGAGGCGCTCTTCCGCCTCGGGAAAACGGCGCTGCATCACGAGGATGCGCGCAAGCCGCCGGGAGACCAGGGCCCGCGTGTCGGGAGTGAGCCCCGGCAACTCCAGCACGCGTGGCCACACCTCGGCGGCGCGTCTGAAGTCGCGTCCCGCCTCGAGCAATTCACCAAGTCGCGTGAGGATGTCGTAGGCACGTTCCGGGTTGGAACCATTCTCGAGGTACATCGTCTCGAGCAGTTCGACCGTGGCCCTTTCATCGTTGCGGACACGATGGGCCACTTCCACGAGCAGGTTCCAGGCCTCCCATCGCTGTGCCCCTTCGGGGTTGCGGCGAAGGTAGCCCTCAAGAAGCCGCTCGGCGTCGTTCCATTCGCGGTTGGCGAAGGCGGAACGCGCCTCGGTGAGTTCCTCTGTGGCGGCCTGCCTGTCACAGGCCGCCACGAGGATGCAGAGTATCAGGATGGCGAGAAGCCGCATGGCTACCCGGCAGTGCCTTCCGTTCCGGCGTCTCCGCCTTCGGGTGCGGTCTTCTGTTCAGAAGACTGCGCCGGGGCACTCTCTTCAACGACTTCGCGCTCGTCCACACGGTCGAAGCCGACGACGATGGCCCCTTCGTCGAGCCGCACGAGCATGACGCCCATGGTGGCACGGCCCACGCTACGGACCTCGTCGACGCTCATGCGGATGATCTTGTTGGTGGAGGTGAGCAGTACCAGTGCCTCGTCGTCACGCACGGGCATGGCACCGATGACATCACCGGTCTTGGGCGTGACCCTGAAGTTCTTCACGCCCTTGCCGCCGCGGGACTGCAGCCGGTACAGTTCGATGCGAGTGCGCTTGCCGTAGCCGTTGGACGAGATGGACATGATTTCGGTGGAGGTGTCGTCCCCCGGCAAGACCGCGCAGGCGACCACCCTGTCGTCACCGGAAAGGGCCACACCCTTCACGCCCGTGGCACTGCGACCCATGGGGCGCACATCAGGGCAGGCGAAGCGTATCGCCATGCCGCCGCCCGTGGTGAGCACCACATGGTCGTCGTTGTGTATCTCGCGCACCATGATGAGTTCGTCGTCATCACGCAGGCCCACGGCGATGAGTCCGCCCTTGCGTGCCCGCGCGTACAGAGAGGCCGACGACCGCTTGACCATGCCGCGCTTGGTCACGAACAGGAAGAAGCGGTCTTCGGCGAATTCGCGCACCGAAAGCACCGTGGTGACCCATTCGTCCTTCTCCAGCGGCAACAGGTTTGCGATGTGCACACCCTTGGCCGTGCGGCTGCCCTCGGCCACCTGATGCACCTTCAGCTGATGCATCTTGCCGTGGTTGGTGAACAGCAGCAGATACTGGTGGTTCGTGGTGGTCAGGAATTCCTGCACGAAGTCGTCATCCGAGGTGTGCAGACCGGCGATGCCCTTCCCGCCCCTGCGCTGCTGCTGGTAGTTGTCCAGCGTGGTGCGCTTGATGTACCCGCGACGCGACAGGGTGATGACCACGTCGTCGTCGGGGATGAGGTCTTCGATGGCGATGCCTTCAAGCTCGTCCATGAGCACTTCGGTGCGCCTCTTGGTGGCGTAGGTATCGCGTATCTCGGTGAATTCCTCGCGCATGACCTGACGCAGAACCTCGATGTTCTCGAGAATGGAACGGAAGTACTCGATCTTCTTCAGAAGTTCGCGATACTCGTCGAGCAGTTTCTCGTGTTCGAGGTTCGTCAGGCGCTGCAACCGCATGTCGAGGATGGCCTGCGACTGCGCCTCGGAAAGTCCGAAACGCTGCATGAGCCTGTCCTTGGCCTCCTGCGGGGTCGCCGAAGCACGGATGAGGGCCACCACCTCGTCGATGTTGTCCAGCGCGATGCGCAGACCTTCGAGGATATGGGCACGCGCCTCGGCCTTGCGCAGGTCGTAGCGGGTACGGCGGATGATGATTTCGCGACGGTGTTCGAGGAAGTGCGACAGCGCCGACTTCAGGTCGAGCAGTTGCGGCCTGTTGTCCACCACCGCCAGCATGTTGATGCCGTAGGAACTTTCCAGCGGGGTGTACTTGTACAGCGCATTGACCACGATATCGGGGATGGTGCCGCGCTTGAGGTCGATGACCACGCGGATGCCCTTGCGGTCCGATTCGTCGCGCAGGTCGGCCACGCCGTCGATGCGCCTCTCGTTCACGAGGGCGGCTATCTTCTCGACGAGGCTGGACTTGTTCAGGCCATAGGGAATCTCGCGGATGACGATGGCCTGAAAACCCTTCTTGCGCTCTTCTATCTCGACCTTGCCGCGCACCTTCACGGTGCCGCGCCCGGTGGTGTAGGCGTCAACGAGGCCCTGCCCCGCGTAGACGAAACCGCCGGTGGGGAAGTCGGGCCCCTTCACATGGTCCATCAGGTCGTCGATGGTGCAGGCGTCGTCGTCGAGAAGGTGCAGCAGGGCGTTGCACAGTTCACCGAGGTTGTGCGGCGGGATGTTGGTGGCCATGCCCACCGCGATGCCCGTCGAACCGTTGAGCAGCAGGTTGGGCACGCGCGTGGGCAGCACCACGGGTTCGAGGAGGGTGTTGTCGTAGTTGGGACGGAAGTCCACCGTCTCCTTCTCGATATCCGCGATGAACTCGCCCGCAAGACGCGACATGCGCACTTCGGTGTATCGCATGGCCGCCGCGGCGTCCCCGTCGATGGAACCGAAGTTGCCCTGCCCGTCCACCAGCGGGTCGCGCATGGAGAATTCCTGCGCCATGCGCACGATGGCGTCATACACCGCCGAGTCGCCATGCGGGTGGTATTTACCGATGACGTCACCGACGATGCGCGCCGACTTCTTGTGCGGCCTGTTGTAGGCGTTGCCCAGTTCGTGCTGCGCGAACATGATGCGCCTGTGCACGGGCTTCAGGCCATCGCGCACATCGGGGATGGCGCGACCTATGATGACGCTCAGGGAGTACTCGAGGTACGATTTCCTGAGCTCCTTCTCGATGCTTATCTGTTGCTGTTCCGACACTGCCTGCCTCGTTGTGTTTGATCCGGGGCGACGCGCCCCGTGCGGGGCCCGCTCCACGTCTTATCGCGCCTCATGGGCACGGGCGGGTAACCCCGCTGCGGACAACCACGGCCCGGCGCAGGGGCGAAAACCACCCCGCGTCTCGGGCGCGTCACGCTATATGTCGAGTTCCTGCACGGCGAGGGCGTTACGCACGATGAACTCGCGCCGGGGTTCGACCCGGTCGCCCATGAGCTGTTCGAAAGCGTCGCTCGCCTCTTCGGCGTCCTCGATGGACACCTGAAGCAGGGTACGGTTTTCGGGGTTCATGGTGGTCACCCACAGCTGCTCGGGGTTCATCTCGCCAAGACCCTTGTAGCGCTGGATGTTCAGACCGCGGCGTGCCTCTTCGAAGACCATGCGTTGCAGGTCGAACATGTCACCCTCACCCACGGTCTCTCCCTTGCGGTCGAGCGTGAAGGAGAGCCCGCCGCATTCGCTGCGTATGGCCTCGAGGGCATCCCACGAACTGCGGTACATGCGCGAACCGAAGAACTCCGCACCGATGCGTGTCCTGTGACCGTTGGTGTTCTCGAACACCACGAACGTGCGGTCGCCCTCGTCGCCCGATTCAAGTTCAGCCGTCATGGAATAGCCACGTCCTGCCAGCCAGGGCCGCAGTCCGTTGCCGTCATGCTGCTCGAACCATTCCGGTGTGATGCGCTCGCCATACTCGAGGAAGCCGAGGAACAGTTCACGCGAGATGCCCGCCGTCTCCACGTCGCGGATGCGCGCAGCCACCGTCTCGATGGAACGCATGAGCCGTACGATGTCGGTGCCCTTGAAAGAGCAGCCGCCGGGGGTTCTCACCTCAACGTCCTCGCTCACGCGGGTCAGCAGGAAGTTGTTGAGTTCCGCGTCGTCCTTGATGAACCGTTCCATGCGGCTGTTATGCGCACGGTAGAGAGGCGGCTGGGCGATGTACAGATAGCCGCTTTCGATAAGCTTCTGGTACTGGCGGAAGAAGAACGTGAGCAGCAGCGTACGGATGTGCGCACCGTCCACGTCGGCGTCGGTCATGATGACGATCTTGTGATAGCGCAGCTTGTCGTAGTCCGTGTCGTCCTCGCCGATGCCCGCGCCCATGGCGGTGATGAGGGCCTTCACTTCCTTGTTGGCCAGCATCTTGTCGAAGCGCGTGCGTTCGGTGTTGAGAATCTTGCCGCGCAGGGGAAGGATGGCCTGCGTCGACGGGTCGCGGCCCTGCTTGGCCGAACCGCCTGCGGAGTCGCCCTCGACGATGAAGAGTTCGCTCAGCGCGGGGTCCTTGGACTGGCAGTCGGCAAGCTTGCCCGGCAGGGCGTTGTCGGAGAGCGCGCCCTTGCGGCGCACGAGTTCCTTGGCGCGGCGGGCTGCGTCACGGGCGCGGGCGGCATCGACGGCCTTGTCGATGATGAGCCGCACGTCCTTGGGGTTCTCCTCGAAATGCACGTTCAGGCGATCGTAGACGATACCCGCCACGATGCCCGCTATCTCGCTGTTGCCCAGCTTGGTCTTGGTCTGGCCTTCGAACTGCGGTTGCGGCAGCTTCACGCTGACCACGGCCGTGAGGCCCTCGCGCACGTCGTCGCCGGAAAGCGCAGTGCCCTTCATCTTCTTGGTGAGGTCGGCCTGCCCCTTCACATAGCCGTTGATGGCGCGGGTGAGCGCCGTCTTGAAGCCCGCGAGGTGCGTGCCGCCTTCCTTGGTGCGGATGTTGTTGGCGAAGGTGAGCACGTTCTCCTTGTACCCCGCATTGTACTGCAGGGCGAAGTCGACCACCACGCCATCGGTCTTGCCTTCACCCGCCACGATGGGATGGATGCCGGTCTCGCCCGAATTGAGGTCCTTGACGAACTGGCGGATGCCGCCTTCGGCGAAGAAGGTGTGCGATTCGCCGCTGCGTTCGTCGATGAACTCTATCTCAAGCCCGCGGTTGAGGTAGGACAGTTCTTCGAAGCGCTTGCGCAGGGTCTCGTAGGAGAACTGGTTGGTCTCGAAAATCTCCTCGTCAGGCTTGAAGCGCACCGTGGTGCCGTGGCCTTCGGATGCGCCGAGGACACGCAGGTCCTCCTGCGGTACGCCACGGGCATAGCGCTGCCCGTACCGTTGCCCGTCGCGCTTCACCCGGACTTCGAGCCATTCCGAAAGCGCGTTGACGCAGCTCACGCCAACGCCATGCAGACCGCCGGAGACCTTGTAGGCGTTGTTGTCGAACTTGCCCCCCGCGTGCAGCTTGGTCATGACGACCTCCACCGCGGGTCTGCCCTCCTTGGGGTGCATGTCCACGGGGATGCCGCGTCCGTTGTCGCTGACGGTCACGCTGTTGTCGAGGTGCAGCTTGACCACCACCTTGGAGCAGAAGCCGGCCATGGCTTCGTCGATGGAGTTGTCCACGACTTCGTAGACAAGGTGGTGCAGCCCGCGTGCATCGGTGGAACCGATGTACATCGCGGGGCGTTTGCGCACCGCAGAAAGGCCCTCGAGGATGGTGATGCTGTCTGCGGTATAGTTGTTGCCCGTCCCGGTGGTCATCTTAGACTTCTTCCTCGCTGTAGTAGGTCTCTTCCACTATCTTCATGGGCATGACGATGACCTGGTATTCGGGGTCTTCTTCGCCGGAGATGCCGCACGGTCCTTCAGCACCGGTGAGAGTGAGGCGCAGACGACCGGACTGGTAGTGGTTCATGATGTCGATGAGATTGCGCGTGGGGAAGGCGATGCGGCGGATGTCGCCGTCGTAGCTGGCCTCCAGCGATTCGGAGGCCGACCCCACGTCCTGCCCCTGTGCTGTCAGCACCACCTCTCCGCCCGAAAGGTCGAAATAGGTGCAACGGTTGTTGTCGCTGTTGAATATCTGCAGGCGGTCGAGTGCGTCCATGCCTTCCTTGCGGTCGACTTCGAGATTGGAGACGCCTTCGCCCTGCAACTTGGCGATGAAGTTCATGTAGTCGGGATACTGGTACGACGAGAGAGGCAACGAGAAGGTCTCGCGTCCGTCGCCGGTACGCAGGTGCATGCGCTTCTCGCTGATGTTCAGTTCGATTTCGTCGGCACCGAGCCACTTCTTGAGTTCACCGAGATACTTCTTCTGAACGAGCACGCCTTCAGCCGGCAGCTTGGCATGGAGGTCGTCATGCAGGAAGCGGAGCATGGCGAACTGGTGACCGTTCAGGCCGCAGGCTTCGATACGTCCCTCGGCCACCGGCTTCATGAAGAGGCAGGCGATGGCTTCGACGGCATCCTCATCGCTGATGCAGAAGGCGATGCGATCGATGAGCTCCTGAAGGAAGTCGCCCGACCATACCACGGCACCATCGGCCGGGAAGTCGCTGAAGTTCTGGAACCACACCGGGTCGTTCACGGGAAGCTTGTATTTGCGGCGGCCCTGCTCGATGCGCAGGACATTGGCTTCGGCATCGAGCTGCAGGACGATCTCGCCCGCTGGCAGCTTGCGCAGCAGGTCGACGAAGGCGCGCCCCTGTACCCCGGCAAGACCTGGTTCGGTCACCTCGGCGGTATAGGTACCCCTGAATTCGATGTTCGAGTCGGTGGCCATGACGGAGAGGGTGCCGTCGGCCGCATTGAGCCATATGGAACGAAGGTAGGCCGCTCCCGTCTTTGCGGGAATGATGTTGGCCGCCTTCTGGAGACCTTCGATGACGTCCTCTTTGTATACTTTAAGATACATACGGATCTCCTTTTTCTTTTCGTTGTAGAAGTAGAGGCGGTAGATAGGTTCGTAAGTTGTTCATCTGTCCGAAAAGATTGAATGTGCTGCGTCATGAGATGGTGACATGAAGGAGCCGTCACGCACACCCGCTACCGGTTGCCGTTCAGCCATCATGGTTTAGACACCGACGTTTCAATTCAGCGACCAAAGCGTGCATATCTTTGTTATCATACTGAAGTTTTTTGATTTTTTTGACGGCGTACATGGCTGTGCTATGGTCCTTGCCCCCGAACATGCGGCCCAGTGCGGGAAAGGAGCTGCCGATGAGTTCGCGGCACAGGAACATGGCCACCTGACGTGCCTGGACGATGTGCTGTTGGCGTTTGTCGCTCAGGATGTCGCGGGGGGTGACGCCGAAATGCTCTGCCGCGGCCGAGATGATGGTGTCGGGTGCCACGGCCCGTTCGGGTCCGCTGTCGGTGTTGCGCAGAATCTGCTCGAGTTCGCGGTCGAGGATGTCGCGCCCCACCATGTCACGGTAGGCTGCGACCTTGAGAAGCAACCCCGAGAGATGGCGGAATTCGTGGCAGCGCTGGGCCAGTGTGAGCACGTGTTCACGTGCCAGCTGCAGGGACAGGGCGGCGCACCGGGCGTGGATGTAGCGTACCCGCACGTCAAGGTCGGGTTCCTTGAGGTCGACGATAAGGCCAAGTTCAAGGCGTGAGCGCAGAGGGGCCTCAAGAAAGTCGAGATCGGAGAGTCTGCCCGCATAGGCGAAGGCCATCTGTTTGCCATGGTCGTAGAAGTGGTCGAACAGGGCCGTGAGTTCCTCCCTGAGGTCGGGAAGGGCTCGCAGGCGATGCAGGTCGTCCAGAAGCAGTGCCCTGTGCGCGCAGAGAGTGCGCCGCATGGCAAGGCGTTCCTCCGTGTTGTAACGGTCGTGCAACTCTTCGGCCGAACCGCAGAAGACGGCGTCCGTTCCGTACAAGGCCGCCAGTTCGTTGGCCAGTGCCCGCAGCAGGTGTGTCTTGCCGTTGCCGCTGGCACCGCACAGTACGAAGGGGTTGTAGGTGCGCTGGTGACCGTTGCGCGCAGCCTCGCGCGCGGCGGCAAGGGGAAACTGGTTCTTGCGGTTGGTGATGAAGGCGTCGAACGTGAACGCGGCACCGAAGGGGCAGGCGACGGACTCGCTGGCAAGGGGGGGCTGCGAGGGGGGCTGGACTGTGGACCTGTCCGTGGTCTTGATTCCCTCCGGGAAGACGAGTGCCACACTCGTGCCCACGACGTCGCGCACCCCGGCGGTGAAGCGTTCAAGAGCCTGCGCCTCGAACCACCGGGCGAAGTGGGGATGCGGAAAACGCACCTCGAGCCTCTGCTGCGCATCGTCGAGACGCAGGTCGAGAGGGTCGAACCACTGATGCAGTTCCTGTTCGGAGCAGGTCTGCCTGAGATGTTGGCGCAGGGCTTGTTGCAGCACGTTCTATGGGGGTTGGCTGTCGCGGTGGAGTGCCGGAAGGGCCACAACGGCGGACGTCTCCGGCCGGTGCGGAACCTGATGACTCAACCTGCGGTTCATACCATGAAACACGACCCGCTACAAGGTTGACGGAACCCGCGCCATTCTTCG